>JACQHZ010000290.1 GCA_016198745.1 Verrucomicrobiota bacterium
ACACAAGGTGAAATCAACCAAACAATCATCTTAGGAGGCTATGCAAATTAAGTTGAACAAGTTGATGTTGTGTGGCACAGCCGCCCCCGGCTGTGGTTTTCCCTTTGTGCACAGCCGGGGGCGGCTGTGCCACATTTTGTGAGGTTGTTCAAGTTATTTTCGGTGGTCCCTTACTCGAAACGAATGTGCAGGCGCGGATTTTGATTGATTCCCGGCCCCCGCCTGAGAGATTGGCGACATGAGCCATTTCAAAACAGTTCGAATTGCCGTGGTGGGATGCGGAAACATCTCCGGTCCCTACGGCGATTGCATTTCCAAACGAAAAAACGGTCTTCAAATTGTCGGCGCCTTTGACGAGTTCCCTGAGAAGTCCAAGGCATTTACGGTCAAATACGGCGGACAGGTTTATCCCTCGCTCGACGCGCTGCTCGACGATCCGGCGGTTGAGATGATTGTCAACCTGACGATTCATACCGCGCATGCGGCGGTGACCAAGCGGGCGCTGCTCGCCGGCAAGCATGTTCACAGCGAGAAACCCCTGGCCACGGATCGGCGTTCGGGACGTGAAGTTGTCGAATTGGCGCGGCGGAAGAAACTGATTTTGAGCTGCTCGCCCTTCATCTCCCTGGGGGCGGCGCAACAGACTCTCTGGAAGGCGGTGCGAAACGGACAGATCGGCGGGGTCTTCGCCGTGAATGCGGAGATGTTTCATGGCCGTCCTGAAATCTGGCATCCCAACCCGGCGCCGTTTTTCGCCCCGGGCGCCGGGCCCATGCTGGATGTGGGTTGTTACCCGTTAAACGTTTTGACAACCATCCTGGGACCGGTTGCCGAAGTGCGTGGTCTGGCGAAGGTCATGATGCCGGAACGCAAGATCGGATCGGGACCAAAGGCGGGCGAGAAGTTCCGAGTGACGACTCCCGACACAGTTTTCGGCCTCCTGACGTTTGCTGGCGGCGCGATTTGCCGCCTCACAACCACTTTTTCCGCGTGGTATTCGGTCCAGGCGGGAATGGAACTGCACGGCACGAAGGGAACGCTTTCGTTGCCGAATACGTGCGCCTTCGACTCGCCCGTCCGCCTTGCGCTTGCGCCGAAAAGGGAGTGGCGCGATCTTCCGTTGGCCGCTGAATCCTACCAGGGGGTGGATTGGTCGCGCGGGGTGTGGGATGCTGCGCAAGCGATTCGCACAGGACAACCTTCCAATGCCTCCGGCGCCCAGGCGTATCACATCCTGGATGTCTGCCTGGGAATTTTGGAGGCCGGCCAGTCGGGCAAACCGATGAAGATCAAGAGCCGTTTTCCATCCCCGAAGCCGCTCGTCTGAAAAGCCGCGCCGCGAAAGGAGGCGATTTGCGGGCAACCACCCGGATTCACCGGGTTCTTGCAAGCGATTGCGATCACCGAGGCATGGCGGCTTCGATCAGGCCAAAGTTGCCGGTCTTGCGGCGGTAGAGCACGTTCACACGTTCCGTCTGGGGATTGAGGAAGACCAGGAACTGGCGCGGCGACAGTTCGAGCTGCAACACCGCTTCGTCCGGGAACATCGGTTTGACGGCGAAGGTTTCCTTGTGAATCACCTTAGGCTGGGCGTCCTCGTGAACGTCGAGTCCGTCGGCGGTGAGCACGTGTTCCTCCAGATGGACCACATCCTGTTTGCGATGGCGATGGTGCCGCTGGATCTTGGTCTTGTACTTGCGCATCTGGCGCGCCAGCTTGTCAACGCACAGGTCAATGGATGCGTACATGTTGTCCGACTCTTCATTCGCTTCGATGTGAATATGATTGGCGCAGGCGAGGATGATCTCGCAACGATGACGGTACTTTTCAACATCAAGAATGACATGCGCATCAATCACCCGTGGAAAATCAATGCCGATGGCTTCGAGTTTGCGTCGGGCGTATTCCTTGATGGCTTCCGTTACGGTGACATGACGGCCGGTGACATGGATCTGCATCGTGTGTGTGTTCATGGTCAATTGGTCCAACAGGTTGAGGTTACATGGAAAATCGGGGACCCAGATAAAGATCGCGGCTCACCGGATCGTTGACGAGGAAATCCTTGGTGCCCTGTCGGATGACTTCTCCCTCGCAGATCAGGTAGGCGTGATCGACGATCGAGAGCGTTTCCCGCACGTTGTGGTCCGTGATGAGGATGCCCATGCCGCGCTCCCGGAGCGCCAGGATGATTTCCTGCACCTGATGGACCGCAAGCGGATCGATGCCGCTGAAGGGTTCGTCCAACAATACGAAGCTGGGGTTGGTAACCAGGGCTCGCGTGATTTCGAGGCGGCGTTTTTCTCCGCCGCTGAGCGTGTATGCCCGCTGTTTCGCCAGAGGCGTGAGGCCAAGCTCGGCCAGGAGCGTCAGCAATCGCTCCTCGCGTTCCGCCCTGCTGAAGGGCATGAACTCAAGAATGGCCATGATATTTTCTTCCACCGTTAACATCCGAAAAATGGACGGTTCTTGCGCCAAGTATCCCATCCCAAGACGCGCGCGATGAAACATCGGGGTGTGCGTCACATTCTGTCCCTCGAAATGAACGGCGCCGCTGTCAGGACGAACCAAGCCGACAATCATGTAAAAAGTGGTTGTCTTGCCGGCGCCATTCGGGCCGAGAAGGCCGACGATTTCGCCGCGTTGCACTTCAATCCGCACTCCCCGGACCACTTCGCGTCCTTTGTACGATTTGCGCAAGTCGTCAGTCTGCATCAACTCGGTCATGGTCGAAAATTATTCAATGCCTGTTCGGTTCTTCGCCCGCATTCGATCATCTTCATTGCGTCATCCGGTTACTTTGGGGCCGTGGGTTTCAGTATTTCAGTTCCGGTTGAAGGCTGCACCACCATTTCCGGCTTGTCCACCTTCATCTGTTTGGTGTGGATATTGTAGATGATGCCGCTACCCCGGCTCTTGATCCAGTTCCCTTTTTCATCCCTCAGTCTGCAATTGGAACCCGACAGCACGATGACGCCGGTTTCGCGCGTGAAAATCGCCTTGTCGCCGATCGCCTCCTTGCCTTCGTTGAACATGTGCACGTCGCCGATCGCCTCCACACGAATCACCTCGCTGTTCTTCGCGGAGAAAAAAACCTTCATCGTCTTGCATTTGAGCGTCAACTGCGGATCCACCGCCACAACATTACCTTCAAATGTGGCGATGCGCTTTTCATAATCGAAATTGAGCAGGTCGGAATTGATGGTGCTGAACGGCTTGCCCGGCAGATTCGCCGTTGCCGGTGTCCCCTGGGCTGGCATATCAACCGAGGCTTTCGAAGCTTTCCGGGACGGCGCCGGCGAAGGCTGCGTCCCATCCCCCGCGCCTGGCGCGGAATGCCCTGGAAAAGTGAAAACGGCAGCCAGAACCAGCCAAAGATATTTGAAATTGGCAGAAGCGACCCCGAATGTTTTCGGGGGCTGGACGCCGGCCGCCGTCAGGCGACGGCTCCTGCACAGAAACATAAATCTGGGATATGAATCCTTGGGCTTCACAAAGTGGAATCCAGTGTCAAACATTGAAGAAAAATCATAAAGACTGCGCTTTGGCGAGTCCGCCCATCACCACCACTTGAACCCGGCTGCGGACAATCAGGCGGCTTTCGTTGGCAAGCCAGTGAAAACCGACTCCTGTGATCTCGGTCTCCTTGTTCGCGATGCGCACGCTGGCTTCGCTCACCGCTTCGCGCGCCTCGCGATCCAGGACGCAATTGGGCGTGAACAGCGTCCAATCCACCTGCGCATTGCGAAAGGTGCTCACCCGCAATGTCTCGATTCTCATCTTCCCGTCCGCGCGGACCGTCGCATGATCGCCGGTCAATTGCCAGATGAGAACCCCCTCGCGGTTACGCTCCGGGATGATGAACTTGGTGAGGTCCCCGGCCGTGGAATGCTGCAAATCCTGCTGTGCCCTCACCCCCTCCCCTTGCAGCAGGAGGATTGCCGCGAGGATAAACCACCGATGATGCGTTTGCAGACGGATAAACATTCCTTGCACTGTGCCATTCAAGTTAGCACCGCCGCGCGAATTCGCAACAACTGATCCAACAATCCAGGAAGTTTGCGCAAAGAAATCATGTTGGGACCATCTGATAATGCTCGCGCCGGATGGGGATGTGTTTCCAGAAATAGCCCGTCACACCCCGCCGCCACTGCTGCTCTTGCCAAGGTTGGCGCAAACTTCGCGTCTCCGCCGGACCGATCTCCGCTTGCGCCAGGACGTTGCACGCTGTGCGTGGCGTCGAACACCACGGGACAACCCAATTTGCGCATCACAGGAATGCCCCGAAAATCCACCACAAGATTGTGATAGCCAAATGTGGCGCCCCGTTCCGTAAGCAGAATCCGCCCCCTCGCCCCAAACGCCTTGAGCTTGTCCACCACGTTGCCCATGTCTTCGGGCGCGAGAAACTGCCCCTTTTTAACATTCACCCATCGCCCGCTCTGGGCCGCCTCGCGCAGAAGGTCTGTCTGACGACAAAGAAACGCGGGAATCTGCAGCACGTCAGCAACTTCCGAGACAGCCTCCACTTGAGCAGTGCAGTGCACATCCGTCAACACCGGCAATCCCGTCTCATCTCGCACCCTGCGCAGTTCATTCAAACCCGCCTCGATGCCAGGTCCACGATAGGAACGGTGCGACGAGCGATTCGCCTTGTCGTAGGAGGCCTTGAAAACAAGCGGCAATCTGCGCTCTCGGCACAAGGCAGCCAGTTTGCGGGCAATCCGGAGCGTCCACCCATGTGGCTCCACCACACAAGGCCCCGCAATGAGAAAAAAATGATCGAACCGCAACTCGCCTGTCATACGTGATGTCTCAGATCGTTTTTCCTTCGTTAAACCACTCAGAGATCGTCGGTATCCAATAGCAACTTCACCGCGCATCCTCAAGCACAGAGTCGTCATTTTATTTGCAGTGCCTGGCATGGAAATATTTCGCGCAAAAGATTCATGACATCTGAATCGTGATTTGACATTGACAATGCTGCCTGGTATGACCATCTCACGCCCCTCGCAAACAACATTGGAACATCTTGCATCCCAAAGGGTTGCAAAATTGTATTTGACAAGATGGCCATGAGTTCCTAAAGTAATGGGACTTGACTATGGCAGTTCCCGCTCCTCCATCTCCGACCGATCCGAACCAGGAAACGGTCATTGCTCCTTCGCCGCCTCCTTCTGCCCAGCCCAAGGCTGCGGCAAAAGCGGAGCGAAAGGAAACAGTTCGCATCAGTTTGCCTCCCAGTCTCATTCGAAGGGGAGCCGGCGTGGGGGGGCCTAAACTTTCTCCAACATCTCCTGCTCCCGCAACAAAGCCCCCGTCGCCAGGAACAGGCCCCACCGCCTTCAAGTCCCCAGCAGTGCCCGCTCCTGCGCCGGCCGCAGCACCCAAACCGCTGCCTTCGGCAGCACCCCCGCCCTCTGTTGCCCAACCGCCTGCTCCTGCCAAAGTTGCAGCCCCAGTCGGAACCGGGCCGACAATGATTGCGCCGAAATTGCCGGCGGCACCGGTTGTTCCGTCTGCTCCCGTTGCTCCGTCGCCGCCACCGAAGCCAGCCGTCCCGGCTGCCCTTCCCTCGCCTGCAAAACCAATCGCACCCCCTACGCTAAAGCCGGCGATCCCTGCCGGTGTCGCGCCGCCTTCCCCAACACCGCCATCTGCTCCGAAGCCGTTGCCTGCCGCTGCAGTTTCTGCTGTGCCGCAACCCCCGAAGCCCGCGGATCCTTCGCCTCCTTCGGCGATTCGGCCTCCTTCAGCAGTTCGACCTCCTTCAGCGCCAAGCATTCCTGCCCCACCACCGCCTTCTTCCATCAAGCGGGTTGAAACGAAAAAGCCGGATGTCCCCGCAGTCCCATCTCCCCCAAAATCCGCCACCGCTCCTATTCCGTTTGCGCCAACACCTGCGGCCCCGCTCAAACCACCCAGCATCATGGCGCCTCCCGCGCCAAGCGCCGGCGCTCCAAAAACGCCATCGGGGGCTTTGCCCACGCCGCCCCCGCGCCCAGCTCAACCGGCGCCTTTGCCTCCCGCTGCTGCGTCAAAGCCGCCTGCTCCGTCACCCCCTTCGGCGATCAAAACAACTGCGCCCCTTCCGCCTTCTGCGCCCAAAGTGCCAGCCCCACCTTCGCCTGCTGCGCCGGCGCCGCTTGTTCCAAGCGCGCCCAAACCTTCGGCAGAAACGGTGGCGCCCACCGTGAAAGTGCCGGCCGCGCCATCGCTGCCAAAGCCGCCGTCCGGCATCAAAGCGCCCGTTCCCCCAACGGCCCCTACCATCAAACTCGCGGCGCCACCGGCATCTCTCGCAACTCCGTCGCCGACGGTGAAAATGGCGGCGCCACCCTCCGGACCACCCTCCAGCGCGCCCACCGTCAAGTTGCAAGCGGCGCCCGAACCACCCACCACATCTGCCACCGTCAAACTTGCCGCGCCGCCGGCGCCCGGCGGCGTAACATCTCTGCCCCAATTCCCAGGCCCAGCTCCGGCGGCTGGTCCCTCAGCCTCGGTGGTGGACGTGATCCTTGCCGCAGCCGCGATGCTTTCCACTCTTGGCGCCGCGATTTTTCTCTTCTTGATTTAATGTAATGGATCAGGTCCAATGCTTCGTGGTTCACGGTTCCAAGTTCAAAGGTTATGTCAAGCCAACGTATTGTTCAGATTTCACCCGATAATTTCTCAAAGGAAGTCAAACAGTCGCCGATTCCGGTGCTCGTGGATTTCTGGGCCGAATGGTGCGGCCCGTGCCGCGCCATTGCGCCCATGCTCGACGAGGTTGCGGAGTCCCACGCGGGCGCTCTCAAGGTGGCCAAGGTGAATGTGGATGCCAATCAAAACCTTGCTGCTGAATTCGGCGTTCGCGCTATTCCCACCCTGTTGATTTTTAAAGGCGGCGAAATCAAGGATCAGTTGCTGGGCGCTATCAGCCGGCGCGATCTTGAAAACAAACTTGCGCCTCATCTGGAACCAGCCAAAGAACCCGCTCGCAAAACAACGCCTGCGCCAGTGGCCGCGCCCGCGCCCGCAAAACCGGCCGCCGAAGCGCCTCTCAAGCCCGCCGCCCCAACCCTTGAAGCAATCGCAACGGAGTTGCACGAATTACGCGAAAGTTTCGAACGGATACAAAAAGATGTACAATTGCTGAAAGAGGAAAATACGGCGCTCAAAACTGATTTCGCGCGATTGAAATCTGATGTTCCGGTGAAAACCGCCCCTGCTGCAAAAACCGCCAGGCGAAAGAAATCGGGCGCAAAATCCGGCTGAAAGGCCCTGAACCGGAATGATCCCGACGACGCAACTCTCGTTCATGTTTCTGTCGTGATGTCGCATTCTCAAAAATGAGAATCGCTTATTTTCCGGCTCGACAGCGGGCTTTTTCAAGCGATATTGAAAAGGATGCCTGCCACCGTCCCCTCATTCTCCTCATCCAGAAATTCCGACGCCGCCTCCAAGGTTGTCGCCAGTGCCAGCGACGTTCTCTCGCCGCTTGCTCCGGCGATGCGACGATTGGAATCGGTCCTCGACCGTCAGTGCGACATCTTCGAGGCCGGCGTGGCAACCTGCGTCCGCTATGTGACCGGCAACCAGGGCAAACGGCTCCGCCCCGCCCTGGTGATTTTTAGCGCAAACGCGGAAAGCGGTGCGGCCATCGGCGCCGTTGACGAAGACCTTCTGCGGCTTTGCGCCATTGTGGAAATGGTGCACATTGCCACGTTGGTCCACGACGACATCATGGACGGCGCCAAACTGCGGCGCAATCGCCTGACAGCCGGCGCCAAGTGGGGCAACGAGGTCTCGGTGCTGCTTGGCGATTCGCTTTTTGCGCACGCCCTGACCCTGGCCGCCTCTTACCCGACGCCGTTCGTTTGCCGGCGCGTGGCGGAAGCAACCAACATCGTCTGTTCGGGCGAAATCCTGCAAACCCAGCGCCGTTTCGATCTCAAGTTGAAGGAGTCGGATTATCTCAAGATGATCGAAATGAAAACAGGCGCGCTCTTTGCCGTGGCATGCGAGCTTGGCGCGCATCTGGCCGGCGCTTCCGATGAAAGACGGCGGCAGTTTTATCAGTACGGTCGTCTTCTCGGAATCGCCTACCAGATTTACGACGACTGTCTGGACCTGGTCGGCGCGGAAAAGGACATCGGCAAATCGCTTGGAACCGATCTTCAAAAGGGCAAGCTGACTCTCCCGGTGATCCATTTGCTCCAGCAGGCGAAGGAAAGCGAAACCCACTTGATCAGTTCCATCCTCCTCAACGAACACGCGAACAGCCGCGCCATGCTCATGGAATTCATCCAACGCTACAACACACTGGGTCAGGCCGCGCAACGCGCGCGCGCCCTTGTTCGCGAAGCCGCCAGCCAGCTTCAACTGCTGCCCGACAACGAGGGACGTCGTTGTCTGGAAAAACTTACCGCTTATCTCGACGCCGAGATGGATCTGCTCCGCTGATCGTCCCGCGTCTGGACTCTTGCATCGGGATTCCGGTCAGCCGCAAAACGGTCGCCGATCACGCCCAGCCGCACCAGTCGCCTGCGAATCGGATCAAACACCTGACGCATTCCACCACGCTGTCAAGTTCCACGTATTCGTCCGGGGCGTGTGCGTTGCCGCCGTCCGGCCCGAACCAGACACACGGAATCCCGAAGTGATTGTTGAACGCGAACATGTCGCACGGCGCGGGCGATCCCAGGATTTTTGGCCGCGCGCCGGTCTGCGTCTCCACGGCGCGCGCAAGCGTGGTCACCAACGAATGGTCGGAAGGGACAAATGACGGGTCCATTTGACGCAGGGTGAATTCATAGGCTGGCGGCTTGGGAAAAAGATCGGGATGTTTCCTGGAAAGTCCCGCAATCCAATCCGCAAATTGATTTCGCACCAGTTCGAGCGGTTCGCCGGGCAGCGTTTGCAGATAGACAAAAATCTGCACCCGGCTGGCGATGACGATGGGAACGCTCTTGCCCCACAGCCCTGAAACGATCCTGCAAATCCAAACCGGCGTCGGTTTCTTCTGGTGCTGATATTCGGGAGGCGTCTTGACGCCCGACTCGCGAATCTTCTCCAGATGATCGAGTTCCATCAGAAACGTCCCCAGCATCCGCGGAATTTGCGGGATGAGTTCCTTGTTCAGATTGATGCCGGCGGCGGGTTCTTCGAGATGCACCTCGGGGAAATAAGCGCCCTTGTGCATGTTGAAAATGGATAGAGCGGACGGCTCCAGCGCCAGCGCAGCGTCGGCATGATAGCCCCGCAGGCGTTGCGCGATGGTGCCATGCACCCCCGCATCCTCCTCGTCGCAAACGCTTTCGAGAATCAAATCTCCCCGCAACCTCGCGCCTGATTCCCGCAACACGCGGGCAAACAGGTACATCGCCGTCAGACTCGCCTTCATGTCATACGCGCCCAGACCATAGAGGCGTCCGTCTTCCACCGCCGGTTGCAGGGGATTTCGTTTCCATGGAAACTCACTCGGCGGGACGGTGTCCATATGACCGTTGAGGATCAATGATCGTCCGCCGCCCGCGCCGGAAATCCTCACAGCCAGGTTCCAGCGACCCTCGACGTCGTGCATGAGGTGACGCAAAGGATGGACGTGCAGCGCCCGGATCTGGCCGATGTCATAAAGGTCCGGTTCGCAGCCGATTTTCCGAAACTCGGCAGCCAATCGTTCCTGCCCCATTTTCTCGGCGCCGCGCGGCGGCGTGTTCAACGTGGGAATGCGGACGAGATCGGACAGGACGCGGATCAGTTCGGGACGCAATACGTCCACTCGCGCGAGCAATTGAGAAATCTCGGTCATGACAAGGAAAAATGCGCTGTACTACTAACCTTTGGAATCTTGTTTTCCGGAGAAGATTTCTC
>JACQHZ010000310.1 GCA_016198745.1 Verrucomicrobiota bacterium
AAAACTCCGCCGCGAAATGTAGCTGCGCTTCTGCGAAGCGCAGACTTCCGACCTGCCCGCCGCCTGGCAGGCGGGTGGCCGGCGCTTCACAGAAGCGCCTCTACAGAGTTTTGCAAGCAGCTCTCCAGTGTTCCAATACTCCATTGTTCCACTCATAAGGCTTATGCTCATGTCGTCTCCTTGATTTGGCCTGCATACTTGATGGGCAGTTTCGGCAAGGGCTTGCCCAGAATGCGACGCTGGAGAAGGGCGATCATTTCCTTCGCGATCAACCGCAGCGGCAGTTCGTAACGCGCCACCGGCATGCCGTACCAGAGGTTCACTCCCTCGGTCGTCTGGACCAGAATCCGCAGGTCAGCGGGGATTTTGAATCCGGACTCGACCAGCGCCAGCGCCACCCCGCGCATCATGATGTCGTCCGTCACGAGCAAGGCGTCGGGACGTCCGTTGCCGGCGGCTTTGCCGCGCCAGGGACGCAGCACGCGCCGGGCCTGCGCGTAGGCCGCGCGTTCAAACGGCTCGCCGCGTTCCGGGACGGCGACCCATGCCACCCGCGGTTCCTGCAAGCCCAGTTCCCGGGCCGCCTCCTGAATCCCATCCAGCCGTATCCATCCGGGCTTTCCGCGACGATCCGTTCCCACCAGGCAAAGGATTTTCCGACACCCCTGTTCGGCCAGGTACCGGACGCCGTCCCTGCCAAAATCCGTCCAGTCCATCTCCGCGTCGTTGTCACGTTGGGGTGGATTGTAAACAACCGCAGGCAAGGCGCGCATGCGGGAGGGATGGACGAGTCCTTTGGGTCCCAAGGCGAACTGAACCAGCCCTTTGAAAGCATAAAACTGGGCGTCATTGGCGAAATCCCGGTAAACCGGCGTCTGGGCTGGGCGGGGCAGACCGACGGAGCTGGTGAGGTAATCGTAGGTCCGGCAGGCCCATCCTCGAACTTGAATCTCACGTTCCAACACCCGGTGGGCGGCGCGATAGAAATGCGCCTGTTCCTCGGAGAGATTCTGGCCAAAGAGCAGGCCAATCGTGGCCTGCGCCGTTTTCGGGCTGACGAACGTGCCGCGCCGCGGCGCGCGTTCGAGCGCGCCGTCCGCCGCCAGCATCGCCAGCGCCTGTTGCACCACCTTCGCGCTGACGCGCCATTGGAGCGCCAGTTCCGGGTTGGAGGGCAGGCGTTGGCCTGGCGCGAGCCGCCCAAGCTGAATCTCGCGTCGCACGTGCTTGGCAATCTGCACATAGGCCGGCTCAGCCGTTTCAACCTTCAATTTTGTCATAATTAGACCCGAATAAAACCTTGAGATTAAAATAACCCAATTAATGGGAACGTCAATGGAAATCTCGCCTATCGCGGCAAAGCCTGTTGCACAAGCCGGGCGGAGTGGCGAATGTGTTCGCGCAGGCGCCGGTGGGCCCCGGTCTGCTCCCCCGCCTTGATCGCAGCGAGAATGGCGCGATGCTCCGTGTAGGCTTGTCGGAGCGCGGCCGGGTCGCGCCCGACCCATCGCTGGAAGATGCGCAGAAATTGATAATGGCGCTTCAAGTCGGCAACGAGCCAGGGATTGTCCGAGCGGCTTGTCCACCACGAATGGAGAACAAGATCAAACGCAAGGCAGCGTTTCCGCCAATCCCGTCTCATTTCCGGTCGCGCCTTGCCGTGGATCAGTCCCTACTGTCTGAATCGCAGAAGTTTGGAGGATGTCTTGACGGAAATAAATAAATATGTAAGTATTGCTTGATGAAAACAACGATTGATGTTCCGGACCCGCTTCTTCGTCAAACCAAGGCCCACGCGGCCATGAAAGGGCTGACCGTACGTGAGATTGTCATCCACGCGATGGAAAACGAGCTTGCCAAGGAAAACGAACTCCGTCCTGACCGATCCGCTCTCAGCTGGATGCGCGAGTGGGAAACGCTGGGCAAACAGATCGGCCGCAAGTGGAAGACAGGGAAAACGGCGGTCGAGTTGGTCCGCGAGGGACGCCGATGAAATGCGTGGTCGATGCCAATGTGTTTGTCGCAGCCATCAGGCCCGGTGAGAGAGACTACGATTCATGCCACGAGTTTCTTCAGGAATCTTTGCAATCGGCAGTGACCATGATTTGTCCCGTATTGATCCTGGCTGAAATCGCCGGATGCATTGCGCGAGCGGTGCAAAGCCGCAGTGAAGCGGAGGTGGTGGTGTTTAAGCTTCAAAAGAACCCCTGTTTAAGACTGGTTTCCATCCATCAGTCCCTGGCCGAATCCGCGGCGCGGATTGCAGCCCGGCAATTTCTCAAAGGCGCGGATGCGCTTTATCTGGCTACGGCACAACATCACCATGCTCCCCTCATTACTTTGGACGATGAAATCTTGAGACGTGGTTCGCCGGTTGTTGCGGTTCAGACTCCGGAAGGTTGGTTGAGAAGCTGCAAGAGGTAGTAGTATTTGGGAAGGATACAATGCATTGAACGCACAAAACTTTGACGTTTGTGCCGCCGATAGCGCCTGGCTCTTCAAGCACGCGGACCGGTGCGTCCAGGCCGTCCGCCGCGAGGCGAAGGGGTTTGTCTATTACACACCGGGCGGCAGCTACAGCGGACTGTTCACTCGCGATTTCGAATATGTTGTCGAGGGGATGCCCGAGTTGGTCGGAGCGGAGACGCTCAAGAAAATCATCCAGTTCATCCTGCGCCATCAGCGCGCCGATGGCGGCATCCCGACGATGGTGGATGTGCCGAGCGGTCACGCCTCGTACTGCACGATCGGCGACGCGACGCGGTTCACTGATTGAAATGTAGGGGCGGGGTTCACGGAGCTTGCTCGGAGACCCGCCTGCCAATCGGCGGGCAGGGATTCTTCTCTCGCCTTGGGGGCAACATCCATCCGGGCGTTCTCCAACATCAATACGCAATCGCCGATCCAGCGATGAGATAAATCCCTTCTCGTAGCAACCCCTCACCCTGCCCCTCTCGAATCACGCGCAGGCGTTTGATCACCTTGGGAACCAGTTGGCCGAACCGGTGATGATATCATGGATAACCGCTCCCTCCTGATGGGCAAGCGGCTTCTCCCCCGCGATTGCCAACAGCGTTGGCACCACACTGTCGGGTGTTACCGGGAAATGGCGGCGATACCCCTTCCGGAAACCTTTTCCCGCGGCAAAGAACATGCCCATTTCCCCGCCGCGTCCGAATCGCGTGGTGGGACGACAAGAACCGTGGTCGCCCAAGTAGGGGCCTTCCACGTCCGTGATCGTCTTGCCGCCGAACGGGGAAATTGAGCGGAAAAGGGTGTACCCCGCGGTGGTGAAATAGCGCACATCGCCGTCCATATCGCTCCCCAGGCCGTAGAACATCCCATCGGCCTTGGCATCGAAAACATCGCTCATGATGTGTTGCCCGCTGATCGGATCTTTCCATCCGCGGAGGAGTTCAATCAGGTCGTGTTTGGTCTTTTCGTACTCCGCGCCCGGCTCAACGACCCCTTGTGGCTCGCGCCCCTTGAGATTGATATTGAGCAACAGAAAGGAAGAGACATAGGCGCGAGTGCGGGACCAGTCCACTTCGGGCTTCCCGTCGGCCCCCGGTCGGAAGGAGATAAAGCCATTGGAGGCCAAGTAACGGTTTACCCAGGCACAACACCGGCTGGCCATCAACCCATGGTCGGAAATGACCACGAGCGACGTATCGCCTTGAAGGCCGTCGAGCATAATACCCACCATCTCGTCCGCGATCTCGAGAACCATGCGGTGCAGTTTCTCGTAATGTTCCGCCTCGGCCGGATCGAAACCCGGGGCGGCCGGATCGATCTTGTGCATAAAGAAGTGGTAGAACTTGTCAAAGGCGTGCCACTTGAAGAACACGCAGTCAAAACCGCGCTGGTTGATGAGTTCCATGGTGGCGTGCGCCTGCCACCTCCCCTGCAAACGGAATTCGTCGCGAAACCCGTCCGGGTCGAGCCATTCCATCAGCAAACGCGATATGACAAGGTTGTCGTTGTAGGGACCGAAGGCGTCGCGCAAGGATCTCGTCAGTTCTGGATCGCTGGAGAAATCGTATTGGGGATAGACCGTCGAGATGTAGAGCAACAGCGTCGCTCGTTCCAAATCAAGCCGCGTGAGGCGCATGCGGAATTCTCCGTTCACCCGGCCCTCCGCCAGCGGTTTGGCGATCCACGCTTGCGGCACGGAAGGGTCGCGTTCGAATGGTTTCTCAAACCATTGCGACCACTGGTTCAACCGCAAGGGGTGCAGCGCAACCCCGTCCCGCAACACGGCCCCCGGACCATCCTCAAAGGTTCCCAGGTATAAAGTGAAATCATGCGCGCCAGCGTATCCGTGGTTTCCCGCCGCAACCGTGAAATGCGTTTCGTATCGCGCACGGAAGTTCGCCAGCGGAGTACCTGCGATTGGCCGCAGATCCGCCGATTCATGCTCCCGCCAGCCATAGGGACCGCAGGGCTCGCATCCCGCGACCAAAGCGCGTGATGGCGCGATGGTCCAAGGGTCCGCATTTTCCGAAGGTTCACCGGAACTGCCAATCGCGAGATGGAACGTCTCCGTCTGTGGCAATGCGCCCAGATAGGCGATGGTGGCGGCGCGACGATTTCGGCGCGCGTACGCATCCCAGATCAGTTCCACCTCGTTAAAGGCGTTTTTCTTGAAGACCCCGTGCATCTCCGACAGCGGCGCGCCGGGGGTATGCATGCAAAAATCGGAGACCCCGTTGGTCCAGGGTTTCGTGCCGGAGGCAATGCTGATCCAGTTGCCCGGCGTCACTGCGGATGGGAAGGGCAGGTTGGAGGCGGAAACGCCGTCCTCGCACAGCCGCTGGAAATTCGGCAATCGGCCGGCCGCGATTTCGGCGTGGATGATGTCGGGACAGGCGCCGTCCAGCCCGGCCAGGATGATTTTGGACATGTTAGTTAGGCTCCTTTCGTCATGATTTACAAAAGTTCATCCGAGAACCGCAAACCAGCTAAAGGCGCTTGCGGCGTTCATGGACACCATGTTCGGCAACCATACTCGTTCGCCCTTCCGGAACCTGGCAAGATATGAATTGAGCTTCCCGATTACGCGCTGGTTTTCATCCAAGCGCCGCTCAAACAGGGAAATGGCGAGATAATCGCCGCCGCTTTCCTTGATCGCCCGGGTAAACATCCTGACGAAATAGTTGTGCTCCTGGTTCATCCGGGTGAGCGCCTGCGCGATGTCCTGCAATTTTCGGATGGTGAGCACCGGATTGGTTTCCTGGAACTTGTACGCTTGCTTGTAATCTTCGGAAATCTTCTCGACGGCGATGATCTTGTTGGCGACGTAGCGATGGAGCCGGAGGTCCAACTCGGCGAATTCCAGGGTTCGGCGGTTTCGCCGCGCCCTCTTTTTTATTTCAGCCGTAATCTTCAATTTTTCCCCGGTGAGGGCGTTTAGTCGATGGGCGTCTTTTACCAACCCCCTTTCCGTGGTTATGAGCCTCTCGTAGGCTGGAATGTCCGCCGGATAGAGCAGCGGTCCCATCGTACCCCTGGCTTTTTCCCAAAAAGGCCTCGTGTGGCCATCGCGCGTCCGCGCGTAGGGCGCATGGATCACCTCCTGGATGATGGTTCCGCGGTCCTCGCCGGCGAAGCCAAACCAGATGGCCGCAAATCTCCTCTGAAAATCGGCCACGTCATGATGACCGGGGTTCCACGCGCAATCCGCGGAATAGATCAGGCCATACCAGTTGTTCTCCAGGAGATTCCGATAACCGTTGAGCCAGGTGCAGGTGCATTCACCGGTTACACCGGCTTTCGCGCCCGCGCGCAGAAAACCGCGGATATTGCCGAAGGTCTTGTCAAAACGGTTGTGGCAGGAATAGTAATAACGTGTGATCGCCGGACATACATAAATCTTTCGAAACCCGAGGTTCTGGTAATGCTTGATGATGGGGTAGGACTTCGGATTGTCATAGCGATAGCTGAAAATGGTGGCGTCGAGTTTTGACAGCAGACGATCCGCTTTTCGCTTCCGGATGCCGCGCGGCGGGTTGATGAGTTCCCAATACATCATCTCCCGGCCCGTGTCCTTGACGATCCGCGCCAGTCTTTCCATGTGATAAAAATAGAGACGCTCCACTCCGTTGAGTTTGGCCGCCATCTTTTGGCAACGGGCGCAGGAACAAAAACCCCAAATCTCATCGCAACCGACGTGCAGATGTTGTGAATTCGAAAAAGCCCCCGCCAGTTCCGACAGCAGCTCCCGCAAAAACACGAAGGTCTTGGGGTTGGCCGTGCATAAAATCCAGTTTTTCAGATGCACCCTCCTGGCCACACTCTCGGTATGAATGCGTTTTTCCCGCAAGCCGGCCAACTCATCGTTATGCAGTATTTCCGGAATATGCGCAAAGGACGATTGCAGGGGAATCAGTTCAATCTGATGCCGACGGGCGTATTCGCCAAGTAAAACCGCCTTGGCCTTGGTAAGCCCGCCCTTCCGGCCGAGAAATGGATATTTCTCATAATTGTAGGCATCCTCAAGATACAACATGAGCTGGTTGATCTTGAACCGGGCAAGGTTTCGAATGATGCGTTTCCAGTAAGCGACGTCAATAATCGCAAAGCCGCCCTGTGAAATGTCAATCAGCACCATGCGGTTCTGGATGGCGGGATGGTCTGCGATTTCCATGGCGGGAATCCGCGCGCCATGGCGCGCCGCCAGTTGCAGCAAGGATTGCATGCCGTAAAATACGCCGGCGGCGCGGTCGGCTACTAACAAAATTTTTTCCGGGCTGATATCCAGGACATAGCCTTGCTCGGTCATGGCGCACTGTTTCTCCATCGGTTTCAGTTTTCGCCATGTCGCAGGCAGTTGCTCCGGACGGCAGATGACAATGCGATGCCGCGCGCTGGCCGCATTTTGCCTTTCCTGAACCGCCAACCTGATCTTGGTCTCGGCCGCCACCTCCTTTTGCAGTTGCCGGGCCATCCTGACAAAATCCGCGCTGGACGAATCATTCGGGATGCAGATCCCCCGGCAGGATGCCAGGGAGAAAAAGCCCGTCCTTGGCCGCGTGTGCTGCGGTTGGGGAATGATATCGCTGTCAACGGGATTTTTTTTCATCGCGGTTATGGTTTTTGCGGGGCGGCTTTTTCCGGCGGAGCGCCTTTCACGGCGGAGACGTCATCCAGGATCAGGGTGGTCTTTACGCCAAACGCCAGCGCCACCTTTCTAACATTTTCGGCGCCGATCGTGTGGTCGAAACGGTAGTGCGTCCATTCCGATGAAAGTGGAATCGTTGCGATTACATCCGTCTTGATAAATTGCATTCCGCCTTCCGGGGTGTTGGTGTACTGGAAAAGCATGAGCGCGACGTCATCTTCTCCCTTGGCCCAGAAATCAAAATGCAACTCGTCGCCGGTGGCTGCGGAAAAATAGTTGGCCGTCCATCCCCCCTCGATTTTTAACGCATTTTTCCCGGAATGGACCCCGTCGTGGGTGAGCGTAAGCGTGCCGGAATGGTTGTCGAGCAGCGCCCAGTGGACGGGGAAAAGAATGGGGTCATTGCCGAACTTCCAATCGGAGCAACCATAAAACTTTTTGTCCGCTTCATTCTTGACCTCCACCGTGGTTTCAAACCCGCCATTTTGAATGAGTGCGCTTCCAAAGACTACCGGCCTGAAACTGGCAGTCTGATGAAACGCGCCGTCAACCGCCCAACTGCTCGCTTCTCCCTCATCCGAATGGCGTGACCGGGCAATGTTTATCTTCCAAATCCCGCCGTTCATTATTTTTGCGTTCAACGAGCCGGCTTTGATTTTCATTTCCAGAACCCACCGGTCAGCCAGCGTCTTGCAGGCAACCTTACAGTCGGCATTAAAACCTGTGTCGTAGGAGCCGGGAACACACTTGGCATCGTAGATAACACCCTTCGGATTGACGGCAAAGTGATAATAGTTCTCTCCGGTGCCGGCCGGATCAATAAAGACTTCGATATCATCATCCTGCCAGACCGGCCCGTCCCGCCTGGTCTGACTCGCCAACAATTTACCGGGTACCGGCTCCAAGGCCGTCACCCCGATATATAAATATTCATCATCATAGAGAAGTTTTGCAAAGGTCTGATACTTGGCCAATTTGCCCGTGCTGTTGGCAATAAACCCAGTTGTGGAAACCGCTTTTTCCCAGGCAGGTTCCTGCAGGACGCCGTCAATGGTAATATCCCCTTCCCGTTCCTTAACCTTAATTTCTTCAACGCTGTTCAATTTGTTCCATCCGATCAGCGCCTTCTGCCACACTTCGGCAAAATACCTCTTCTCTCGGGCTATTTTCTCCCGCAATGCCTGGTCATCGCCGGCGGATTGTTCCGCCAAAACTAAATATTTCATCAATTCCTGTTCTCTCCCCGGTTGAACTAAGCACTTGCCGATAATACTCGCCTTACTTCCGTAAATGAAATGGCCCTTGGCAATCTCCCATGATTTTCTCAAAAGGTCGCGGTAAGCTTTCATCGGCGCGACCGCCGAGCCGTAATATTTCTGATACAGATCGTCCTTCAATCTTTCGCTGTCAAGCAAAGGGTTCCATGTCAATTTGGCGGCCATATACAAGGTGGCGAACTGGGCCAGCCAGGCTTCTTTGGTTTCCCAATTATTCCACGGGGGGCCAAAATTGCCATCCGGAGGGGGAAACTCAGCCTTCCAATGCCTGGCGCCCATTTTCCAAATCTGCTTGATGTCGCGGCTGACGACATCTTCCGTCGGCAGATAAGGAAAACCAAAGAAGAAATTGGGGCTGCCATCTGCAAAACAGGAGTAGTATTCATACACGCCCGCCACGTTGCCGAAGTTCAGCCATCCCTTTAACAGCTTCATCTTTGCCATATTGGCGGGACAGTTCTGATCATCATATGAATGCTGGTAGCAGCGACCGTGCATCGCGATCTCAATCACAAGCCGCGGATCCGGCTTTACTCCTTTCGGAGGGGACTGGAACTTTTGATACCCCCAGCCGAGCATGGTCTTGTCCGGACATTCTTTCAGCGCCTTTTCCGCAACCGCATTGATGAATTTATAGAACCGGGTGGAAACCATGCCGTTTTTCTGTTCTTCAGGGTCATCCAGAGCCAGGCATTTCTCGCATTCGCACCAGCCGTCACCGTCATTGTTTCCAAGGTAATATGAGTCTCCTGTCTTATAAAAAGACGGTTTATCAATTTCCTTAAAATGTTTAACAATTCCCGCCGCACAGACATCAATCACGTCCGGGTTGGAGGTGCAGAGCTGATGGATCTCCCCCGCACCTTTAGGCGCTTGATACTCCGGGTGCCTCCGGACATAATCCCCAAGCCAGCAGGGCATGCGTTGGCCGTTGGCCAAAGCATAATACTCCGGGTGTTCCTTGAAGTATTTATTTTGCGGAACCAGATACGGGAGCGCATGCCCCCCGCACGAATATAGAGCGCCGCGTTCAGTTAATTCCTTCTCATTGTCTGAAAAGCAAAGCCAGCAGATCTGCATCTTGTTACGGACCATCCAATCCCAGGTGTTGGTTAATTTGGCGCTGATGCCAGTAGCGGTTGTGTTGATAGTACGGCATACAAAGGCGGGGTTCTGCATTTCATCGAGAGAGTTTATTTCAATAGTTGAATGTTTTGGACAGTATTCGCCTTTTTCCCCTGGGAAAAACCAGCGGATGGCAAGGTTGTCTTCCAAAAAAGTATATACCCCATACAAAACCCCCATCGGCTGCCGGGCGAAAACCGCCACCTCGTTTTTGCGGATGCGGATGAGGAAACCTTCGTCGGAGAGGTTTTTCACCTTCTCCAACAGCCCCAGCGCCTCGACCGCCTTCGCGCTTTGTGGCGTGCCCAGCAGGATCGGCACCGCTCCCTCCACGGATTCGCGGTTCGAGGCTTCCGGAATCTCCGCGCCCGAAATCTTGTGGAGGTAATCCCGGAGCTCCCGGGCCGCGTGTTTTTCGACGAGCGTCGCCTGCTCACCCAGCACGACCGCGCAGTCCGGCTTGCCGTCCTTGACCAGCACGCAGGTTTTTGCCGCGGCGCCAAGCGCCGTAACCGGGAGAACCACGGCGGCCAACAGCCCGGGCAGCAGGCGATCCAGTCCCCAACGGTTTCTGCCGGAAAGAGGGCGCGACACGTTTGTCATGGTCTAACGCGGTGTGATGGCTCGTGAAGCGGTGCGGGCAAAGTTGTCATCATCGTCAACGTCTTGCCTTGTGATACAGGCTTAATCCTGAAATCGGATCATGTTCCAGAGCTCCGAATTCACCGCGGAGCTCATGCTGGGCAGCCAACCGACGCGGCCATCTAGGAACAGGAAGTTGGCGCCCCCGCTGTGGCGGTACTCCAAGGGGGTGAATCCGCTGTTAAAATAGTAGTCGCCTCCCAGGGCCATCTGGCCATCCGTCAGCAGGATGCCGTTGGAAAGCTTCCTGATGTCGCTGCGGCGAAAGAAGCCGTAGTTTCCATTGTAGGTGTAGCTTAGCTTGCCGAACAGGACGGTGATCTCCTTGGAAGGACAATGGCCGTGGAGCTTGGAACCCCAAGCCAGATTGGATTCACCAATATATGGACCGAGAGTGGCGTACCATGGCCCGCCGCCAACTTGTAGCGTGCTGTAGTGCGCGGGATACCAATCATTGTTGTCATCCGCATACATCGAAAAGGCCAGCCCCAACTGTTTCAGATTGTTCATGCAAGCCATCTGCTTGGCCTTATCCCGGGCGCTCCGCAGAGCGGGTGAAAGCAATGCCGCCAGAATCGAGATGATCGCGATTACCACCAGCAACTCGATCAGGGTGAATGACCTTTGTTTGGAAGGAGTTTTCATCTTTGTATCGCGCTAGAAATATGCAAATTAACTCATGAGAGTTTGTTCTAAGCCCGTTTCGATTTTGCGGTCCATCACATGGCCCCCTTCGGTTGAGAAATCGAAGTAACCGTGGATGGTGATCGGCAAATCGGGCAGTGCCTGTCCTAAGATGCGTTTCCAGAGGATCTGTAATAATGTTCGGGCAATGGTCCCCGGAGAAAACTTGTACTCGACAAGTGGGATTCCATAGGGGTGTTGAAATCCATCGTGCGTCGCGGTTACCACTTGAATACGGCCATCTACGGGGCATCCTTTGTTGATCAGGGCAATCGCCACAGACCGTGCGACAATATCGTCGGAGATGATCAAAGCATCCGGCCATTCCTGCCTGTTTTGCCACCTGTTAATCAGTCGCAAGGTTTCTTCGTAAGCAGTCTGCCCAAGCAGTTCATTGCGCGCTGCTTGTTTCTGAATGTGAATGATTTCTGGTTGTTGGAGGTTGGTGGTTTCAATGCCTTTGGACAGTCCCTGAAGGTCCGGCAAATCGTTGCTTTGACCTACATCAATTCGTAGATAAGCGATTTTCTTTGCTCCCCGTCGCGCAACCAGTTTGACCGCTTCTTGCGCAAAATGACCAGGATCCAACTTCACGTCCTCACCGCCTGATTTCCAAGATTCCAAGCGTACCACGGGAAGAGTCAAACCAGGCTTCAGTGCCTCCAGGTCATCTAATTCGCTGACTATTTGGATCAGTCCCTTGAACGAATAGTTCTCCAAATCACTGGTAAACTGACGGCATACCGGATTTTGTTGGAAATGGGACTGGGTGAGCTGTTCAGTTAACCCATCGTATACGCGGCAGGTCCACTGGCAATCCTTCATGAGGAGAATTTCTGAACGAATACTCCTCAGGATGGCGCGGGAAAAATAGGCTGGCTCATCGGTTAGCCTTTGGCCAATTAACACCCCAATGACCCCTTGGCTGTGATTGGATTTTACAAAAGTCCCTCCGCGACGTTTGCGGTCGAGAAGTCCCTCGGCGGTCAGCCGCGCCAGAGCCCGATGGACCGTTGTATGACCTACACCCCATTGACGAGCGAGTTTCTGAGTTGTCAACAGATGTTCCGAGGGACGCAGCTTTCCTTCCACAATCTGCACACGCAAAAAACGTGCGATCTGCATGTAAACCGGTTGCGCAGTCTCAATGATTGGTCGAGCATTCATATTCCTCAATATCCACAAAGAATATACCGGAGGATTAATTGGATGTCAAATTCTTTGAGATTGCTTCGTCGCTTCGCTCCTCGCAATGACCGAGGAAGGTTCGAGGTTCCCGTGAACGGTTACCCATTTTACGATAGGCCACAATTTGGTCCGATCCATCGGAGTTGCCGACGGGTGCAAGCCGCGCACATCAAACGCATCGACTTGCCGGTGTCACGGACTGCTCGGCTTCCGCAAGCGCAACGCTTGTTTCACCAGGCGCGCCGACTCGCGGATGTGCTGACGGAGCAAACGGCGCGCGCCGTTCCGGTCTCCGCCGCGGATCGCCCGCAGAATCTTCACATGCTCATGGTAAGCCTTTTCGAGCGCCTGAGGATCGTGGCCAACCCAGCTCTGGAAGATGCGCAGAAATTGATAATGGCGCTTCAAGTCGGCAATGAGCCAGGCATTTCCGCAGCGGCCCATCCACAACGAATGCAACGCCAGGTCAAAGGTCAGGCAGCGGCGCGGCCAGATGCGGGACGTTTCAGGCTTTGCGGCGGCGGCCAGTTGGCCGAGCGCGCGCAGGTCCGTCGGGGTGAAATGCGGCCAGGCAAGTTCCAGCGCGTGAAGTTCGAGCGTTTTGCGCAGGTCGTACAGGTCGCGGATGTCATCGGCAGTCAGCCGACGAACGACGGGCGCTTGATTGGACCGCAACACCACGAAGCCCGCCTCGGCGGCGCGGCGCACGGCCTCGCGCAGGGGGGTGCGGCCGACCTTCCACGCGCGGGCCAGACGGGTCTCAGGGAGGACCGCGCCGCCCTCGACTTCTCCGCGCAGGATCGCTTCGATCAGCCGATTGAAAGCCTGCTCGGCGAAGCGGCCGGTGCGTTTCAGTTTTTTTCGATGGGAAGGGGTTGACATGGCGATCTGAAAAAGTATATATACTTTTTAACACATCGCAACCCGAAAGGAATCCCCATGCGACTCATCCACAAGACTTCCATCGTCACCGGCGCCGCCAGCGGCATCGGCAAGGCCATCGCAAAATGTTTCGCCGCCGAAGGCGCGGACGTGGCCATCCTCGACATCAACCAGGTCAGGGCCGAAGAGGTCGTGGCCGACATTCAGAAAAGGGGGCGCCGCGCCTGCTTCGTGCGCTGCGACGTGGGCGATGCGAAGCAGGTCCAGGCCGCGTTCGCGGAGGCAATCCAGTTCCTGGGCAAACTGGACATCCTGGTCAACAACACCGGCGTCATCCGCTTCTCCCCGATCGTGGATATGCCGGAAGCGGACTGGGACTTCATTCTGCGCACCAACCTGAAGAGCGTCTTTCTCTGCTCGCAACAGGCCGCGCGACAGATGATCCCGCAGAAGACCGGCGGACGGATCATCTGCATCTCCAGCATCCACGCCGTGCTCAGCGAACCCAACTGCGGCCATTACACGGCCGCCAAAGGCGGGATCGAGGCGTTCTGCCGGACGCTGGCCACCGAACTGGCGCCGCACAAGATCACCGTCAACTACATCCGACCCGGCGCGACGTTCACGGAGTTGACCATCCCGATGTACACGCCGGCCGTCAAACGCTCATTATTCGAGCGCGTGCCGCTCAAGGAAATCGCCCAGGCGGAGTGGATCGCGGCCGGCGCGGTCTTCCTTGCCAGCGATGAATCGCGCTACATGACGGGTCAGCATCTGACCATTGACGGCGGTTACGTGATGGACGGAAGCCTGCCCTCGGCAGAATACTGCAAGCAATAGCACCCCGATCACAATATGGATCAGGAGCGAATCAAACGGATCAAGACCTCGTTGCGCGCAGCCAGACTTGACGCGTTAGTTCTTCGGCTGCCCGAAAACATTGTGATGACTTGCGGCGTCTGGCCGATGAACGGATTCAGCTACGCGGTTGTCACCGCGAGCGACGGCCCCGTGGCATTGGTCGCGCCGAGTTGCGAAGACGAGGAGATGGGTGGCTGCTGGGCGAAGGACATGCGGTTTTTCATCTGGCCGCGATTGAACATGCCGGACCCGTTGGCGGCGATTCGTGATCATTTGCAGCAGATCGCTCGTCAACATGGCCTCACCCGCGCGCGGCTCGGCTATGAAGGCAGTTTTGAGTGGGTTGCGCCCGCGCACAATGCCGGGGAGTTGATGGTCGCTTGCGAAAGTTCGATCACGTGGCTGAAAGCAACGCTGACGGGCGCGCGTTGGTCGGATGCGACGAGCGTGTTGAACGAGTTGCGCGCCACCAAGACCAAGGCGGAGATCGCGCGGTTGCGCGTCGCGCACCAGGTGGCAGCGTTCGGCCTGGAAACATTCATGCGTGCCGTGCGTCCCGGCATGACCGAAGCGGAACTCGCGGCCAGCGTCTATCGGGAATGCCTGACGCGCGGGGTAACGCTGGACGGCGTGCGCCACGTGAACGTCTATCCGCAAATCTCGAGCGGCCCGAACGCGCATCGCGCCTGGCGTCCGATTGTGACCACCGGCAGACGCAAACTCAAAGCCGGCGAGATCGCGTTGCTCGAACTCGCCGTGTGCGCGGACGGGTTCTGGGCCGACACCACGCGCGTGAAAGTGGCCGGCCAGCCGACGGCGGTGCAACGGCGCGCGTTTGAAGCAGTAAAAGCGGCGCAAGCCGCCGCCACGAAATCCATCAAGGCCGGCGTGCCGGCCTTGCATCCCGACAAGGTTGCGAGCGACATCCTGAAAGCAGCCGGCTTTGCCGACGAGATCGTGCATCTCACCGGCCACGGCCTGGGATTCCGGTATCACGAACCCGAACCATTCCTCGTGGCCGGCAATGAACAAAAGCTGCGCGCCGGCCACGTCTGCTCCGTTGAGCCGGGGTTGTACAGCCGCGCCTGGGGCGGTATCCGGATTGAAGACAACGTGGCGGTGACTCCAGACGGCGTGGAGATTCTGACCAACGCCACAAAACAGTTGTAACTCATTTGAACAAGATTCACCTGTGTCCGCCGGAGAAAGAATAGGAATCATACTCCGATCAGTGCGGACGCGGCGCATGGAAAACAGGTCAACGTGCGCATCCCCTTCACACGCGCAAAAAGGAATGATTTGGCACGAGGGTGTCCAAATTTTCCAGGGGTTGCCGGCCCGCCTCGCGATCCGCCGCGATTTCCTCCGGAAAGACCCGGGCATAGACCAGCGCGGCCTTCAGCAACAGCGGCGGCAACCGCAGCAACTTGGCGGCCTGCTCGGCATCCCCGCCACAATCCGCAACCGTCTCCACCGCCAGCCAGACGGGCAGGCGCACGCTGCGCACGTAGGCCATACGTCCCGCCGGGGTTTGACGGAATTCGATACTGGGATGCCGGGTGATCCGCACCCCCTGCGTGACATAGTCAGCGCCCAGCGTGGCTGGATTCGTGCCAAAACGCCGGGCAATGTGCTCCAGATCCAGCTTCACATCCTCGGCAACACGCAAGGATATCGGTTTCGTTGCCATACAATGCATTGCATGCCGGCCGGCTTCATGTCAAGAGTGTTCAGATTCAACTGTGATCTCTGTCCAGTCCGGAAAAATCAACGTCATCCAACTGCAAGAACCATGAGATTGAGAGATGAAAAGGCCATTGTTAAAAATTGCTAAAAATGCTTGCATTATCGCGCGATAACGATAATTATCGCGCGATAATATATGGAAATCGTCCTGACACAAGGTCAATTGGCGAAACGATTGGGGATGCCCCGAACCACGGTGGCGGCGGCGCTCAATCCGAAGATCGCTCCCAAACTGCGACCCGAAGTCCGGGAGCGCGTGCAAGTGGCCGCCCGCCAACTCGGGTACGTGCCGCATCGGGCGGCGCGCAATCTGGCTTCCGGCAAGACCAACACGATTGTCTTGGCGACGTTGCAGAGCCTCAAGTACGCCTACGCGCATGACTTGTATGAGCAGATTCAGTTGGCGCTCACGCCGCATGGCTATCATTTGGACCTGGAGTTGCTCGCCCACACCAAAGACCCGGCCGCCGTCTATCGCACGTACACCGCCGGTCGCTGCGATGGGGTGATCTCCGCCAACATCATCGAAGCGTTCCGCGACGAACTCCACAAGCTCCGGCGCCAGTCCCTGCCGGTGGTGACGACGGACGTGGCTCCGAGCGCGGAACTTGACAACGTTTATTACGACTTTACCGAAGAAGCGGAGATCGGGACGCGGCATCTGCTGGAGCAAGGCCGCCGGAGCATTGCCTTCGTGGTCACCGCAACTGAGGATGTTGCGCAGCGCGCGTGGAGGCGGGGTTACGAACGCGCGTTGGCTGCCGCCGGAATCCCGATCAACAGTTCGTATCTGCTCCCGTGGAAGGTGGGCGATGATGCGCGCCCGCTGTGGCAAAGGATGGCCGCCCTCCAACCGCGTCCGACCGGACTGTTGGTGTATAACGTGGAACTGGCCGCCGAGCTTTCCCGGGTAATTCGTGCGGCCGGGGTGCGGGTACCGGAGGATCTGGCGTTGGTGTCGTGCGGCGACGCGGAGTTCAACCGGTACCTGGACGTGCCGCTGACGGCGGTCAAAGCCGATCATCGCGGGATTGCCGTGGCGGTGGCGGAACGGTTGCTGGCGCAGATCAACAATCCGCGCACGTTGCCGCAACATATTTGGGTGAAACCTTCTCTCGTGGTGCGGGCTTCAAGTCAGAAATAACAAATGAACAGAGAAACCATGAAGGGCGATCAAACAACGAAAGACAACGTAGCATTCACGCTTGTCGAGTTATTGGTGGTAATCGCCATCATCTCGCTGCTGATGGCCTTGCTGGCGCCGGCCTTGAAGTCCGCGCGGGAAAGCGCCAACAGCATCCGGTGTTTGAACAACCTCAAGCAGCTGGGAATTATCATTGATCTCTATGCGGACGACAACAACGACAAGGTGGTTCCCTACTATCTTCCCGCCACCGGTGGTTGGATGGAGACGTTACGGAGCGCCAAATTGTTGCCGCCGAACACTGGACAGCCGACGATGCTGACTTGTTCCGTGAATGAGCGGATCGCGCTCGCCAATGGGGCTTTGTGGCAACCTTACTATTATGGGACCTACGGTTACAACTTGATCACTTTTGTCATAACCCGCAACGATTGTGTCAATCCCGCGCAGCATTTTATCCTGGCGGACAAGCGATGTGCTCAGGTTGCTTTTCAACCAATGTGGACGATTTATGTAAATGCAGAGGAAGACTGGCCGCCCGGGCCGGGTAACGGCGGCTTCAGTTATGCTCACAACCGGGGCGCCAACCTCCTTTTTTACGATGGGCACGTGGAACATGCCCCGCAAGGCAATATTCCGACGGCGCCAGCGCAGTCGCCCAACCCCGCCGTTTGGCCATGGTGACCCGGCTTTTCTTTTCAATGAAAGGCCAAACCAAGATAGGTGAATTCAAAAAGGAGTCCGAAGAAAATGAAAACCTCGAATTGCTGGGCCGGCATGGTGTTTAGAGGCATTTTTGCAGTGTTGTTGAACATGGGCGGGCCGATTGGGTCAGCGCAGGAAACTCGGGAATGGGCGACGTGTCCGGCTGTTCCGGCGAGGTACGAACATGCCTGCGTCGCGGTCCATGATTTCATCTACATCCTGGGCGGTCATGTCGGAAGCGCGCCAAGCGACACGGTGTATTTCTCGCAGGTCGCTCCCGACGGGACCATTGCGCCTTGGGCAACCACGACCCAACTTCCAGAAAAGCTGTGTTACCACCGCGCGGCGGCAAGCAAAGATAAAATTTATGTGCTGGGCGGACAATTGCTGGAAGGGGGAACCGACAAGGTTTACTACGGTACGGTGCAGGCTGACGGAACCGTCCCGCAATGGAAGGAAACTTCTCCGCTCCCCAAGAAAATGCACGTTGGATCGGTCGTCGTCTGTAAGGACAACATCTACTACATCGGCGGATTCTACTGGCGAGGCGTGTGGAGCGCGAAGATCAAGAAGGACGGCTCGCTTGGGGAATGGGAAGAGGCGCAGCATCTGATTTCCCCGCGCGGAGGGGCGACGGCCTTTGTCCACAACGATTACATTTACCTGTGCGGAGGCAACACCGGACATACGCCGGAAACGAGGAAAGCCGAGGTTTTCAGGACCAAGGTCGCAGCGAACGGGACTCTTGAGGAATGGACCAACATCTCCGAGCTGCCGTTGGCGAACGATGCGATGGCGGGTGTGCTGGCGGGAAAGAAAATCGTCCTGCTCGGCGGCGGGGCGGAGGAAAACAAGGCGCTGTCGGCAACCATCAAAGACAATGGCGATCTCGGCGACTGGACCGAGGAGAAATGGCATCTGCCCAAGCCGCTCTGGTCATTCGACGCGGTTTATGTCAACGGCTGGATTTATATGGTCGCGGGATTCACCCGGACTCCCGACGGCAAGCTTGAACTTTCCAACGCCGTCTATGGAATGTCCGTTAAACCTTAAACCCCGTAATTTTGCAATTTTCTCAACCTATGCGAAACCTGGTGTTTCTGTTCTCGGCGATCAGGATGATAAAAGGGTCAACTGCTCGCGCGCAACGGGCCGGCGGTTTCGGTCTGCTGGCGCCCAAATCCGGACGTAAGGAGGAATTTTGGAGGGCGCTGCGGTGCCTGTCCCCCACATGGGGGATCAACGCCCACCCTGCAGAGGGTGGCAAGCGAGGGAGGCGA
>JACQHZ010000311.1 GCA_016198745.1 Verrucomicrobiota bacterium
GGTATCGAGCGTGCGCACCACGCGCAAGCCGATGTGATCGTCCTCGGTGTCGGGCGATGATTTGAACCGATCTGCGGCGCGATGGCTCATGGCGTAAATTGACCATGTCCCGCCGCGTAATGCACGCAATTTTCCAGTGTCAGGACCGCTTGGGTCGCGGGCCGCGCACGGACAATCGTTGTAAGCCTGCGCGTACCAGTCGCGCGTCCATTGGTACACGCCAGCGACAAGGTCGTATAAACCGAATGAATTGGTCGGGCCGGCATCCACCGCAAGCGCCGAGGACGCGGAGTACGCATCGTAACCGGGTTCGAGTTCGTCGTCGCCATTCGGGTAGAGATAGCTGGCGTTGGGATAGGCGCCCCGCGTGGCGCGTTCGAATTGCGCTTCAGTCGGCAAAGTATAGGCGTTGGTCGCAACCCCCTCTTGCTGTGATAACCAGCGCCCAAAGGCCATGGCCTGCGCGTACGTCACCCGTGCGGCAGGGTGCGCATCCTGCTTGCAGTATGCGCCACGCTTCTGCCGATGCTCCGGGGCAAACTGTTCGTAGAGCGCATTGGCGATCGGGCTGACCGAGATGAAATACGGCGACAAATGAACCGTGTGTCGCGGTTGTTCATCGTCATCGGCCAGCGCGCCTGCTGCGGAACCCATCTTGAAGCTGCCCGGGGAAATAAGCCTGAAAAGAATTTGTGTGACTCTCGAACGCACCCATACGGGAAGGCCGGTGGCAGGATCGGTGGCTGTGTCCGGAACGGGCACGAGATCGGACGGGAGGGAGAGGGGAGCGGTAGCGTGGATGGTGGATGGTGAATGGTTGGAAGATGTACCGGACGAGACGGGTGTCTGGTTGCTTGTGGACAACGGACCGTGAACTGTTGACAGACCCGGCCCCGATGCCTTTTGCAGCACGTTTTCGCCGAAGACCATGATAGCGGACATCACGCTCCAGACGAAAAGAACCCTCAAGTCAACTCCGGCGTCGGAACGCGCTCGTTTCTCGGACGGCAGCGGATCGTGGGGCGGTGTTTTCATGCAAGCGAGCCGTGAATTTCAGTGTCGCGCGTCATCCGGTTCTTCGTGACGCGCGAAACAAGGCGTGTTGACAAAATAAGCGCGCGCAATGGGACAAGGGGCACCGGCGGGACCGTCGGCCAACGGAAGACAAAACCGCGCGTCCGGAACGGACGCAAAAAGACCCTACCTCTCGAGAGAGAGAGTACGCAGACTGATTACAATGGCACTCTGTACAACACCACTCTGCTACATCTCGCTCACACATGTAAGCAAACATACGCAACATCGGGCCATAAACAAGAAATTTCGGCAAAATATCGCGCACTTTTCCTGTCGTATACTTATCTTTTATTGTGGTACGAACGGTCGCCCCCCGAATCGCTGTTGGAAATCGCGTGCGGCAACCTGTCGGGAAGAAGGCGACCGGCTGCGACTCTGCCGCAGCGTTTTTGATCGCGCTGAGCAGAGAGACCAGAAAGCGCCGAGATGGAGGTAATGCACCCGTCGCCGACCCCGCATGGGCAGAGGGCGGACACGTGAAACGTGCCAAAGCTTCCGGAAGTTTACCACGTGCCACGTGGCCGCCTACAGCGGGATCACCAAGAATTTTGTCGCGCACCCGGTTGCCGGCCGGTTGCGCTTCGTCGTTGACGATGGCGGCAGATTTCCTCTCTATTGCCAGGCGATGAACATCGTGATGATCGCCAGCGAAATGACGCCGTTCGCCAAGACCGGCGGCCTCGGAGACGTCATGGGATCGCTGCCCCATGCCTTGAGCCGGCGCGGACACGAGATCGCGGCGTTCATCCCTCTTTATCGTTGCGTGAATACCGGATCGGCAGAGAAACTGCGGCAGGACCGTGTGCAACTCGGCCAGCGCGCGGCCGATTTCACGGTGTATCGAATCGAGCAGCGCCGGGGCGTGAGCGTTTATGCCATCGGCAAGGGGGAGTATTTCGATCGTGATGACCTGTACGGAACGGGAACGCGCGATTACGGCGACAACGCGGAGCGGTTCATTTTTTTCAGCAAGGCGGCAGTTCAGGCGGTCCAATCGCTGGGACTTCAACCGCACGTTGTTCATGCGCACGATTGGCAGGCGGCCTTTGTTCCCGTTCAACTCCGCGCCGGGGATAGCCCCGTCGCGTTGCGTGAGGTCCCCGTTGTGTTCACGATTCACAACCTGGCCTTCCAGGGGATGTTCGACGCGCGCGAATTTCAGCACACCAACCTTCCGCCGCATTTCTTTTCCGTGAACGGCCTGGAATTCTACAGCCATATCAATCTGATGAAGGGCGGCATCCTTTTTGCGAACGAGGCGACCACCGTGAGCCGGCGGTATGCGCAAGAGATTCAAACGCCCGAACACGGTTGGGGCCTGGATGGCGTTTTGCGCGCGCGGCGCAACCCGGTGCGCGGCATCATGAATGGCGTGGACACGGCGGTGTGGAATCCCGAAACCGACCCGCATCTGCCGCATCCATTCACTGCCAAGACGCTTGCGGATAAGCGGAAATGCAAGACCGCTCTGGCGCGGGAACTGGGGTTGGAAACCTCTGGCAAAAAGCCGTTGTTCGGCGTAGTTTCCCGTTTCGCCCAACAAAAGGGAATGGACCTCCTGCTTAACACCTTTCCGCAGATGCTCAAGCGCGGCGCGGCCTTTGCGATCCTGGGAAACGGCGAGGCGCGATACGAAGATGCGTTCCGTCGTCTTGCCGGGGATCATCCCCGCCAGATCGGATTGAAGATCGGTTTCGACGACCGGCTGGCGCATCGCATTTACGCTGGAAGCGATTTTTTCCTGATGCCATCCCTCTACGAACCATGCGGCCTCAGCCAGCTTTACGCCATGCGATATGGCGCGATACCGGTGGTTCGCGCCACAGGCGGCCTGGATGACAGCATCCAGGAATGGGAACCGGAGAGGCGGCAAGGCACCGGATTCAAGTTCGAGAGGGCGGAACCGGAGGCGTTGATGGCCGCCTTGGATCGCGCCATGAGCGTGCTCGGACGGCCTTCGCTGATGGCCGCGTTGCGGCGGAACGCGATGGCGGCGGATTTTTCATGGGAAAAGTCCGCGCGGGAATACGAGGCCATTTACGAATCATTGCAATCTTATGCCTGAACTTCGACAAGACCCCGTGGTGGGGCGATGGGTGATCGTGGCCAGCGAAAGAACGCGCTGCCCGACCGATTTCGCCGATCATCACAACCATGTGCCCGAACCCAGGATCAATCCCTTTTCCGAAGGAAATGAGGGACTGACGCCGCCCGAAATTTTCGCCGTTCGCGCCCCCGGCTCCAAGCCCAACGAACGCGGATGGAAGGTGCGGGTCATCCCCAACAAATTCCCCGTGTTGCGGATTGAAGGCAACCTCGACAAGGAGGGGGATGGGATGTACGACCGCATGAACGGCATCGGCGCGCACGAGGTCGTCATCGAAACGCCGCAGCATGACCAGCAACTCGAAGAGCAGCCGTTGGAAGGCGTGGCGTCCGTGGTCGAGGCATATCGCGTGCGAATCGCCGATCTCCTCAAGGACACGCGATTTCGGTATGTCCTGGTCTTCAAAAATTTCGGGCGCGACGCCGGCGCCGCGCTGAGCCATCCGCATTCGCAGATCATCGCCACGCCCGTCACTCCCAAGGTGATGAAAGAGAAACTGGCCGGTGCGCAACACTATTACGAACAGAAGGAGCGCAATATCTTCGCCGACATACTGAAACAGGAACTGCGGGACTCGCGGCGAATCGTGTATCAAAACGCCGGGTTCGTCTGTTTCTGTCCGTACGCCTCGCGTTTTCCGTTCGAGCTTTGCATCATGCCGCGGAGGCAATTGGCGGATTTTTACCGGATCGAATCGAACGAAGTGCTGCAACTGGCCGACATCCTCAAAATCGTCCTGCTCAAACTGCATCGCGGCCTCAACCAGCCGCAGTACAATTATCTCATCCATACCGCGCCGTCGCGCTATGCGAAGAAAGGCTACTGGACGACGCTGGAGCAGGATTTCCGCTGGCACATCGAGATCACGCCGCGTCTCACGCAAATTGCAGGGTTCGAGGTTGGAACCGGTTTTTACGTCAACCCCGTTCTTCCCGAAGATGCCGCGCTGTTCCTCAAGGATGTGGAGGTTTGATCGGGCCGCACATTCTTGCAATCAGGGTTTGGCGGAAACCTGCTTGGCGGACTTGGCGGCGGGCGGCGGCGCTTTCGGAGGAGGCGAAGCGGGCGGCGGTTCTCGATAAACACGAATGTAATCCGCCACCGCTTGAATCTGCTTTTCCGTATCCCCATTGAGGATGTCCGGCA
>JACQHZ010000300.1 GCA_016198745.1 Verrucomicrobiota bacterium
GACCAACATGTTGGTTCTAATTTGTGAGTAGCCGGACAGGGGCTGTCTCCGTGAGGGCATGTCACTGTATTACGCGAGAGTCAGCAACTCATCGGCGATCACGAGGGTTTCCTCCGCGACTTGGAGCAATCTGGCACATGATGTGGCGGTACCGGTCACGTTTTCGCCGCAAGCGATCCTGAATTTGCGGCCAACGCAATGACAGAAACTTGTTCAAGCCGGCGTTTTGGCTCAATCGCATGGGGACAATCGGCACGGCCCGTTCGATGCGTATGCCGCGACGATGCCACACTCTAAGCCCATCCTCGTTTGCGGCGGCAGAAGCGATCCGTTCGATCATGTTGAATACCTGACGCGGGGATTTGCCCAATCGTTCCCGAAGAAACTCCGCTACGAACAGAATCGCCAGTCGCAGATGTTTTTCATCCTGCCGTTCGGTTTGGGAAAGCGACGCCAGGCATGCCGTCTTGCTTTCCAGGCATAAGACAGGATGGAGCACTCGCAACCGAAGCCCGAGCAAAGGACCGCGTCCCTCGAACATCTGAGATGTGCGGATGATTTCCTGAGTGTTCAGGCCGAGCACTGAACCCAGGAAATCGATGCGGAATAATCCGCCGCCCAACGACAAGAGGATTAACCCGGTATTCGGGGAAGGGCCAAAGTCCTTGTTCAGCCTGACTCGGCCGCCCACAATGTCCCGCACGGCGAGCAATTCGACCTTCCCGCCCAAACAATCGAGGTCTTCGCTGGCATAGGGAAGAAGGGCGTTCCACGCCTTGATATTCTTGCGATACTGGCCGGCCCAGAGGTTGATGGCTTGTCCACCCACAATGACGGCTTCAACTCCCGCTCGGTAAAGACCGTCCAGGATAGGGCGGATATCCTCTGGCGCAACCTGTTTCACGCCAGGTCCTCGACCCATGCGCTTCGCGACACGTTCTGCCACCATTTGGGCAGCAGAACTCGGTCCGCCATCTGTTGCGCCGCGTACGGAGACAAGCGGCGCAGACGGCGACGCGCCTCGACTTTTTCACGCCGGCTGCGCGCCAACGAACCCACCTCAATCTTGTTCACACGAAGGAGCATGCCGGCAACATAATCGACCGGACGGGAAATGCAATTCCGCAGACGGGTCCGTCCGGGACGCGCGACAAAAAATTGGTTCAATAGAGATCAAAGAAATGAGGCTGTGACGCTGCTTTTCGGATGACGGATGGGGTGCGTCTTGCTAGTCTGCATTCCTCATTCGCCGCGGCGAACGAGAAATGAACCTGAAAAACCGCTGGGTAGCGATTTTTGCAGGCCGCACCCTCGCGGGATTAGCATCCCGCTTTGGCGGGACGGCACTCGGTGCGAATTTCTCACGGGCGGTGAAAAATTCGGGCTGGGAATCAGCATTTGTTATGGCGCAAACAGCAATCATCATCGGATCGGGGCTTGGAGGGATGGCAACCGCCATCCGTCTTGCGCGGGACCAATGGAAGGTGAAGGTGCTCGAGAAAAACAGCCGCGTGGGCGGAAAACTCGATTGCCACAGCAAGGAGGGATTTTTATGGGACGTCGGCCCGACGCTGGTGACAATGCCCTTCGTGCTGCGCGACCTCTTCGAGTACGCCGGACACGACATCGAGGATTACCTGGAGTTGTTGTCCGTTGATCCGGTGTGTCGTTATTTTTATCCGGACGGAAAAGTCATCAACGCCTGGGCGAATTTCCATCACTTCCAGATCGAAGTGGCGCGGCGGGAGAAGGACCACGGGGAGGCGCTGGAGGGTTTCATGCGTTACGCAAGAAGCATTTACGATCTTTCGGTCGAGGCTCATCTGTTTCGCCCCCCGCAAACCGCGTTGGGTTATCTCGCCCCGCGTTTTCTCAAGCAGGCGCATCATCTGCCCAGGCTTTTCGGCCGCAAGTCCATGGCCGAGGTGGTTGAACGGCATTTCAAGGACCCGCACATCCGACAGCTTTTTCTTCGTTACGCAACCACCCGCGGTTCCTCCCCTTATCGAATCCCCGCCGCCTTCAACATCATTCCCTATGTGGAAATGCAGGGCGGAGGGTGGTACATTCGAGGGGGGATGTATCTCCTGGCGGAGGCGATGGAAAAATGCGCGAGAGACCTGGGCGTGGAGTTCCTCGTGGGCGCGGAGGTGTCCGAAATCACTCTGACCCAGAAAGGCCGCTTTCAAACGCCGCGCGCAAATGGCGTGGTGATCCGAGGAGGGGTGCGGCTGGATGCCGACGTGGTGATCTGCAATGCCGATGCAATGCATGCCTGGACGCGTCTGCTTTCCACCCGACGCCAGCAGGCTGTCACAAGGCGGCTGGACGCGAAGCCGTTTTCGAGTTCGCCGTTCGTCATTCTTTGGGGAGTCAAACGTCGCTACGAGCAACTCGCCCATCACAATGTTTTCTTTTCCTCGGATTACCTGGCTGAATTCGACGATCTCTTTAACCGGAAACGGCCTGCGGCCGAACCAACTGTTTATGTGTGCATCTCGACGCGAACCGATCCCACCCAGGCGCCGCCTGGCCAGGATAACTTTTCCGTCCTCGTCCACACGCCGGCGATTGAGCCGGACCATCACTGGGAACAAATGCGCCTTTCTTATCGCGACACGATCCTGGCGCGGCTGGAAAAAATGGGGCTGGATGGATTGCGACATGACATTCTTTGCGAGAAGGTCATTTCGCCCGCGGATTTCGCATTGCGCACCAACGCCTATCGCGGTGCGATTTATGGCCACGCGACCCACGCTGTCTCGGACATCTGGTCGCGGCAGCCCAATCGTTGCGCGGAGGTGAGCAGCCTGTACTTTGTGGGCGGCATGACGCATCCCGGCGGCGGCATCCCCATGGTGTTGCTTTCCGCCCAGAGAGCAGCCGCTGCCGTGAACCGGGATGCGTCATGAATCGAACGGTTATCGAGGAAACCGACTCGCATACCGCCTCCTTTCAACGGGAAAATCGCGTCGAGGTCCGGAACGCCTCCTCAACCGATCGTCTCTTGGGAATCGCCGCAGCGGCTTATCTGGTTTGTTATATCCCCGGTCTTCTGATTCAGACCACCAACATCTTCCCATCGGGCGTGAAAACCCCCGTGCCTGGATTGGGCGAATGCGTTTGTCTGTCATTGGCGGGCGTCTGCACCGCGTTGATCATCCGCCGCGATTGCGATGCGCGCAAAAGCCTGCAGGCGCTTTTCACGATCCTGGCGGGCGGCGCAATCGCCGTGATGATCGGACTTCTCAGCGGCTACCCGTTTGGCGCGTGCATGTTCACCGAAAAACTGGGGCCGCGTTTGTTCGGCCTGATGCCCTGGATCATGCCCGTCTGCTGGCTGATTGCAGTGATCAACGCCTATGTCGTATGTTCCGTTCTCGTGATGAGCCGTTTATCCCAGCCTTCGCAGGATTCGCAGGTGCTCCTGGCCTTGCTCACCGCAGTGACTGTGACGGTGATGGACATGAACTATGAACCTGTGGCGGCCAGCGTGAAACAGTACATCCATTGGCAGGAATGGGATCGCGCGTATTACGGCGTGCCGCGGTTGAATTTTTTTGGATGGTTCACCGTCTCCCTGATCCTTGCCAGCATTCTTTCGCACATCCTCGACCCGAAAAAATGGAGGCTCTCCACCGCCTGGATGTGCCTCGGCCTTCTGGCCACCTTTCAGCTTCTTTTGTCGGCGATGAACTGGCAGGCGCATCAGTACGCTCCCGTGATGATCGCGCTCAATCTCACCGGAATTCTCGCGATCGGATTGGCATGTCTCTTGAAAGACGCGCCGGCGGATGGGGCGCCTCCGGATCATTCCCGCTCATCGAAAACTTGATCTTCATTCCAGTTTGCGTTCAAGTTGGGACAATTAGCCTTTTCAGCAGATGATGGCTTGGAAAATGTGGCACAGGCGCCCTCGCCTGTGTCCAAGGGGATGCACAGCCGGGGGCGGCTGTGCCACATGTTTTCATTAGTATCATCTTGAGAGCTAATTAGAATCACCTGGTGAAAATGGAGACGCTCGTTTTTCCGCCTTTGACCCGCCTGCCGTGGTTGAACCACGGTTTCACGACGCGGCAAATTGCGATCGAGGTGACAGCATCCCGTGACGTGGCGTTGTCCCGGCTTCAGGAACGACATCGCCAGATCGTTGAATCACAAGGCGTGATCTGGCGCCAACTGCATCTGGCGGAACAGGTTCACAGGAACAGGATCGTTATCGCCGGACATGCGGGCGGCTCGCTGTCGCAACCGGAACAACCTGCCGTCGCCCCCGGAGCGGACGGATTGATCACCGCAACGGCGGGCGTGCCTCTTGGAATTCATGTGGCCGATTGTTGCGCGATTTTCCTCGTCGAAACGAGGAGGCGCGCCATCGGGCTGCTGCATTCGGGGCGCAAAGGCACGGAGGCGGGCATTGCGCGAGAGGGCGTTCGTCGGCTGGCGGCGCTGGCGCAAGGCGATCCCTCGGCGATGATCTCCGCCCTCAGTCCGTGCATTCATCGTTGTTGCTACGAAGTGGATTTCATCGGTGAAATCGAGCAACAGCTTCGCGCGGAAGGAGTGGGCGAAATCTGGCGCCATCCCGATTGCACGGGCTGCCATCCGGAGCGTTACTATTCGTATCGAAAAGAGAAGGGACAGACGGGCCGGATGCTCGCGTTCATGATGATCCGCCCTTGCGCCCGTGACGAAGATCCAGACGGGTGCGTGCGCGCATCGGGATGGCGCTGAAAAGCCCGTTGTGGAATCACCGGCTCACGCCTTGTTTTGCGGTGCAGGCGTGCCGGCCATCATGAAGGCCGTGGTTTCGAGAGTGCAGGACATCATCTGCAAATCCGCTCTCCTCTGCCACCCGTGGCTTTCCCAAAACGCCACGCTGTTGCGGTTGTTGTGCATCGGAACGAAAATATGAATTTTCTCAACCCCCTTCATGCGCATGGCGACCTTGGTCTTTTCGAGCAGCGCGCTCCCGATGTTGCGCCCCCGCTGCGCCCCTTCCACCACCAGATGGTAAATATAACCGCGACGGCCGTCAAATCCTCCAAGAATCGTGCCCACAATCTGGCCATCCGCGTCGGCGACGAAACAAGTGTCCCGGTTCATTTCGAGAAACTTCTGGATGTCCTCGCGGGAGTCAGAGGCCGAATAAACCTTGATCTCGCGGGTGGCGCCCCACAGGGCTGCCGTCTGATCGTAATCTTCGATGCGCATCGCTCGGATGATGATGCCCGGAATACGAGTGCTGGTTCGCATGGTTAATCCTCCCCGGTCAAGCCAGGAGGTCGGAGGCTAAAGTTGATCCACCGCGATGACACGCACGATTTCCTCAAGCGTGGTGTGTCCCGACAGGACTTGATTCACCCCGTTTTGCCACATGGTCTGCATGCCCTGCTGGATGGCAACCTTTTGAAGCTCACGCGTCGGCAGTTTCTGCAACACCGCCTCGCGAAAAACCTCGTCGGCGACCAGCAACTCGGTAAGGCTGGTGCGCCCCACATAACCCGTTCCCAGGCATTCCCCGCACCCGCGTCCCTTTTGAAAATCCGCACTGGCAACCGCCTCTTCCGGCAGCAATTTCAACATGGTCGCGTCCGGCAGATACGGCAGCGAGCAATGCGGACAATTCTTCCGGACAAGACGGGTGCCCAGGACTCCGATGACACTCGACGCCAGAAGATACGGTTCGATGTCCATGTTGATCAGGCGCGTGAACCCGCCCGCGGCGATGCCGCTGTGCGTCGTGCTGAGCACCAAGTGCCCCGTCAGACCAGCCTGCACGGCGATGGCGGCGGTCTCGGAATCGCGAATCTCGCCGATCATGATCACCTGCGGGTCCTGGCGCATGAGCGAGCGCAAGGCGATCGCGTAGGTGAATTCCTGGGCGGGATTGGCCTGGGACTGGCTGATCATGGATAAATTGAACTCCACCGGGTCTTCCACCGTGGCAATGCTCATGGTCGCGCCCGCGCGCTGCCCGATGTAATTGAGAGCGGCGTAAAGCACCGTGGTCTTGCCCGACCCCGTCGGGCCGGTCACCAGCAACAAACCGCTGGGACGCGAGAGAAGGTTTGTGAAGCTCGCCAGCGTCTTTTCATCGAAACCGAGGTCCGCCAGGTTGAATTTTCGATTGCGCGGATCAAAGACGCGCGCCACGATTTTTTCGCCGCGCGTCGTCGGAAACGTCGAGATGCGCAACTCGACTCCCCCCAGTTCCTCGCCGGCGGGCGCGCGGCCTTCCTGCGGCAGGTTGGACTGGTAGGTCACCAGGTTGGCCATCGCCTTGAAGCGCCCCGCGATCTTCTCCATCAGATCAAGCGGCAGTTTGATCAGTTCCGTCAACACGCCGCTCAGACGGATGCGCACCATCAGGACATTTTCCCAGGGCTCGATGTGGATGTCGCTCGCGCCGGCCTTGATGGCGTCGTAGAGGATGTGATCCACAAGCTCGCCAACCGTGATCCCGCTCCCGCCGGAGACAGCTTGGAGGTACTGGGTGGTTCGCTGTGCGGGATTGGCCATCAAATGGTAGGTAGAATGTTTGCCGTGGCTTGTCAGTATAATTTTGTCGCAAAAATTTCGTGGCGACGCAGGAATCGATTCTCATCTCAAGATCGCCGGTTCCCAGGGGGCAACCAGCATGCTGGTTTGCAGACGCGATTTGTTTTCCATGGATTTTTCAGTAGAACCATTTCAGGGGATAGACGCGCAGGACCAGTTCTCCGTCTGTCATCTCCGCTCCGCGATCCTTCTGTCGGGGCCACATTCCGGGCCATTCGCTTGACTTCTTTTGTTCCCGATTCTCGTCTGTTTCCACAGGCCACATCCGGCCGTAGCGGATGAAGACCAGATCCCCGACGATGTCCACGACGGGTTGGGAAAACATGACAAATCCGTCCGGCAGTTGCCCCAACCCCGGCCGACCGACAACCCGCCGGGCAATCGGGAACTCCGGCGCAATGCGCGCGACGTCCTCCATTCCCTCCTGGAGTTCAAGCGTCCTGAAGTTCTCCCACGTCAGTCCGCTGTCGCGGGAAATGGCGGCGGAAAGACGCCCCCGCTGAAAGCCGCGTCGAATCTCCTCGCAGGAAACCTGGTTCCATACGCACAGCAAGTCCCCGGTCTTCGGAATCTTATGTAATTGTGGCGACGTCTGGGAAGCCGACAGATCCGTGGGCAAGACGCTGAGCCAGGTCGCGCCCTGGTCCAAGCTGTAGCTCTGGAGCAGGCGGCCGGTTTTTGAGCGCATGATCATCAGCAACCGTCCGTCTTGAGTCTCCGCCACATTAGGCTCGTACACGTCAATGATGCCGCCTTCCCCATTGGGCACGCCCCGATCATCAAACCAGCCGAACAGTCCCCCTGTACCCTGTTTCCATGTCAGACCCTCGTCGTCAGAGTAATAGACCATATTGATGCCCATCTCCACCCCGCGGTGTCCCTCGCAGAACAGAATTCGGCCGCGCCACAGACCCCAGCCATACTGTGTATAGGGAATGGTGTCAGTGGCGCCCTCGTGCAACCCCTCGTCGGGCCTGCCCGCATTCAAACCCTCCCAGTAGCCGGCCAGCAGGAGCCGGCCGCTTGCCAACTGGCTCATCGAATGCAAATAGGGATGGAAGTCCTGATAAACGCCGATGTCCACCGGCGCGCTCCAGATTTTGCCGTCATCCGGCGAAGAAGAAAACCAGGTTTCCGCCATAACCAGCCCGTTTCCATATTGTTTCTCGCCATAAACCGCTAATTTCCCGGATTGCAAGCGGATCATGCCGTTGATCCCAATCCCGCAGTTCAGCGGCTGGGGATCGCTCCAGGTTTTTCCGCCGTCGTTCGAGATCCGGCATTCCGACCGAATCGCATCTCCGCCTTGAAGTCCGAGATGCTCCGGATAGGCGAACATGAGTGTGCCGTCGCTCCGCTCGACAATTCCCCCATACAAATTATGCGGAATCCCCTTCTGATAAGTGCCCCGATGCTCGATCACCCCGGGCGGCAGGGGCCTGATGTTTGGACCGGACTTTGGTAACTTGCCGTCTTTTCGCCTGCTTGAAGACCATTTTGTTTTCGCAGTCATCATTCACTCCTTATTATTTGTACTTTGGATTACAGTCAGTCCTGGGTGGTGAGAACAAACTTTTTCCAGAGGTTCGGTGATTGCCCCTCGCTGCCGGCAATGCCGGGGGTCAGTTGCAGCCAGACCAGTTCACTGGCGCCATCCGATTTCGGATAACGGTCAAAGACAACCAGGTTGAAACCGAAGACATGGCCGGTCTTGGGGGCAAAACCCAGGCGCTTCCAAGAAATCAGCACATCATAGACCAACTCTCCCTTCTCCGGCTTGATGCTGTAGCGGTGGGTGCTGCCGTCGTTGGCAATGTTCGTGGCCGCCTTGCCCTTGGGCGCCTTCCAGCAGTAAAGTTCGGGTTGGCTGTCCGGCGCATCCGGTTGTGCAAGACCATACAGGAAATCGTTCGAATCATCATATCCCTTTCCAAAACCCTGTTTGACGCCGTCCCCTGCCATATCGAAACCAAACTGAATGCTATCGCCTTGCCATATATCAGCTCCTGAAAATGGTTGTTGATGCTCCACATCCTTGACCTTGACGACAAGCCGCAGCCCCTCGTCCTGCCAACCCAAACAGGCGATGGCGCTGAACTCGGCGGGACCGCGCCATTTGTCCGACGGGATATTGGTTCCCAGCTTGTCGGCCGTGTCGAGTTTGAAGGTCGGTTGGTTCCAATCGGGAAACCCGGCATCCACCTTCTTGCAAGCGATTTGGTCGGAGGCGCGAATCTCCCGGATGGAAACATCGTCAATCAAGGTGGGTTTACCGGGCCAACTGCAAAAACCAATGGTCGCGTCACCGCCATTCTCAGATGTCGTGAAATAACCGGTTACGCGCGTCCATTCATTTTTTTCATGGTTGTCTCCGACGGCGTTGCCGTCCTTGCCTTCGTTGGTCACGTACATGTACAAAGCGCCCGGACGGCTGCATTTATACCAGAAGTCATACTTGTATTTGGTGAGAGGCTCTGCGTGAAACGATTGCACGAGCCGACCCATATCCGCCGCGGCCTCAATTTTCATGCTCTGTTTGCCGCTGTGCGCGTCCGCACTGACACTGAGGTCCGCCTCGCCCGCCTGCCATTGGTCCAGGATCCCCGGCCCCTCCATGTTGCCGGCGGCGATGCATTCCTCCCCCAAAGTCTCCGCCACCGCCTGTTTGGCCGCTTGCAAAACATCCGCCGGAAATTCATTCTCCAGTGCGGCCACTTCGGCCGCCATCTTGTGATCATGGTAGTACTTGAGCAGAACGCCCGCCCCGGTGCGCAAACTGTAGTTGCATCGCGGCGCCCATTGTCCCCGGATGATCCCGAAATGATCGGCGCGATCGTTTTTGTAGTAAGACTGCGAACAAATTGGATCAATGAGCAGCGTCGCTTTGTAAATCGAATCCTCCTTTTTCAACAGATCGGAAACTGTCCGAAGCATGTCACGCAGCCTTTTCGCCTTCTCGATTGATTGGGGATCGCCACCGTTGACCGCCGCGTCAATCCTGTCGCTGGTCAGCCAGCCGCGCATGAGGGCGGCAGAGTAATCGAAAGAACCATCGATATACTTGATGCGTTGCTGGGCCATTGGATCTTTGGCGAACGCTCCGGCTCGCTCAAGATGCTTCATGGCCTTGTCCAGATCGGCAAGTGTATAGACCGCCATTTGTTCCGACATCGAAGACCAACCCTCGAAATACTTGCCGCTCCGATTCGGATTTGAACGCATCCAGGCGTTCTCGAAGACACCGTAATAAGCCTTCATTTCTGCGCCGGCCTCTTTGCCGAATAGCCGCGAGAAAAGATCATTCAGGATGGCGTCCGGGTCTTGCTTGACATCCCACATCAGTTGGCCGGCCAGGTAGAGCATGGGACCGAACGTGGCCCAATAGGGATGGATTTCGCTTGTCACCGCCAAAATCCCTTGCTTGTGCATCTCCTTTAGATGCTGCGCGTACAGATGGGGATGGTAACGTGGCGCGATCCAACCAAGACTCAGATAGTCATAGGTGCAGACGTTTTTACATTTCGGTTTCCAGACGGAAAGAATGTTATAATCCCTCGTTTTATAGTTGGCGTCATAGTACTGGGAGGTGTCGAGGCACAGGCCAATGGCGAGATTGGGTTCCAGCTTGGCGATCTTCTTGGGCGGAGTCACGGTGCCATTGTAGGCGAGGCCGCCGATCAGCTTGCCCGGGTGGGATTGCGCGATCGCATGCGCCACTTGATTGGCAAAAGTGAAATAACGGTCGGAATGCTGTTCCATATCGTTCACCTTTTCCAGGGGCCAGACATCCATGGCCTGGCACTTCTCACAAGCACACCAGTCCGTAGAATCATTTTCGCCAATGGCCACCATCAAACCATTCTGTTTATCAAAATCGTTGCGACAAAACTCGATGACCGTGTTAACCAGATTGGTATTGCTCAGACACGGTTGCGGGGCGCTGCGGTCGCCGGGCGGCGGGATGCGGCGTTTGCCATTCAGCAACGGATAAAATTCCGGATGAGTCTTGCCGTACCTGGCTGAATCAAGAATATAGCCCAAATAGTGAACAAAGGGGGCGTGGTATTGAAAAGCGCCTGCATCCCGACGCATGCGTTCGCACCAGATTTCACTCTCCTGGTTGATCCCCGAGGCGGCCATGAAGATCGCTCCCTTAAACGACGGATTATGGATTTCACGGCAAAAGGCGATCTTAACCGTGTCCAGTTGGGGAATGACCTCAAACAATTCAGACGGAAAAAACCACCGCACCTTCAGCTTGTCCTGCAAGAAACCATAGATGGCATTGATCGTCCCGCCTTCCGTCTTGCCGCGCAGGATCAGCGCCTGCGGTTTCGCGATGATCCAATACCCACGCGGATCGAGGGCTGTGCCATCTGTTTCGATGCCAGCCGGCAAGGGCACATCGCCAATGTAGATTTTCGTTCCCTCCAACGGAACGTCCTGGGGGGATACCATCGGGATCTTGGCCCCCGTCATTTTCTCCAGAATGCGCTGGAAATCCAGGACCACCTGCCACAAAGGGCGTTCGCCCTCTGTACCCGGGACCGGCCCCCGTCCGCCCTGAGTGACAATCATGCACTCGGCTTTGCTGCCCGCAACCAGAGTCACCGCCGCATCCTCTCCTGCCGAGGCAACTCCAACATCAAGCAGCAGAGTGAATGCCGCCATGCAGGGAACAACCCGGCGCGACAGGAAACAAGAAGTCCGAGGAGGGAAGCCCATCTCATCTTCGTGGCTGATGTTGGTGACTCCAATCATTTTATCGAGACATACCGATCGTAGAAGCACCGACGCAAGTCTTCCTGGACATCACCCGGCACCGGCGATTGAAAGCCGGCGACCATTTCTTCCACCCGTTCATGCGCATTCTCAAGCAGGGATTTGGCCTCATGGCGTCCTCCGCTGAAATCAAAAAGATCGCTCTGGAAGAACTCATCCTGCCGCAGAAGCGACACCGTGAGTTCGTCCGTCAGAAAATTTCCGCCGGGGCCGGCTGATTCGATGTTGCCAACCCCGAGGCGAAAATCATCGGTATGGATGCCGCGCGCAAGAAAACGGGCCGCCTTCAGATACTCCCTTTGGATCAGCATCATCTCCGCTGACATGCCGTTCGCGTTGTAGCAGGAACCAAAACCGGCCAACATGTGAGCCTTGGATGCATGGGCTGCCAGCATGAACAGCATGCCTTCCGCGCCGCTTTGCTGGTCATCGCGATGCGTCAGGGTTCCGCCGCATTCCGCGCTCGTGGGCAGATGGTAGGAACGGCCCATTTGGGAAGCTGCGGTTTTCCAAAGGACCTTGTCCAAGGTGTAGTAAAGATCGTGACCAGAATGCATGTCGGTGACGGATGGTCCGACGATATACAGAAACGGGGCGCCCGGTCGGATGACCTGCGCCATGACCGCAACCATGAGCGCCTCAACGTTTGCCTGCAAAAGCGTGCCCGCGATGGAATAGGGAGAGGTTGAACCGGCCATCGGACAAACCGTCGGGACCACCGCAAACCCTTCTTCCACGGCCCGAACCAACAACCCGCAATTGAGGCTGTTCAGCATGAGCGGGGAGACGACCGCAATTCCTGCGCTGATCAATCCGCGAATATCTCCGCCTTTTGCGAGAATTCGTGCAATCGCGAGCCATTGTTTGAAACTTTCGGTTGTGGCCGCCATAACGTGGTAGTGCTTGGCGTGCAGCAACAAATGCGCTTCCAGGGCGCGCAGGCTCGAAGTCGCATCCGGGCAATCGGTTACGGGATAATCCATGCACGAGATGGCCGCCACTGGATCGATTTGTTGCGCGATGATGGTGTGCCGACGAATGTCCTCCAGGTTGGGATGACGCGGTTGTTGGGTCTGGTAATCAATGATCCACGGGTCGGTCACGATCGCCAAGCCGTGTTGTTGTTTGCTTCCCACCTCCCATTGGTCGCCGAGGATTCCCCGGATCGTGTATGTGGCAGGAACCTGGGCGAGGAGTTCCCGCAGAAGCGGGGTGGGAATACGGACCCGGCCACTGACGTCATCCACCTTCGCGCCGCAGGCATGCGCTTTCTTGAGCAGGTCGGCGTCTTCAACGGTGAAACCGGTTCTTTCAAGAATGGTTTCCGTTGCCCTCTTGATCTTCTCGATTTGGACCTCAGTCAGGGGCGTGGGGAGATTGAATGAATTCATGTGATGCATTGGATGCTTTTAGAAAAATCTGTTTCCCGCGGTCGCATTTCACCAATTATCAGTCCAGTAGGCATCTTCGTAGTTCCGGACCACAAGCGCCTCCACGTGGCCGTCTGCAAAAACCATGTTGCATAATGTATTCCGGTTATGACGAAGCATGAGATCTGGCCAGCTAACGCCAAGATACTTGGTCACTCCGCCTGCCCGATCGCTGACATCGCCAACCAGAAACCGCTTGGCTGGGGTCTTGCTTCCAGCAAGCCTCTCCTTCGGAAACGCCGGGGATGTCTGACAGAAGAAATTATTCATGCCATAGTGAGTGCTGAACCAGTAATTGCCACCATTCACACTGAAGGTCGTGCCGACCACTTGTCCGCACCCATCGCCGGGAAGCCCCCATTGAAGTTCCGGGTTCTTCTGGGATGGACACACAAAAATGTCCCTGGGTGGTTGCAAGTTCGATTTTTGGCCTCCCGGGACGTACCCCTTGATCGCGAGAAGATTGGCCCAGCCCGTGTAATTGAAACCAATGCTATAATAATCCGTGGCATCGTCCGGAGCCCACCCGTCGTTGTCATCGGCATACAGGGAAATGGCCAGGGAAACCTGCCTGAGATTTGAAACGCATTTGACCCGCTGGCTCGTGTCCTTTGCGCTGCGGAGTCCGGGCGACAGGAGCGCCGCCAGGATCGCCAGGATCGCGATCACAACCAGCAGCTCGATCAACGTGAATGCCCGATTGGGATCTGCGGGTCTATTGACGAATTTGCGGATGGCAGGCGGCATATTTCAATCTTCCGGCGGGACTTTGGATGTTTTTTGCGGCTACTCACGCCCCTGTTCGTCGCATTGAATGATGGCCGCCATGTAGGGGACCGGGAATTCGACCTGCAAACTGTCCTTGGCGCGGCGGAGTGCGATTCCCAAGCTTTTTGGATAAAGCAATACGGCAAGGCCGGATGGTGAATGGGGAATGGCGATCGTGCCCTTGCCGGCCAGCCGCCAGACCGCCAGCCACGAGGTTTTGTCCGCGCGCAAGCCGACGGCCACGGGAGAAACCGAATCGGTGATGCGCGGCATGCCAAGCGGGAAGAAGGGAATGCTGCGCGGCAACGCCGGACGAATATGGCGCTTGTAGGTTTCGACGCCTTCATACGCCAAACGCAATGACCTGGATGAAAGCCGGTTCAGCCGTCCGCTCAGATAGATGCGGCCGACCATGGCGTTAACCATGTTGAAAGAGGTTTGCCGCGGACCGCCGTCAGCCAGCGGATAGGCCCACACGGCCAGTTGTTCGGGCAACACGGCGGCCAGCGCCCCCACAAGAATGGCCGGATACTTGCGGTAATCGGTCTGGTCGCTGGAGGATTGAATTTGATGACTGGCAAGCATGGCGTAATCCATCCGCATGCCGCCGCTGCCGCAATTTTCCAGCACCACCCGCGGATGACGATGACGCACGCCTTCAATCCAGGCGAGGTAGGCGCGGCCATGTTCCAACAATCCCTGTCCAGGGCTGTCGGCATTCCGGTCCGTGCCGGCCTGAAAGGTGATGTTGTAGTCAATCTTGATGTAACCCGCCCCATAGCGGTCGATCAACCGATCCAACACCGCGTCGGCATAAGCGCGCACGGCGGGATTTCGAAAATCGAGCTGGTAGCGGCCGTGATCAATGATTCGACGGCCGTGCCGCAGAAAAAACCAGTCGTCGGGCTTTTTTCTCAAGGGCGAATGGATGCCGGCCGCTTCGATTTCCACCCAGAGGCCCGGCGTCATTCCGCGCGATCGAATGTGATCGAGCAGCCCTTTCAATCCGTCCCGGCCAAAGCGTTCCCTGGACGGTTGCCATGCGCCCACCGCGGGCCACCAGTGTTCGCCGCGTTTGGCATACCAACCGGCGTCAATCAGGTAGTACTCGCACCCCGCCTTGGCGGCGGCCTTCACCAACGGCCGTTCCTTCGCCGTGGTCGGATCGGCAAACAAACAGTGCATGTAATCGTTGTAAATGACGGGGCACCGGGTGTTGTCGAGGTGCGGCGCGCGACAGGCAAGGCGCCGGTAACGGGTCAGGGCGGCGATCGCTTCGTCGAATCCCCCGCGAACACAACCCATGGCAACCGGCACGGATTGGTAGGATTCGCCGGGCCGGAGATTTTTCCATGCCTGATGATGTTCTTCGTCCGGCCCGCCGGCATAGAGGTAGGCGTCCCCGCCCTGGCTGCCAAGCTCCCAATGCCAGGAACCGTTGTGCTCAATCTGCCAGAACCAAGTGATGCCCGCCTTGACGTTCTCGATCATTCCCAAGGGCAGATAGGCGACACTGGACCAGTTGCCCATGCTGTTGATGGCGGCGGCGGAAAGACCGTTTTCCGAAAACCCGAGTTGCGAGGGGGCATACTGTTGCCACTGGCCTTCCGCGCGCGAGGTGTTGCGCGCGAGATGAATGCGGAGTTTGCTTTCGAGCGGACCATCTCCGGGACGTCCCAGGCCATGGAGCATGGCGGAACTCAGATATTCGATCCCGACGGCTGATCTTCCCTGGTTGGTCGCGCGCACAAAACGTCGCATGACCGGGCAACCGGCGACAAAGACGTAATAGGACTCGATCCTCAACCTCAGCGTCCGATCACGATGGATGAAGATGATTTGTTTACCGAGGGAATGGGGTTTTTCACGTTGACCGACAAACTCCAGGTGTATGCCGGGGGCGCCACCGGTCAGTTTCAGCCCATGATGATCCCTGCGATCCTGTCCCGTGCAATGCAAGGCCACCTCCAGTTCGGCCGTTGAGGTCATGGCCGGCAACCTTGGCGCCCGACGGACTCTCGTTGGCAACAGCGTCCGAAATCGCAATTTGTTTCTTTCAAAGAAATCGAAACCCAGGACCATCTTGTCATGCCGGATGGAGAATGCCTTGTTCACAATAAAACTCTCTTCACAACAGGATTATGTTGGTCATCGGCGCGATTTGTCGCAAGGTTCATCATTCCACCGTCACAAAGTTCTTCTCCCCCTTCTTGGGAATCTTCCAGGCCACGCACGCGGTTTCCTGCATGCCGCCGGTGGGATTGGGTGTGCTTGAGTTGGGCGTGTTGCCCCAGCAGGCATTGATGATGCCGATGCAGGGTTGCCCTTTGCGCATGGCATTCGCCACGGCCTGCGCCCAGGCGCGAACATTCCGGATGTTGTTCCAGGTCATCGCGGAGGTGGTAAAACCCAGTTGCGACCAAAACACGATGGCTTCTCTCCCATGCCTCGAAGGCCAACTGGGATCATAACCCCAGATATTGATCAACGCATCCTTGGGAAGTCTTGGCCCGGCGATTTTGCAGTATTCATTGAGTTCACAGGCCCACTGCAGCGTGCGCGCCTTGGGATTGCCCGCCTTGGCAGCGCGATCCAACCAACCGACATCCTCGGCCAGCAATTCAATCGGCCGTTTGCCGGACTTGATGACCCGGCTGTCGGTTTCGAGGTGAGACTCCGCATCGCGAAATTCACCCAGACAACAGGCGGTGTTGAAGTATTCAAACGGATAATCCCTGGCCAGGTTCGTCATGTATTCAGCCATCAGTTCCCTGGCCTCCGGTTCAAGCGGGCAATAGGGTATCTGCGCTTGCGTTCGATTGGTGGAACTTCGGTATTGGCTGACATGATCGTAACTTGCCAGAACCGTCGCGCCGTCGGGGATGGCGGAGCCGGTCGTGCGGGCGACCGCAAAGGGTTTGAGTTTCTTGGGATCATACGGCAGCCCGATCTCGCCGTTGATGACCTGATAGTCTTTTCCAGGGCGATAGATCGTCTTGCCATCCAGGCTTCGGATTTCGACGTCCGTCAGCCCGGTGCGAATGACGCATTTGTTGGCCAGATCGGATGGGGCCGTTCCGCGCAGCGCGATCCTTTCGTCCTTCACCCAGACGCCGGCGGCCAGATTCGGGTTTTTCCCTTCAACATAAGAACCGGCCTCAAGGGTTATGAAATAGGGGATCACCTTCAGGTTCAATTGCGCGCACTCCTCGACAAATTGACGAAGCTGCGCGCGCTCGGCCGGGCTGGTTGGATAACCGGTGGAATGCATGATCGTGTTCATCTTCCAACGCGCCGCCTGTTCCGGATCGCCATACAAAACGCCGCGCAACGGCATGTCCGGATAATCCGTTGCTTCGCAGGCGAGCGCAACCGGGCGGCCATCATGTTTCTCCAACAATTGCAGCAATGTCATCAGCGCATTAAAGGCGCCGGCCTCCTGTTCCGCTTTGATCGTGATCCCCTCCTTGTTGATCGTCAGGGCGTATGCTTCCGGCCCCTTTCCCTTGACCCTGTGTTTCTCGCCAACCAGCAGTTGCAGAGAGGCTTTGGCGGACTCGGTCTTCGCCAGATCAATGTCCAGTTTCCTAAGAACCGCGCGCAAGAGCTGCAATCCGCCCTCAATGGCCTTACCGGACGGACCCTGCACGGATGCTTCCAATTGAGACGGCAAGGCAAAGTTCTCATCAGACGGCAGCCAACGGACCTTCTGGAGCGGCGGATTCACTCCCATGGGCATTACTCCGGTCAGTTTGTTGATTCCGTCGGCGGGATCAACCCGCCATTCGCTGCCTGCGCGCGGATACCTGCCGTCATTTTCCTGCGTGTACATGGCCAGCGCCAATCCAATTTGTTTTAACTGGCTCATGCACGCGATCTGTTTGGCCTTGTCTCGCGCAGACTTCAACGCCGGCGAGAGCAGCGCCGCCAGAATGGAAATGATCGCAACGACCACCAGCAGCTCGACGAGGGTGAAGGCAGGGAGCAATGGAAGAGACGGGCGATTTGAAGGCGCAGCGGTCCCGGAAGATTCACGGGCCACAAAACGCGCTTCAAAGGTTGCGGATTGTTGGGAAACCGTTGGATTCGCAAGGCGGCGACTGAGAAACTGACATGCCTGAGCGCAGACCGGTTCGGTCGGATGGACAATGGAACTCAGAGGCGGATCCAGGTAGTTGACATCCTCAATCCCATCGCAGCCCACGAGCGCCACATCTTCGGGAATGCGCAGTTTCATATCCCGCAACGCGCGGTAAGCTCCGATGGCGACATCGTCGTTGACGCAGAAAATGGCTTCGGGACAACGTTGGTCTTGGAGATAGGCGCGCAAGGTTTCGCGCGCGTAGAAGCGCGAGTGGCCGCCGGACATGATCCGAATGTACGACGGCGGCAGTCCGGCCTCCTTCATGACATCGTTATACGCGTTGAAACGGGCATCGCCCGCATGAAGGATCGCGTCGCCGGCCAAATAGACAATCCGTTTGCGACCGGGGACCAGCAAATGCCGCACAGCAGCTTGAGCCGCAGGGTAAAGATTGATCGCCACGAAATCCGTTCGCTTGGAGCAGTACGCGCCCATGTCAACCATGGGCGTTTGTTCCAGCGAATGAAATTGATTGACCCAGTCCGACCAACCGGCGCCGGCCAGGTCAAAAGTCAACAGACCGTCAATTGGCCAGTTCTGCCACCCTTCATCCCCCATTTTACTGGCCACCATGCTCAATCCCAGTTTGCTTAGTTGCTGTCGGGTGTGATGAATTACCTGCACGTAAAAAGGCTCGCAAAGATCGGGCATCAGCAACACGATGGCGCCACTGCGTCCCGTTGCCAGCGCGCGGGCAAAGTGATTCGGACGATAACCCATCCGTTTGGCCGAATTCAGAATCTTCTGACGCGTTTTCTCAGAGATAAAATCACGGCCGCGGTTGTTGAGAACACGCGAGACGGTCGAACTGGCGACATTCAACTCTCGGGCAATATCCTGGATGGTGATTGGCATATATTGCAAGCGTATGCTTGCAAGCGTTTGCAATAATTTGCATCAATCGCCACGTTTTGTCAAACATCTTTCCGTTTTTTTTGGCCGCGCATTCTTGCATTCCAACACACCGGTAAATCAGCCCGCCACAGCACAGTGCGACATAGCCACAACAAAAGATGTAGCGGCGCTTCTGTGAAGCGCCGTCTGCAGACGGACTTGCGCTTCATAAAAGCGCAGCTACAACAACAGAGAAATCTTCTCCGGAAA
>JACQHZ010000301.1 GCA_016198745.1 Verrucomicrobiota bacterium
CGGTATATCTTCAAAGTGCTCGATCTCCATGCTTTTTCAACCGTTGAACCGCTGAACCGCTGAACCGTGAACCTCCTCATTTTAGCGTGAACAAAACTTCTTCGCTCTCGGCAGCCGAGATTTGGAACCTTCTTACGCGCGCATTACCGGGCGGCCCATCCGCGTTGGCCAGGCCATCTTCCACCACCCACAACTCCAGGTGATCGGGCGTTTGAGCCGCCGCGCAGGGATTGATGAATTCCAGTTTGTCCGACGCCTTGCCCGGTTTTCCGTACTGCTCCACCAACACCAACTCTTGTCCGCTGTCCCAAAACAGAACCATTTCGCCGCTGCCGCCGCTGTCCCAGAACGGGCTGGACGGCCCATGGGTGACCACCCAAATCAAGCCTCCAACGGCCGAAGGCCCCATCGGGTTGCACATGTTATGCTCGATCCTGTAAGAGTAACAGGGCATGATCTTCTTGCCATCATCGTGGAGCTTCTCAAGCTGATGTGCCTCGGAGGCAATATAGACCGCCCCCTGCCGGTCCGAGCTGATCATGTTGCCGCCGATGTTGCCGCCAACTTGTTTGCTGTAAGCGGAAGTGCCTGAATACAGAATCCCGTCAAACGCATTTTTCGTCCGGTCATAAACCCGGATCACATTTCCAAAAAACAGATAAATGCGCTTGCCTGGTCCCAGCGCAATCCAACTGATCCAGGTCGTGTTTCGATCGCTCTTGGGGTCATCCTCGTATCCGCCGATGGTCTGGCCGGTCTTTTCACCCGATGGGTCGAACACCATGACGTTATGGCCGCCGGTTGGAAAATAAATGACTCCATTCTCATCCACCGCCACGCTCCAGACGCGGGTGGGTTTTTCGGTGACAGTCAACCGTCCACGATCCGCAAAGGCGGTGTCCGGCTTGCCATCCCGTGAAAACCTGTAAAGATAGGTCGCCCCGACTCCGGGCACAGCGGGCGTGATGGTTCCGTCCTCGTTCTTGCACTCCGGGACTTCGGGAGTTCCACGGTCCAGCACATAGACGCCTTTGGCATTGATGGCGATGTCCGTCGGATTCACCCAATGCTCCTTGTTGGGCAGGGGGACCGCCCCATCGGGAACCAGCGTGATTCCCTCGCGGTAACGAACCCGATAGCTGCCCGGGTTCAAACCGTCGTTCTTTCCCACGGAAAACGTCTGTCCATTCGAAAAACGGCCGGCATGAAGCGTTTTGATGCATGTGCCTTTATGGTCCAAGACTTCCAACAAACCAGTCGAGGAATCCTTTCGAGGACTTACCTTGATTGTAATCTGATCCGGCCCGGCGGTATCCACCGAAATGAGCGGAGCTGCCTCAAGATTCGAGGCGCAACAAACAAACCAAAAACCCAGGCAAAAATATTTGAAAATTGTAGGAGCGATCGCTGATCGCGACCAGTCATTCCCGCGAAAGCGGGTGCATGCGGTCGAAGACTCATCCAGTCGTTCGGCCATACATACAAACCTGGATTCCCGCTTTCGCGGGAATGACAAAAGAAGGTTGGCAGAAAATCTTTGCGACAACATGTTGGTTTTAGTTGTTTGATTATCGCCCTAGTGAAATGGGCGTTGAGGTCAATGCTGATGCTGCCCCGGGCGAATCCGGGCCGTGTGCGAAAGCATTGGCGATATACCTCAGATAATCCTCCTTGGTGACCAAGGGGAATTCCAACCGGATTTCGGAAGATTCTCCCCAAAGCACGCGTGATCGCGCCGATTTCAGAATCCGCTGACGCCACGTCTCCCGGCCCTCAAGCGCATAACCGCTGAGAACAATCACATCGGGACCGATGGTGCTGAGGATCACGGCCACAGACCACGCCACGCGGTCGAGGAACTCCTCCGCCAATGTGTTGGTGTATGAATCGGTTCCTTCAAGATGGAGACGGTAAAGTTCCGAAAATAATGCGGCTGGAGTCAATCTCACAGGAGATACTAATCGGTCGCCCGGATGGACCACAGACTCGAAGTGTGGCATCCCGCCGTGGCGGGATGGTTTCCCCTCTGGCGCACAGTCGAGGGCGGCTGTGCCACATTTTTCGAAGTGTCGCCCAAAATACAGACTTCCTAGTAATTGGGTTTGAACCCCATCTTTCAAATCAGCGGTTACCCTCCTGAGGATGGCAGGCCCCGAGATGATGGATTCCACACAGCCACGATGGCCGCATCCGCAAAGCGGGCCTTTGGGATCAATCACCATGTGCCCCAATTCTCCTCCGTAGAATCGCTCGCCCCCCCATTCTGAATCGAAAACACAGCCGTGGGCGCTGACCCCATTCGCCACATTCAAGACAACCAGACTATGGATGCCGTTCGAAGCCCTGGCGCGCAGTTCAGGAATGACCCAAGGAAGCCGCAAATCCAGTTGGACCTTGCTGCCAATGGCATCGGAAAATTGTTTGGCCGAGACATTTCGAACCCATGGAATCACGGAACTGGCCAGTGCTCCGTCCGCCGTGGTTTGAACCGCATTCATGTGCAGCGCGATTCCGACGGGATGGCAGCCGGCCAGGCCGTCCTGCGCAAGAATTTGATCGCGCGCCCTTCGGATGGCAAGACAGGTTTCTTCCAGATTGGCGTTGACGGGCAGGTCTCCTGCCAGGATGCCCCCTTTGAGCTGATTATCCTGAAACAGCGCGCCATACCACACGGAGTCGTGCCAGTGGATTGCGAGAACCGGGTCCGGTCTTTTAATGCGATAATGCTCGACGGGCCGTCCTCTTCCATGTCGCGCTCGACGGTCCCGGCAAACAAAGTGAGAGCTTTCAAGACGCCCAAGCAAGCTGTGAACGGTGGCCGGGGAAAGATTCAGGAACCGGGAGATTTCACCCTGGCTGGTCGCTCGTCTGGTCTTGATCAACTGGATGACTGCGCGTTCAGTGGGCGCCAATTTCATGAAAAATGATTAAAACGAATATTGGAAAAAATCAAGTGGAATTGAAAAAAATCAAAACTGAATGGGTTCACGGTTCAAGGGTTCAGGGTTCAACGGTTGGCGACCCATGCAGACCCCACAAAACCCAGTTTTCAGAAGTGCCCGCCTGTCCGATGTAGGCCGCGGGCCCCCACGCGGCAAATCCCACGGCATGCCAAGGGATGCGGCCTACATTCCCTTCAAACCTTGGAACCGTGAACCCGATCAACCTGAGCAGTCACAGAGCATTAATGTTGATTTGTTTTTATTTCCATATTTAATCGGACAGTTTTTTTAATCAGAACCGACTTGTGATTCCGCTGGAGAAAACGGACATGAAGAAAGTATGGACCCCTGTGCGCGTGAACCCGGTGTTGCTTCATCCGCACGAGAACCGAATCTCTCTTGGCGGCGAATGGAATTTCCGACTGGATCCCGAGGACAGGGGATTGACCGAGCAATGGTTTTCCGGAAAGAAAGGTTTCTCCGAAAAGATCGCCGTTCCGGGCTGTTGGCAGGGACAGGGATTCGGAAGCGACGCCAAGGACACGGTGCGGGATTTCAATCTGGTCGCAAGAACTTATCAAGCCACCTATACGGGAACCGGCTGGTATGCCAGGTCTTTTAATGCGCCGTCCGAGTGGAAAGGAAAACGTCTCTGGCTGAATTTCGGGGGCGCTCATCCCAGCGCCGAGGTCTGGTTGAACGGAATCCATCTCGGGGAAAACGATCTGCCTTTTGTGCCGTTCGGTTTCGAAATCACCGCCGTCGTCCGCTGGGACGGGAGCAACACCATCGTCGTCCGCGTCCATGAACGGAACCGGGAATTCGGGCATGTGTACAACTGGGAGGGAAACTGGTCCGGCTTGTACCGGAATGTCGAAATCACAGCAACCGGCGCGTGTTTCCTTGAGTCCTGCGCCATTCATCCGGACGTGGACAGCGAAAGCATGCGGTTCCGCGCGCGCCTGGGTGGCGACGCGTGCGACGCGCTTCTGTTGCAGGCTTCCGCGGCGCCCATCGGAACGGCCCCGAAAGCATTCGGGGTTGAGGCGCCGGTGCGCGAGAGAGAATTTGAGTTCACGCTGGAAGTCCCGGCACCGCGTCTCTGGCGCCCGGAGATTCCGGAGTTGTACCGCGTGGACCTGACCCTGCGGCAGGGAACGGAAATCCTGGATGCCTGGAGCGAGCGCGTCGGTTTCGTGAAGCTCACGGCGGAAGGCAGGCAGTTGTGCATCAACAACCAGCCCTACTATTGGCGCGGGAGCGGGGATCACCTGGCGTGCCCCGAGACCGGTTGCCCGGACGCGAACCGGGACCGCTGGCGCCGGAAACTGCGGGTCCTCCGCGAGTACGGCTACAACTTTGTGCGCTGCCCGTCGTTCGTGTACACCCCGGAATACTTCGATGCGGCGGACGAGGCGGGGCTGTTGATCCAGAGCGAGCCGGGAGGGATCGGCCCCTGGGGCGGGCACAGCGTGATGCACGCCTACTCGTGGCCCAAACCCACGCCGGACAACTATCCGATCATGAAACGGCAGTGGGACCTTAGCGTATTGCGCGATGTGAATCACCCGTCGGCCAACATTTACTGCATGAGCAATGAGTTCGGCATCGTGGGCTGCCGCTTTCCGCGGATTGCCTGGGAGTATTACCGCGCCACCAAGGCGATCAAGCCCACGGCGCTGGTGATCTGGACGGACGGCGCGCACGACGAGAACATGCCGGGCGACTTTGTGAACGGCGAGGCATCCCAGGACGGGGGCGTGACCAAGCCGCTGATCCAACACGAATTCCGCTGGTGGAGCGCGTTTCCGGACGTCCGGATCATGCACAAATATTCCGGCGCCATGCGTCCCTTCGCGGCGGAAATCGCGCAGCAGGCCGCCCGGCGATGGGGACTGGAGCGCGTGCTGACTGATGCGGCCGTGGCCAGTCAGCGACTGCAGTTCCTCGAGGCCAAAGGCAAACTCGAGATGATGCGACGCGACCACCCGAACCTGGCCGGCATCAGCCATTTCAACGGCGCGGACGTCGGCGCTTCAGCGCAGGGGATCGTGGATCAGTTCTACGAGCGCAAGTACGCCGATGCCGCCCTGTGGCGTCAGACCAACCACGATACCGTGGTGCTGAGCGGGTTGAACTTCGACGATCGCGTGCTTGAGGCGCGAACGACGTTCCGCTGCCGGCTGTACGTGTCGGATTTCTCGCACCCGCCGCTGAACGCGCCGGTGCTCGAATGGCGTCTGGTGATCCCTGCCGGCGAGATCGCATCGGGGCGGATCCGCTATGCGCACAAACCCTACGGCGCCTTCGCTTTGGGTGAAATCGAAGTGAGTGTGCCCGTCCTGGCGGAGGCCGCTGCCGCGCGCCTGGAAGTTCGTCTGGCGGAGGGCAATCGCATCTTCACGAACTCGTGGAATTTGTGGATTCTGCCGCCGAAGAAACCCTTGCCGCAGGGGCTGGCGGTTCACGGACCGGCGCAATACAGTTGGCTGAAAGACTGTTCCGACATTCCGACGGCGTCCCCAGCTTCTTTCCGGGCAAAGGACGGTCCGAAAGCGGTCCTGACTGAACGGCTGGACGCGGCCCTCGTGGAGTACATGCGCGGGGGCGGCCGGGTGCTCCTGGTGGCCACCGAGGGACTGGTCCGCCCGCATCCGATGCTCTTTCCGGCTCAGCCGTATTACGCGGGCATCTGGTATTTCTTCACCCCCCCCGCCAACTACGGCCCCTATGAAGATGGACAGAACGGAACAATCATCCGGAATCACCCGATGCTGGGCGGCCTCCCGCACGAGGGATTTGCGGATCTGCAATTTTTCCGGTTGATCGAGAACGCGCCGCCGATCGATCTGGCGCCGCTGGACCTTGGCCAGGCTGAACCGGTGATTCGCGTGATCCATCGTTATCCTGTGTTCCGTCCGCTGGCCTATCTGATCGAAGGGCGCTGCGGCCGCGGCGGACTGATTCTCTGCGCCCTCGACCTGAATCCGGCGTTTCCCGAGGCGCGGTATTTGCTGTGCCGAATCTGCGAATACGCCACCGGGGCGGGCTTCTTGCCCGCGCAGGATCTATCCCACGCCGCCCTGGATCGAATCGTCACCTGCACCGCTCTGCCGTGACTGAAGTCCAGCTATCCATGGACCCTGAACGAAAGTTTCCGGCGGTTCCCTGTTCCATAACCCTCCTGTCGAAATGGTGGGATCAGCATTTTTATTCAAAATATGCAAAGCCCGCGGTGGCAAGCGACGAGGAACTGGAAAGGGTCTATCTGCAACGCAAACGGTTTTTGTTCGAACATTTCGGTGAATTCGGAATTGGCGAGGAACATCCGGCGCGTGACGGCAAGTTCGTCAACGTGATCATGAAATGGTGCCTTGATTTCATACCCTATCTGTTGGGAGTGAAACTGACGTGTCTGGATGAAGGGTTTTGGTATGCGTTCACGGGCACTGAGACAAGTAAAAAAGGAAGAAAAAAGGGGAGATGCGGAACAACCGGAAGACGGATCGACGGAACGGATGGTGAGGTAGGCAAACAGGGGGAGATGCAATGGCAGCAGGATGCCGCAGTGGC
>JACQHZ010000319.1 GCA_016198745.1 Verrucomicrobiota bacterium
CCTGGCCTCTTGGCCAGGTGCATTTTTCACCTTGTGAATAATGCAGGCTAGTCGGGAACCCTGTACCATGGCCAGGGTGTTTCACTCCATCGCGACCGCACGTCGCGGATGCGCTCCACAATTCTGGCGTCGGTTTGAGCGGCAAGGCGGGATGGACTGAGCGGAGATTTTTGCAGACGCGAGATTGCCTGCTCCAGCAACGCGAGGCAGGCCGTTTCGCAGCGTTTCCATCGGGGATTGGCTCGTTGCTGTTCGAACCATCGTTCCACAGGCAGCTTTTGAATCGCGCGAACCGTGACGTCGTAATTCCACTGGAGCCTGCTTTCCCGCAGCAGATTCCAATGCTGAAACATCATGTCCGCGACGGAACCGTAGGCGCGCGAGCAATAGTGCCGCAAAATTTCATCGGCGGTGAGGCTGCTGTTCCATGCGAGTTTGGCGAAAGCATACATGTGCAGCTCGTTCCACATCGCAGTTTCGCTGCTGATTCCATGGACGCCCACCGACCTGTACCATTTGAAATCCTTGCTCATGACATCAAGCAAGGGGGTGAATGCATGGAAAAGCGCGAAGTATTCGTAGAGGTAGAAGCGTTTTGTTTGTTTTCTCCAGCGACGAATGTAGTCGGGGATCGGTTGATTGGCCCTGTGATGGGTCGGAAGGAGGGCGTGTTGGGACGAGAGAAGCTTGTCGAACATCGCGAACCCTGCCAGCACGTTCTTGCGGGGGGCAGCGTGGGGGCTTGGATTATAGTTCTGCCCATAGGCAAGCGTCTCGATCTGCAATTCGGGATTGGTTTCCTCGACCAACTCCGCGACGCGATTCACGAAGGCAAGTTGTGATTTCGTGATCGATATCGCCGCCGTTCGGCGGGCGAAGTTACGACCGTGCTTGTGCGAATTCGAGAAGCTCGCACAGGTTTCCTTCGGGATGTCCATCGCCCTGCACCCATCGCATTCACACCAGCCTGTGGTGTCATTGCCCCACAACGTGATGACTTGAACCTCGGGATTCTTCTTCGCGAAACGGGCCATGTTGCGGGCGATTTCCCGCGCTACGGCGGGATTGGAAAGACACAACGAAGACTTCTGCGGATCAGCTTCGCGCTTGCCGCCGAGAAGCGCAAAATACTCGGGGTGTTTTTTAAAGTACTTAGCGGGCGGAACCCAGGCGAAGAAGGCGTGCCCTGTCCCGCGCAATTCCAGCCCGCGCTTGCGGATTTCGGGAATGAGCCGATCGCGAACCTCGCCCCGTTCCCATGGGCCGAGGTCGTTGTTCGTTGCGAGAAGCAATGCGTTCAGCTTCTGTTTCGCCATCCAATCAATCTGCATGAGCGCCTTGGCCCGAATGTAGGGGAAATGAACCAGTACCCGCGACGCAAAGGACGGCTCGCGGCGCACATCGAGTTTCCCAATGCGGACTTCATCCATCTCGGGAATCTGGTCGTCGCCGGGTTTGATCCAGCCGCAACCCAGTTGATCTTCAAGAAACGTGTACACGGCATGGAGAGCCGCCCGCGAAGAGGCGCCGCCAAGCAACAACTTGTTGGCGCGAGTTTGAATCGTGAAGGCATCCGTCTGTTTCGCCTTGAGCGTCGCTTCGATCTGGATGACGTGTGAACGGGGCGATTTGATTTCAATGGGCAACCTGGCGCCGCTGATTTGGTGCAAATACCGGCTCAGTTCCTCGGCGGCAAACCGTTCGGGTTCCTCGGCATTTTTACGGATCGAGATGACATAGGAACTGCGCCCCTTGCTGATCAGTGATAAATTCATGAAGGATGGGAATTTTGGCTTCGGGACGGACGTGATGCGGGGGTATCCCTGCCACACCCATGCCAAAAGATGTGCGGCGAGTCATCCAGAATCAGCAACAGCCCATGAATTTTTTTTCGCGGCTTGAACAGATGATGTTCAAGAAAAGCAACCGCAACGACCGCCGCCGGCGTTTTTGAAAAATCCAAATCCAATCTCCGATCTCGGCCATGTCTTTCCATCCCCGATTGTGAGCCGCGCGGCAAACGCATTTTGGAGGAACTTTGGTGGTTCCCCAATGTGCAGGATGGAAGCAACTCCGTTTTGTTGTCGGATTCCGCGTGACTTAAGTTGCAGTCACTTGCAAACATCCAGGAAAAGTGTGACAGGTGTCACAAAAGTCTTGGATGATGGCAGGCCGCTGCGATGCCACCAAACAGACATGCGCCCCCGTCAGGCTTGACGCCTTGATCGCTTCTCCGCAAGATGTTTCTAATGCCGTTTCCATGAAACCGACGACGGAAAGCAATCTCTCGCCCGAGCTTTTTGGCGATTCCTCGACGAACACACGTCTCCTGTCCACCCTCGACGGTTTTCTGGAAGAACTTCGGCTGGAATGGTCGGCAGCAGCCGACGCATCCCCTTTTGCCTGCGCGCGGGTTCGTCTCACGGAACACAACGAACTGACCTGGAAACTGGAACATCAGGGCGCGTGTGAAACACGAGTTTCAACCGCCCATCGCATGTCCATCCGCGCGCGCCTTAATCATTTTCGCAAACGGTTTCCCGTCGCGGACGAAGCGATCTCCTTCGGGAGAATCAATTCCACGGAAGCAGCCGGTCAACGCCAGCCGCAATCATTCGAACCAATCCCGTTCGACGACGTGTGTTCGCCCTGGACCTGGATTGAGGTCCAGATTGTTCATCTGGCCAGGCAAATGCGCATCCGCTTCAGTCCGTTGGTAAAACTGTCGCAATTTTTTGCCCATTCTGCCGAATTCAGGGAAGACGAGTTTCTCGACGACGGGTTCCGCGACGAGACGCGCCGGTCCCGCCGTGAAGACCGGCAACAACGCATGGAAGCCGAACGTGTGCGTCAAATGGTCGAACAACGGCGCTATGCGGAACAGCAGGCGCGCAAGAAACAGATGCGTCAGGCGCGGGAAGCGGAACGCAAAGCCGCAGAAGTTCGTAAAGCGTTGGAACGACCTCCACCCTGTCAACGCGCGCCCATTCCTCCCGTTTCCCTGGCCATCAACCTGCCGCCTCTCGAATTTCAAAACCTGTTGTTTCCCGAAACCGATCTGCGCCCCTATTTTCTCCTCGAACGCGCCTGTTTGTGGTGGGTCTCCAACCAATCCGACGACCTGCTCTGTTTCCCTCATTGTCGATTGGAACGGCTTGATTATCAAATCCGCACCGCATTGCGTGTCATCGGCCCCTTGCGCGGGCGCGCGCTGCTCTCCGACGAAGTCGGCCTTGGCAAGACCATTGAAGCCGGCCTGGTTCTCAAGGAGTATTCGTTGCGCGGCATGGTGAAACGATTTCTGGTCCTCACCGTGCCATCGCTGGTTGACCAATGGGAGGAGGAACTCCTGGACAAGTTTGACCTCAAGACGGCCACCACCAATCATCCGGTCTTTCGCGCGGATCCAGCCGCCTTTTGGCGGGATAACCGGGCCATTGTCGCTTCGCTGCACACCGTGAAACAACCTGCGCACCTTGCCCATGCTCAAAAGATAAACTGGGATATGCTCATCGTGGATGAAGCGCATTACCTGCGTAACCATTCCTCTCAAGCATGGCAAACCGTCAATGCGCTTCCACGCCAATTTCTCCTGCTGCTGACCGCCACGCCTGTCCAGAACTCGCTCGAAGATCTTTACAACCTCGTCACGCTCCTCCAGCCCGGCCAGCTTCCCTCGCCCAGGGAGTTCCGATCACGGTTCGTCAACCGGGAACGCCCCAACAACCCCCGCGAGCCTGAGGAGCTTCGCCGGTTGCTGGGCCAGGTGATGATCCGCAATACGCGATCCAACGCGGGCATTCATCTCCCGCCCCGCCGCGCCGAAACGGTGATCTTCGAGGCCGATGCAACAGAGCGCGATTTCTGGCAGGGTTGGGAGGCCGAGTTGCGAGCCAAACTTGCCGCCCTGAATGCCAATCAAGCCAGCCTTTGGGGACGCCTTCTCCTTCAAACCGCCGGCAGCAGCCCCGCCGCGTGGCTGGACGCACTCCGATCTTTTCCGGACACCGCTGCCGCGCGATGCTGGCGCGAGCGCGCGCCATTGGATGGAAGTTGGCGCAAGAAGTGCGATTTGATCGGCGCGCTCATGAAAGCCGATGGCAGCCTGGTTGTTTTCACGCAGTTTCTGCGCACACAGGCCGCGCTTGCGGAGCATTTGAAGGTCGCGGGCGGACCGGTCTGGGTCATCAACGGCCAGACCCCGCCTCCGGAACGTCAGCCCATCACCGAGCAATTCAAAAAACAGGGCGGCGCCCTCCTTCTCACCCACAGCGGCACCGAGGGGCGCAACCTCCAATTTTGTCATCGCCTCGTTAATTTCGATCTGCCCTGGAATCCCATGGAAATTGAGCAGCGCATCGGACGCCTCCATCGCCTCGGCCAAAAGCGCCCGGTGGAAATTTATAACCTCGTGCAAAGCAGCACTCTGCAGGAGCACCTGCTCCAGGTTTTGCAGGAAAAATTGAATCTCTTCGAACTCGTTGTGGGCGAAACCGGCCTGATTCTCGGCGATCGTTTCCCCAGCAATGAGTTTGCCGATGAGGTGTTCCGTCGCTGGCGCGATTCTGATGGGCTCGTGGCGGAGGCATTGCAAAAGCTTGGCGACGAATTGGCGGCCGCCCGCGTCGGTTACGAGGAGGTGAAACAGATTGATGCGACGCTCTTCTCCAAGGACTACGAAACGCTGTGAAACTCTCCCGTCTTCCGCACGATCCGGCCCTGATCCTCGATTTTTTCCAGGAAGCCCTGGAAACTCTCGGCGCCGTTTGCGAACGCCCGTGGCACGACCGCTTGCGGTTGGTGGCCGAAGGCGCCGCCGCCCGTCTGTGGCGCGATGACGGCGCGCTGGTTGACGCTGAAATCGCCTTCCCGCCCGCAGGCGAAACCGGCCCGCGCGACGCTGCGCGGGAAGTCTATCCCGGTTGCCCGCTGACATTTCGTCTGGCCGAAACGCTGCGCGGCGTTTCCCTGCCGCTGCAACGGGTCTGCTTCAAATCGTCCGACGCGGCCAAACCGACGCCTGAGGTCAGCGAAAAATTATGGCGCGCTCAATTCCCCGGCACGACGCGATGGAAGATGGAGACGCCGTTCCGATCCGACTGGCATTTTTCGCTTCTGGCGCTCGCCCGCTGCGAAATTCAGGCCATTGATCAACATTGGTCTCTGCATCGCGTGGCCGTTTCACTGCGCGATGGCGCGCGCGATGAGGCGCTTGCCGCCAATCTCGGTTTCTGCGCCGTCAATGGCGCGCCACCGGGCGCCATCCCTTGGCCGGTCCCCGCCGTCCTTCCCTGGCATGAAATGCTGCGCAAGGTTCTGGCGGAGGAACTCGCCGGGGATCTGGCGCTCATCCGGCAACGACAGGAAAATTATTTACAGCGCGAATTGGAGCGTATCGATGCCTATTTTGAAAACTACGAGCGCGAATTGGGCGAGCGTCTCAGCCGCAGCCATCGGGACACCGCCAAGGTCAAGGTGGAAGAGCGCCTCACCGCTGCGCGCGTCGAGCACCAACGGCGGCGCAGCGATCAAATCCAACGCCACGAGATTTCCGTCATTCCGCGGCTTGACGCGCTTCTGCTGATTGCCGAGCCGGCATGGACAACCACGGTGGTCTGCCTGCGCGAACACGAGATGGCCGCTCAACCCGCAATGTTGATTCCCCGCTCGCGCCGATGGCTTCAATGTCAGCATGTCGAGAAACCCGATACGGCTTGATGAACAGTTCATTTTGTGTTTTCCGGCAAGAGGATTCTTTTTGATTTATGGGTTGATTTGGATGAAAGAGATCATTTCGCAGGCTTGCAAATTCATCCTTCATCCTTCAAAAGCGCGGGTGTGGTTCAATGGTAGAACGTGGGCTTCCCAAGCCTGAGACGAGGTCCCGCCCTTGGCGGGATAAAGTTCGATCTTGCCCCGCTTGAGCGGGGTCCCTTCACCCGCTGGTTGCAAAATGGCATATTACGTTTACATCCTCCATTCAAAAGCGCTGGAAAAATATTACGTCGGTTTCTCAAAGTTTCACAACAAGAGGCTGCGGCAACATTGTCGAGGTCAAGGTTATTGGACAAGACGCGCCGACGATTGGAGGGAAGTCTTTTCCCAAACAGTGGCCAGCCGGGAAGAAGCCTTTCGTTTTGAAAAACAGATTAAACAGCGGGGGGCGGGACGCTTCTTGGCCAGCTTCAAAACGGAACTTGACTGCGCTTTGGAGAAGGATGGATAATCATCCTCAAGTCGCGGGTGTGGTTCAATGGTAGAACGTGGGCTTCCCAAGCCTGAGACGAGGGTTCGATTCCCTTCACCCGCTCCA
>JACQHZ010000320.1 GCA_016198745.1 Verrucomicrobiota bacterium
CCCCATCCCTTTATCCATTTTCTATGGGACGCTTCTGAATCTCAAGCGAATGAACATGACATCTCACTCTTTCAGACCTCAAAAAAGAATCCGATATCAGGGGTTCATCCTTTTAGTTGCTTTGGCCGCCTTCCCTTCTTTGGGAATGTGTCAGGCAGATCAAGGGCTTGAGATGTTCAAGCAGATCACCGGTGTTTTGCTCAACCGCGAACAAGTGATCCAGACCGCAGTGCTCGAGTGCGAATCTACCGTTATTATAAATGAAAAAGGCGCCCCATTTATATCGTTCACAAAGGGACTGGAGAAATACAAACTAAACAGGGCATATAGCAAAAGCAGAGAGTTCCATCACCGAGAGGGAAAGGAGTCACCTGTAAAACCAAACTGGTCTCTTGAAAAATATTGGAATGGCGCTTCTTCATTTTTATGGAATATGAAGGAAAATAGGGCGACAATAAAGGGTTCAAAGGATGTGCGAATTGCTTCCATTGATTCTTTTTTCTACGAAATAAGTTTTATCGTGCCACGAGTCAGCTTCCGGATGGAATTCACGGATCCCTACGACCAAGGTGCAACCCCATATTTTATTCAACTTACGAAACGGTTGCCGATAATGGATCCGGCATACACCAAAGGTTTCAACGAGGGTGAGTTAACCTTGAAAAATATTGGAAATAGCATCTGGCGTTTTGCTGCTCAGGAACGTATCTTCAAGAAACCCACCTATATCAGCGAATTCGACGAAAAACATGGTTTTTCCCCCATAAAGGATGAAGTGTATGAAAACCGGATTGAGGGCGACAAAACGGTCAGCAGGCTGTGTTCTGAGTGGATGGCAACGGATCTTCATGAAGTGATTCCAGGAATCTATTTTCCATATCATGTGAAACTCACTTCTTATTCTTGTGAAGAAGACAAACAAAGAGTTACTTCCAGCACGGAAATCAATGTCAAACGACTTGAAGTCAACGTCAAGATTGACGATTCCGAATTTACACCAAAGTTTCCCGAGGGGACAGAGATAAGCGACCAACAGAAGGGGGTTGCATATACGGTGGAGGAGGATCAAAAGTGAGTTGGTAGGGAGGTTGTCGGAAACCGGTGACAGGTCATCAACAAGATCATGTTGTCCCTCTTTCGCCAGCAGCTTCTGATCGGTTATGGCCTTCTGGCGGCCTTCGCCGTTGGACAGGTTGAGGGGATTGTCGAGGGCAATCTGAAATTCACCCAAAGCAGCGCGGATGTCGGTTTTGTGTCCCCAACCAATGCGATCTCTCGATCCTTTGCGTTTGAGGTTTCCGGCAAGAAAGAAATGTCGATTGTCAAAACCGCGTCCAATTGCGGATGTTCCGCTGTTGCGGTTGAAAAGCGAAAATACAAGGCCGGCGAGAAAGGCGTGGTCCGCATGGACCTCGATCCGCGCGGGTTTGTCGGCCCGTTCCGCAAGGAGGCCTACATCCAGGACAGCAACGGCAAACTCCATCTCCTGGAGATTCATGGGATCGCGCCCGGGATGAAGGACATGGATTCCAAAGGCAATTTTAATGCGGTTCCCAAGGGCACCATGGTGACCAACCATTTTCAAATTGCCATCTATAGCGCCGAAAAGATCGTTCAACCGTCCATCGCCAGTGATGAACCGCAAAAGTTTGTCATCCAGGAAATCCGGCAGAATGCGGCGACCAATTTTGGCGAATGTTTTGTAACCCAGGTTGCATTCGATGTGGTCGCCCAGGGCGATCAGTTGGCGCCGGGCTTGAACCGTTCCTTGATCCGGTGTGGTTTGAAGGATCATCCGGGGTATGCAACCACCATCGGGGTGCTGGCCAAGGGGCATCAGGATTATGAGGTCATCCCCGATGTTCTCTACGTGCGCCCCAATGCGTCGAAGACGGCGGAGGACCACCCAAAGCTGGGACCCATTTTGATCCGGATCGAGCTGGTCGGAAAGACCCCGCAAGTGACCGACGTTCGACTCGGAAATCAAATCCCGAAATGGGATGTGATGGAGCAGGAAAAGAATTGCGTGACAATCCGGCTCTTGAATCTTCCGGACTTGTTGAAACTCGACACGGAATCAACCGCCCTGCGGCTGTTGCTCAAAGGTGAAACCATCGAGATTCCCGTTCGCCGATTGTCCCTGTAACGTGGCGCCGCCATGGGGACACCCGGACCGTTTGGACGAAAACGTGGTGAGGTGGATGGCGGGGGCGGGGAAGCCAGCGTGGATGGTGGATGGTGATGGGAAGCGGTTGACAAGCAGGAAGTTGTTTTCCGTGTGGAATGCCTTGCGGCATGAGGATCGCTCCCTATAGCATGACCGCATGTTTCAAATCGCCATTGTGGGAAGGCCCAATGCGGGCAAATCGGCCCTTTTCAACCGGATCATCGGAAAAACCGTTTCCATTGTCCATGACCAACCAGGCGTCACCCGCGACCGGATCAGCGCCCACCCCGCTGCCCGCTTGGTCGAGTTGTTGCCCGACCAATAGGAAGAAGTCCCAAGCAACCGACACAACCTGAGTTCCTACCAAGCCGTAACGGCCACATGGCTGCGGCGGATGCTCTCGTAGTTTGGATGTTTGGCCACCGTAAACTTCACAAACAACGCCTCGTATCCGATGACGACACTCTGTCCCGACATGCTTGCGCCCGGATTTTGGGAAAGAACGCGCCCCTTGATCCCTCGGCGGATATCGGCTACCATGAACCGGTTGTGAAGAAACTGGATGCATTGATCATCAACCCCGGCGCGCTGGAAAGCATCTACCAGGAACTGAGCCGGACCATCGCGGCGGTCGAGCCTCCGATCTGGACGGCGTTGCTCGCCAATCATCTCCGTCACAAGGGATATTCCGTCGCAATCATGGATTGCGAAGGGGAATGGCTTTCCGCCCCGGAAGCAGCCGCGCGCATCGCCGCCTACGATCCCCGGCTGATTGTGGTGGCAGTATATGGACAGCAACCGTCGGCTTCCACGCAGAACATGCACGGGGCAGGTCTTCTGTGCAAAGCAATCAAGCAACTGGATCCCGACCGGAAAATCCTTCTGGTGGGCGGACATGTCGCCGCCCTGCCCGAACAAACCCTGCGGGAAGAAGCGGCTGATTTCGTCTGTCAGGGCGAAGGCCCGGCGACCATCCGCGGCTTGCTTGAATCCGACATGGAGACCCCCGAGCACCTGGCGCGGGTGCCCGGCCTGTGGCATCGCAAAGACGGACAACCCGTATTTTCGTCGCCAGCCCGTCTCATTGGCTCGGAAGAACTCTCAGCCGAACTCCCCGGCATGGCGTGGGACATCCTGCCGATGAAGAATTACCGGGCGCACAACTGGCATTGCTTCGGCCACATCAGCCAGCGGCAGCCTTACGCCTCCCTTTACACGAGCCTGGGCTGTCCGTTTCACTGTTCCTTTTGCTGCATCAACGCGCCCTTCGGCGGATCGGGATTCAGGCACTGGGACCCCGCCTTCACCATCACCCAGTTTGATCTGCTTGCCGAACAGTACGGCGTCCGGAATGTGAAGATCGCCGATGAAATGTTCGTGCTCAAGGAACGTCACTTCCTCGAACTCTGCCGCCTGCTCAAGGACCACAATCACGGGTTCAACATCTGGGCTTACTCGCGGATCGACACAGTCAAACCCGGCCACCTGCGGGCGCTGAAAGACGCCGGCGTCAACTGGCTCGTGCTCGGCATCGAATCGCACAGCAAGTATGTGCGCGACGGCGTCACCAAGGGGCGCTTTACCGGAGAGGACATCGCGCGCGTGGTGCGGCAGATTCAGGAGGCCGGCATTCAGGTGATGGGCAATTACATTTTTGGCTTGCCGGACGACGATTTTGACTCCATGCAAGTGACCCTCGACATGGCGATTGACCTCAAGACAGAGTGGGCGAATTTTTATTCTGCGATGGCTTATCCGGGATCGCAGCTTTATCAGTTCGCCGTGGCCAATCAGTGGCGGCTGCCGGAGACGTGGCTGGGCTACTCGCAACACGCCCGCGAAACGCTTCCCCTTCCAACCAAACACGTGAGCGCAGGCGAGGTGCTGGCGTTTCGCGACCGGGCATGGGAGATTTACTTCACCAACCCCGGCTATCTCTCTTGCGTGAAAGCGAAGTTCGGAGAGGAAACCCTCCAACATGTCGTGGAGATGACGCGCTACAAGCTCAAACGAAAGTTTGCCGCCCCGCTGCCCGATGCCGTGCCGCAACGGCGCGCCTTCGCAGCTCCCTGACCGCACAACCAAGAACGCCATGAACATCGAATTGTTGAAGGAAAAATCCGCGTGGCTGCGCCGCGAACTTTTCGAGATGGTGGTCCGGACGCGCAAAGGACACTTTCCCTCGTCTTCCTCGTGCGCCGAAATCGTGGTGGCGCTTTATTACGGCGGTTACCTGCGGCATGATCCGAAGGCGCCGCGCGCGGCGGATCGGGATCGGTTGTTTATCAGCAAAGGGCAGGCCGGCATGGTGCTTTACCCGATTCTTGCCGACCTGGGATATGTCGCCAAAGAGGAATTGCTCAAGTTTGCCAGGGCCGACGGGGTTTTCCGGCTTTATCCGGACCCCAGCATCCCCGGCATCGAGGCCATCACCGGCTCGCTTGGCCACGGGATCGGCATTGCCGCGGGACATGCCTTGAGCGCGAAGCGAGACGGGAAGAAGTTCCGCAACTTTGTGATTCTCTCAGATGGCGAATGCTACGAGGGATCGGTGTGGGAGACCGCGTTGTTCGCGGCGCACCACGGGTTGAACAATCTGATTGTGGTAATCGATCGCAACGGTTGTTGCATCCTGGATCACACCGAGAAATGCCTTCGGCTCGATCCGCTGGACGAGAAATGGAAGGCCTTTGGCTGGCGCGTCCGGGCGGTGAACGGGCATTCTTATGCGGAAGTGACCAGCGCGCTGGATGAGGCGGTTTCCGGAAGCACGGAACAACCCCTGGCGATCATCTCCCATAGCGTGAAGGGCAAGGGGGTTTCCTTCATGGAAGATCAACCGGGCTGGCACAACCGGATGCCCGACGACGCGCAGATCGCCCGGGCGCGGAAGGACCTGTCAACCAATTGCATTGTGAACTAAAGTGCACACCACGACGATCAATCCAGCGCCCAGGCTGCCGCGCGACGTTTTCCTCGACGAAATTTTCGAGGCGGCCCAGCGCAACCGCGACATTTATCTCCTGTGCGCGGACCTCGGCGCCAAAGCGCTCGATCAATTCCGCGGCCTGCTCAAGAACCAGTTCATCCACGTCGGAATTTCGGAGCAAAACATGATGGACCTCGCCGCCGGCCTGGTCCAGAACGGCAAGATTGTCTATACCTACGCGATGGCGCCCTTTGTCACCATGCGTTGCTACGAACAGATCAAGGTGTCGCTGGCATCCATGAACCTTCCCACGACGATCATCGGCAACGGCGTCGGCTTCAGTTACGATGATTCCGGCCCGACCCATTACGCCACCGAGGACATCGCCTGCATGCGCAGCCTGGCGGGCATCGAGATTGTGACGCCCGCGGACACATGGTCGGTTTTCGAGATTGCCCGTTTGAGCCACAAAAAACCCGCCCTGCGATATGTCCGTCTCGACCGCGCGTATCTGCCGGATGTCTATTCCGACGGCGACACCCGGTTTCTCAAGGACGGAATTGTTGAAATCGAAAAAGGAAAGGACCTTTGCATCCTGGCGTGCGGCTGCATGCTGCACAGCGCGAGGAAGGCGCGGGCAAACCTCAAGAAGCTCGGCCATTCCATCGGCGTGGTTGACGTCTTCCGTCTGAAACCGATTGACGGCGAAATTCTCCGCGCGGTGTTGGCGCCGTACTCCAAAGTGGTCACTCTCGAAGAACACTTCCTGAGCGCGGGGCTTGGAGGCGCGATTCTCGAAGCGATGGCCGACGCGGGGATTCACAAGAAAGTGCTCCGTCTGGGCATCCAGGATCATTATTACTGCGAAAACGGCGGACGCGCCCATATTCAGCGCTTGGCCGGGATCGATCTTGAGACGATCACGGGAAAGCTCCGGCAATTCCTCGCCGGCAGAGAAAACCGCAGCGACCCGGGTCTCCGCCGTTCATGAAAGGGCGCCGGTGCAGCAGCCCGGATCAACGAGCGCGCGCTCCGGTTCGTCGCCGGCATAGACCCAGATCATCGCCATCGGTCCGGAAGATTCGTTGAGAAAACGATGCGGCAATCCTTGCGGCACAAGGGCGGTGTCGCAACCGGAAAGCGCGTGACGCCGCCCCGCGACTTCGCACACGGCCTTTCCCTTGATGATGGCGATGGCTTCGTCAAAGGGATGCATGTGGCACGGCAACGAGACGCCGGGATCGAACTCGCCATAACCGCCGCACAAATGCGGACAGCCCTGTCGTCGGCCAAACAGATCGCGGAACCGGGCGCCGGTCACAGGTTCATACACCGGAGATACCGCGAAACGGGTCAATCGTTCCGGATCACCGGGACTCGGCGCATCGCAATCGCGATGCGGAAAAACAAGTTCGCACCTGGTGAGCGCGGGGGTGGTCGTGGAATAAACCCAATGAACCGTCAAGGGCGCGGCGTCGGACCCGTTGGTCCCGTGATGCGGCACATCGCGAGGGACATGCATGGTGTCGAACGGCCGCAGCCGGTACGCGCGGCCTTCCACGATGAACCGGCACTCTCCTTCAAGCGCCGTGATGATCTCGCTGAAGGTGTGGGTGTGGCAGGGCAGCGCCGCCCCGGGCGCAAACGTTGCGATGCCCGCGCTGAATCCATCCGTGCCGCATCGGCCGACGGCAAGCTTGCAAAGCTCGACGCCCGGCAGCCGCAACGTCGGCTCGCCGCCGGCGCGCGTCACAACTTCATGCGGATCGGATGGGGAGGACATGAAAATCGCAGTCTGCCACAGGCACACCGCAAGTCGAACCGTTTTTAGATGGCGGCGATACCGGCTGCTGCCTGCGGTTGATTGGCCCGCCATAGACGGTGCAAGCTGTCAATCCATTGCGCCAGCGCCATTTTTGCCTCATTGGGATGGTCCAGAGGTTGCTCCTGATGGGCGATCCGTGTGTTCCTGAACTCGTTGACCGTCTTGACCCGGTCAAGCAAATCCCGCCCGCCGCCCGCGCCTTCGTCGGCACATCCTTGTCCACCTGTCCCTTGGTCTCAACCAGGTAACACGATCCGGCGGCACTGCGAACAAGGAAGTCGGGCGTGTAGAACGCCAGCCGCACACCATCTGAAAGATAGTCGATTCGCAGGCACTGCGGTCCGGCATTCTTGGCGAAGGCGGCCACATCGGCGGTTCGATTGCACAACTCCACAAAAGCCGTCTCCAAGGTGCGATTGCACGGCACCAGGTTGAATAGCGTGCGCGCGGATTGCTGCACCGGCCGCCGTTCACTCACCGTCACCTGGAAAGGCCTCCACGTCGCCACGGAAATCGGCGCTGCCTCTGGGGTCCGCACCTGCTGCCGCGCCACCTTGCGGCGGATCAGCGGAACAATCGTCGTCACGTTCCGCACGTCCCAGCCCTCGCGCAGATTTCGTCCGCCGCCTTGGTGCTCTCGCACATCAAGAAGAGCAGCGGCTTCTTCCCGCTTTTCATCCACTCCTCCCGACTTTTCTGCCAGCGTTTGTAGCCC
>JACQHZ010000321.1 GCA_016198745.1 Verrucomicrobiota bacterium
GAACCCTGAACCCCTGAACCATGAACCTGAGTATAAACGTGTGAATTCCGACCGCTGGATGATTGGTCTGCTTCTGGGTCTGACGTTGCTTGCTTATGGACCGGTTTGGAAGGCGGATTTCATCACCGCCGACGATCAGAATTACATCCGGCAAAACCCGCATCTGCAGAAGGGGCTGAGTTGGGAAGGAATGGGATGGGCTTTCAGCCTGGACCGCCTCTGGGACCGGCGTCATTGCGATTACTGGCAACCGCTCACGTTTGTAAGCCGGATGATTGACGTGGAGCTTTTCGGGTTCAATCCGTCCATGCACCATGGAATGAATCTTTTGTTTCACGCGGCCAATGTGCTCTTGGTATATGGCCTGTTGCGACAAATGACCGGCGCATTGGGCCGGAGCGCCCTCGCAGCGGCCTGGTTTGCCGTCCACCCCCTGCACGTGGAATCGGTGGCTTGGGTGACGGAACGCAAGGACGTGCTCAGCGGGTTTTTCTTCCTGTTGACCATCTTCGCCTATCATCGCCACGCGCTTGCGCCGTCGTTGTGGCGTTATGCCGCGGTGATCATCCTTTTTGCGATGGGATTGATGGCCAAGCCCGTGGTGCTCACACTTCCCATCGTGCTGTTGCTTCTGGATCATTGGCCGCTGAGGCGTTGGCCGGTTGCATCAAACGACTGCAAGAGGCAGATTTTTTTGGTGATCGAAAAATTTCCGCTGGCCCTTCTTTCCTGCATTTCCGTTGCCTTCACCCTGGTCTTGCATGCTCAAGCCATTGGGCATGGGACGATGATCGAGACCGGCGGCTTGATGGTGCTTGGTTACGGCGTCTATCTTCTCAAGGCATTTCTTCCAACCGGCCTGGCATTTTTTCATCCTGCTCCCGTTTCGTTGCCGGTCGGGTGGATGCTGGCCGCGGCCTTGACGCTGGTCGTGATTACCGTGGCGGTGTGTCGCCAGGGAACGCGCCATCCTTATCTGGCCACGGGTTGGTTTTGGTTTCTGATCATGCTCGCTCCAGGCATTGCGCTCAAGGAAATGCTCTGGGCCGAGCGGTTTGCCTACCTGCCCAACCTGGGGCTTTACATTCTTTTCGCATGGATGTTGGGCGATGCGACCCGGAGGCGGCCCCGTCTCAAACGAGGAATGAAAGCCGCCCTCGGGTTGACGTTGGGTTGCATGGTGATCCTGACCTGGAGACAGGCGGAGTACTGGCGTGACAGTCTTGCTTTGTTCGGCCGCGCCATCGCGGTGACCGAAAACAACTGGCTGGCGCATACGAATTACGGGTACTCGCTGGCCCAGATGGGGCGGATTGACGAAGCCATCTTGCATTTTCAAACAGGTGTTCGCCTCCATTCCAACAGCGGTTCGGCGCACAACAGTTTGGGCGCTGCTTTGGCCCGCAAAGGCGATCTGCAAGGGGCGGTTCGACATTTTCAGTCGGCCATCCAGCAGGAACCCGATCTGGTGATCGCCTATTCCAATCTTGGGGCGGCCTTCACCCAGATGGGACAGGTTGTTGACGGCGATCGGGCATTCCGTCGGGCATTGGAAATCAATCCGGACTTTGCCATGGCGCATTTCGGTCTCGGCAACAATCTCCTTCAGGAACAAAAGGTGGACGAGGCGATGGCGCATTTCGCGCGGCTGGCTGGTCAGGAGCCGGCTTCGGCCGAAGTTCAATACAAACTGGCGCTTTGCCTGGCGCTCAAGGAACAGACCCAAGAGGCGCGAATCCGGATCGCCGTGGCCTCCCGGCTCAATCCGCGCGCGAATTACGTCCGTCGGCTGCAGCAGGACATCCAGACACACCGCATTGCGGCTGAATCCAGGGGTTCACATCAAAACTCCCCGTCAGGCCGCCGCTGATTCCGCGATTCAGCCGACTGCGTATTAATGACATTTTTTTGGGCGGCTTTTTATTGCAACCGGCTGATGTGCGGGGATGCTGAATGAAGGCTGCGGATTCGCCGAAAGAGCGTCTCGATTTCCCTCTCCCGCCCCGCGCAGCGATAAAGCTCGGCCAGCCGCAATGCCAGCCTGACGTGTTCTTCGGACGGAAAAGGACGCGAGACGCTGAGTTCAAGTTTTCTGTTCGTCATCCATGATCCCCTTTCAATTGGCAAACAAGTCCGGTGTCAAGACTCAACGAAACATGATTGACGAATGGAAGAAATTTTCAGCCGCAGAGGGCCGGGGATGGCTTTGCCTGGTTGACCGGCCTCGGATCGGGCGTTCAACCGGCCCTCTCATGCTGCGGGCTGTTGCTGGGTGAGACAGTGCAATGTGCCGAAGCCGAGCACCAGGTCCACTGCATGAATGCCGACCACCGGGCGATCACGAAACAGTTCGCCGAGGATGCCCAATGCGACACGGTCATTCGGATCGTTGAATGTCGGGACGATCACCGCCGCGTTGGCGATATAGAAATTGGCGTAGCTCGCCGGCAGCCGGTAACCGTCGAAGAACAGCGGCGACGGCATGGGCAATGCGACAACCTCCGGCCTGGCGCCGTCTTCGAGTCGGAGATCCTGAATGCGCTCCCAGTTTTTTGACAGCGGCAGATGGTTTGCATCCCGCCGGTTGGCCTCCTTGATGAGCACGACGGTGCGCGGATTGACGAACCGGCAGATGTCATCTATGTGCCCGTGCGTGTCGTCGCCCGCCGGCCCGGCAACCAGCCAAAAGACGTTCGTCACGCCGAGATACCGCCGCAACGTTTCGTTGATCTCTTTGCGGCCGAGGCCGGGGTTGCGCACCTGCACCTTGGGATCGAGGTAACATTCCTCGGTGGTCAGCAACGTGCCCCGACCGTTGACATCAATGCCGCCGCCTTCGAGCACGAACGGTTTGCCGTCGCACTCGGCATGGAAAAGCCGTTTGCCGCGCGCGCGCGCCGCCGTTTCCGGCACGCGCCGGTCCTTCTGCCAGTCGTCGTACTTCGCCCAGGCGTTGAAATGGAAATGAACAATGGCCGTTTCCGCCGACCGTCCCCGGTCCCTGCGGACGAAGATCGGTCCGCTGTCGCGCAACCAACTGCGGTTGGTTGGGTGTTGGATGAACTCGACGCGGCAGAGGTCGGCGCCCGCGCGATGGAGGCAACCACGCGCGTGCTGTTCCTCGACCCTGTTGTTGACCAGCAACCGCACGATTTCGCCTGCGCCGATCTTGCGGACCATTTCCCCGTACACCCAGCGGATTGTGTCGAGCTTGTCAGGCCAATCGTTGGGGTTGTGCGGCCAGGCGAGCCAGGTTGCCTCGTGGCGTTCCCATTCGGCCGGCATCCGGCATCCGATGGCGGCCGGTGTGAAGTTGGGTGCGGTCGTTTCTTTCATGATGCGTGGCGCGGTATCGAATCACGCCTCTCGTCGTTCTGCCAGCGAAATATCCGGCACAGCGCGGCGGAGCGGCAGCCAAAGAAGGCGTCAAGCCGCGTTTCAGAGACGTTCCATAAAAAATGGATAAAGGGGTGGGGGAGCATAGCGGGCCCCATGTGCATCCCAAAACCAAAATTCACAAACTCATTCCTGCAGATCATCCGCACTTGTGACCTCTGCCTGCTGACACGTCTATGGACCGGATGGGTGGTTGCCCACAGACCCGGACTTTGCCATTTCAAGGACAGGATCCTTTTTCTTGGCGATGGCATCAAGGTGTTCAAGAGCGGTCGCAAGATAACGCCCAAAGGGGATGAACTCATGACTCACAAGTTCTCATGGTGCCGCATGAAAACCGGTGAACCGGCCTGAATTTTCTACTTGGAAGGAGTTTATTTATAGTTCATATTTGGTCCATGAAAGCATTATCCATTAGCGAGGCGAAGCGGGATCTTGGGCGGGTGGCGGATCAGGCGCTCCAGGGTGAACCGGTTTTCATCATGCGCAAGGCGCGGATTCTGACGCTACGAGAATACCACTTGCCGGAACCGTTGCCGGTGCGCCCGTCCGGATATTTCGCCGATTGCCATGTTCCGGACGAAATCAAGGAGTCCAATCGCCTGGCATCGCTTGGTCCGCGAAAGGTGGTGTCGTGAAACAGTGGGACATTTTCCTTTTCCCGTTCGAGAAGGAAAAGCCGCACCCCGTGGTGGTGCTCTCCAACGATGAGCGATGCGAGAACGCCGACTTGGAATATGTCAACGCTCTGCTCTGTACTTCCGCGCAGGTGAATCGTCCGCCCAAGAAACACGAAATCATCCTGGATGAATCGGATGGTTTGGATTGGAAAACCGCTGTTCGGTGTGATTTCCTTTACGCCCTTCCCAAATCCGCATTCAAAGCCCGGCGCGGCCAAGTCGCACCAATCCGCCGCCAGGGGATCGCTCGCAAACTGGCCGAGTGCCTTCGTTTGCCGCTGTACGGATAGGTTAATTCTTCTTGCCCACAGCCGCAATCGGGGCGATAATAATGAGCAATCCATTCAAGAACCCCGCTGTGAAACGAACCCAATTGCGTTTGAAAACCATGAAGGCACTCAAGGCGCTGGCTTTGAGCATGGGGATCAAACGTCCCAGCGCCACGCGCAAGGAGGATTTGATCGAGGAAATCAAGGCGGCGGAGAAGATTCTGAAACACAAGCACGGTCGCGCCCGATCAGCGGCGCAGCCCAAGAAGGCGGCCACCGGGCGGGCGAAAACTGCAACATCACGCGCCGCTCCGAAGCAGACCCTTTCTCCGGCCAAACCGGCGCCAACGCCCCGTCGAACCCCCACTTCGCGACGGCGCATTTCCGCGCCGCTGCCGCCCCCCGTTTCAGCGCCAACGACGGCGTCGTTCGAGCACAAGTTCGAAACGCCATCCCATCCGCTGCCGCCCAACGGCGGATCGCCCTACGACAACCTGGGTGAATTGCCGGAGGCCTACGGAACCGGACGGTTGTTTTTTGCGGCGCGCGATCCGCACTGGATTTATGCCTATTGGGATTACACCGTTCAGCAGGTGGAAGAAATGCGGCGCGCGGCGCGTCACGGCGATCTCAAGCTGCGGATTTACGCGGGACGGGACGTTTCCGCGCCGCTTTTCCAGGAGATCACGCTGACGCCTTCATCGCACAACTGGTTTATTCAGGTGGAACGGAGCGATGCGGATTTTTACGGCGAATTCGGCTATTACAATGCGCAGGGAGAATTTGCCGTCGCCAGCCGTTCGCGCCCCACACACACGCCGGCGGATCGGATGAGCGACCGCAAGGATGCGCGATTTGTGACCATTCCCTTCCACATTCGTTTCCACGAGTTGTTCGAGATGGTCAGGGCGCATTTCCGGGACGGCGAGGAACTGGCGGATGTGCTGCATCGCTTGCAGGCCGCGGGATTCCGTTTTCCATTTGAGTACGGCCTCGAACCGGGCTGGAGCGCCGAACAGGAGCGGAAATTGGGATCGTATTTCAAGGCGGAACTCCTGCGGTTCATTCAAAGCGGTTCCGTCCAGGTCGCCCAATGGCTGCGGCCCACCGCCAGCGGCGGTCTATGAACCCTGACGGACGCGCTTCCGCTTGAAGGCCGGCGCCCGGTGCCGTCTGACGCCGTAATCCGAGCAACCTTGTGGCAAAAAAAACCGTGATTGATCGAATTCCCTCGCCCGCTGCGCAAGGGTATCTTGCCTTGGTGCTTCATGCGCACCTTCCGTTTGTTCGTCATCCGGAGCACAGCCGCTTCATGGAGGAGGAATGGCTGTACGAGGCCATCACGGAAACATACGTGCCGCTGGTGCATGTCATGGACGGCTTGTTGCGCGACGGTGTGAATTTTCGGTTGACCATGACGTTAAGCCCGCCGCTTTGTTCGATGCTGGCGGATTCGCTGCTCCAGGACCGTTACGTTCAGCACATCAACCGCCTGATCGAACTTGCGGACAAGGAAATTCAACGCACGCGGCAGCAACCCGAATTTCACGAGCTGGCGTGGCACTATTATCACAAGTTCTCCGCCGCCCGCCACATCTTCTGCGACCGATACCACCGGAATCTGGTCTCCGCTTTTCGCAAATTTCAGGACAGCGATCATCTGGAAATCCTCACCTGCGCGGCGACGCACGGTTTTCTGCCGCTGATGCGCGATGTTCCGCAGGCGGTGCGCGCGCAGATTTTTGTGGCGCGGGATCATTATCGCGATTGCTTCGGACGAGATCCCCGCGGCATCTGGCTGCCGGAATGCGCTTACTTTCATGGCGTCGAAAAGATTCTGACGGAGGCTGAAATCCGTTATTTCATCATGGACACGCATGGTGTGATGTACGCGGAACCGCGCCCGCGCTACGGGGTGTTCGCTCCCATTTTCACGCGCAGCGGTCCCGCTGCGTTCGCAAGAGACATGGAATCATCCAAACAGGTGTGGAGCGCAGAGGAAGGGTATCCGGGCGACTTCGAATATCGCGATTTCTACCGCGACGTGGGCTTCGATCTGGATTTTGATTACGTGCGTCCCTACATCCATCCCGACGGCATTCGATGCCACACGGGCGTCAAGTATTATCGCATCACGGGAAAAACCAACCACAAGGAGCCTTACCGTCCGCGCCACGCATTGGAAAGGGCCGCCATGCACGCGGGCAATTTCATGTTCAACCGCGAGCGGCAGATCGAGCACCTGGCCCATGTCATGGGGCGTCCGCCGATCATCCTGGCGCCTTACGACGCCGAGCTTTTCGGACACTGGTGGTATGAGGGGCCGGACTTCCTCAATTATTTCATCCGCAAATCCTGTTACGATCAGAAGGTTTTCGCGCTGGTCACGCCCTCCGAATACCTGCAGCGGCATCCCACCCAGCAGATTGTGTCGCCAAGCGAATCCTCATGGGGAAACAAGGGCTATTGGGAGGTCTGGCTCGAAGGGTCCAACGCGTGGGTTTATCCGCATCTTCACATCGCTGCGGAGCGGATGGTCGAACTGGTTCAAAACCATCGCCCACATGGGGGAGCGACGGAACGGGCGCTGCGTCAGGCAGGGCGCGAGCTTTTGCTGGCGCAATCCAGCGACTGGGCGTTCATCATGAAGACCGGCACGACGGTCCCCTACGCAATACGGCGCACACGCGACCACGTGCTCCGATTTCATCGTCTCTACGAGCAAATCAAATCGGGACAGATTGATGAACAGTTCCTGAGTTACTGCGAGTGGAAGGACACCATTTTCCCGAACCTGAACCATCATCACTGGCTATGACCGCGACGGTGGCGAAGCGATGGCAACACAACCTCGCCCGCCCGGGCGGATGAGAATGGTGGGTTGGCTGGGACTCGAACCCAGGACCAATGCCTTAAAAGGGCACTGCTCTACCGGCTGAGCTACCAACCCTCCAGTGGCGCTCCACTCTAACCGACATTTTTCCCGGCGCAATCCTGAATGCGTCCGGATCGGGGATTGCCAAATCAAGGAGATTGCCCTATCAACAGCCATCATGACGCAACATCTTTTCCCTTTGGCCGTGATTTCCGATGAGGTTTCGCAGGAGATCAACCGGGTGATTGCTTTTGCAACAGAATTCCGCCTCGATGGAATCGAGGTGCGCAGCCTGTTCGGGCGCGCCTTCAAGGACCTCACTCCGGCGGATGTGAAGGAGATCGGCGCGCGGTTCCGGGATGGCGGGTTGAAAGTTGCGGGCTGCGCCAGTCCCGTTTTCAAATGCGACATTGACAAGCCGTCTGATATTGCCGCGCACATCGATATCTTCAAGCGGTCGGTCGAGAAGGCTCAGGGGTGGGGGTGCGATCTCGTGCGCGTGTTCGCGTTTCACCGGAAAAACATGCCCTCCCCCTCGGAGGATTTGAAACGCGCGGCGTCGCATTTCCCGAAGTTGCTCGAAGCGGCGAAAGGGGCCGGGGTGCGAATCGGGCTGGAGAATGAGCACACGACGATGGTGGGAAGCGGGACGGAGCTTCGGGATTTTTTGAAGCTGCTCGACTCCTTCGACAGTGGGAACAAGGTGATTGCGGTTTGGGACCCTTGCAATGCGGTGTGCATGCCGGCGTCGGGCGATCCGATGATTGTGGATTATCCGCTTGTGGCGGGACGCGTGGGACATGTCCACGTGAAGGACGCCAAACGCGAGAACGGAAAGCCGCCCGATCACTGCGCGGAACTCGGGACAGGCGACGTGCCCTTCCCGAAGTTGTTCGCTCAATTGAAACAGCGCGGCTACAAGGGTTGGGTTTCGCTGGAAACGCATTGGCGCATGAAGGCGCTCAGTTCCGAGGCGCAACATCTGCCGGCCGGACATTCATTTTCCGCCGACGCCGAGCCGGCCAGCCGGGTTTGCATGGCGCATTTGGTGCAGATGTTGAAGGCAGTGTGAAATCAAGGAGGTTTTTCTGCAGTCCCATGTCTCTTCGTTGAAAAACGGGAATGAACCCTCGCAACACTTTGTTTTAATGTTTGGGAATTTCAAACCATGTCATCTGATCTTGGATTTGCCATCGTCGGGGTCGGCACCATTGCCGATTTTCACGCTCGCGCCCTCAAGGAGGTGAAGGGCGCGCGATTGGTCGCCGCGTACAGCCGGACGCGGGAGAAAACCGCCGCTTTCGCCGACAAACACGGGATTGCGGCGGCGGAGAACCTGCCAACGTTGCTGGCGCGAAAGGACGTCGATGTGGTGTGCGTCACCACGCCGAGCGGCGCGCATTTGGATGTGGCGATCCCGGCCTTCAAGGCGGGCAAGCACGTTTTTTGCGAGAAGCCGCTGGATGTGAGTTTGAAACGGATTGACGCCATGATCGCGGCGGCAAAAAAAACGAAACGCCATCTGGCTGCCATCTTTCAGAGCCGGTTTGGCCGTGGCGCGCGAACGTTGAAACATGCCATTACGGAAGGGCGTTTCGGCCGGATTTCTCTTTGCGACGCCTACATCAAGTGGTGGCGGACCCAGGAGTATTACGACAGCGGGGCATGGCGCGGCACATGGGAACTGGACGGAGGCGGCGCTTTGATGAACCAGGGCATTCATGCGATCGATCTTCTGCAATGGTTGGCGGGGATGCCGCTGGAGGTGAGCGCGCAGGTCAATACGTTGGCGCATTCGCGGATCCAGGTCGAGGACACGGCGGTTGCCGCCTTGAAATATCCGAACGGCGCCCTGGGCGTCATCGAGGGCGCCACATCCTCATGGCCGGGTTTTTTGAAGCGCATTGAGATTTCCGGCGACAAGGGATCGGCGATTCTGGAAGACGACCGTCTGATTTTCTGGAAATTCGAGAAGGAAACCCCGGAAGATGACGAGATCCGGGCGCGCGCAGCGCAGGCGTCGGCGATCGGGGGCGGCGCTTCCGATCCCAAGGCCATCAGCACCGAAGGGCATCGTGTTCAGATGCAGGACCTGGCGGATGCCATTCGCGAAAACCGTTCCCCGGCGGTACCGGGCGCAGAAGCCCGCAAGGCGGTGCAGTTGATTCTGGCGATTTATCGTTCCGCCAAGACGGGGCGGAAAGTGGCGTTGAAATCCTAACGAGGCGCAGCCTCAGCCCACTTTATTAATTTGAGATTGTCGGGGGATTTTTGGTTTGAGGAACCGATCTTGGTTCATCGGCGTCTCGTTAATATGGGAGGGGAGGCTCAAACCCGGGGTGCTTTTGGACGAGTTCCTGTGAGCCGGGATTTTGCGGCACGGAAGGCTGCCCCTCGCCGGTCGATTCGGCTTTGATCTTGCGCGATTCGCGGCTAAAGATTCGGCATGCAAACCAAACGGCCTCCCACAAAATCTTCGCCGGTGCTGACCGAACCAAGCCAACAGGTCTTCGGACGGTTGGATCAAACCCTGGGCTATCCTTGTGTCGCTTACTGGACCTCGACCGGCGGCTCCATTTGTCAGAACGACGTGATGGCCATGGCGCAACTTTTGAAGGACCAGGGGCGTCATCAGAAATTGGGGTTGTTCATCAAGTCCGAGGGCGGCAATCCGGAGGCCGCCCTTCGTCTGGTTCATTTGTTGCGGCACCATTTTCAGCGCGTCGTCTTGTTCGCGCCGTTCGAGTGCGCGTCCGCCGCCACCATGGTGGCGTTGGGCGCGGATGAGATTCACATGGGGCCGACCTCGTTTTTGACGGCGGTGGACACATCCCTCAAACACGACCTTTCGCCGGTGGACAGCCGCAACAATCTGGTTTCGGTGAGCCAGGACGAGGTGAACCGCATCTTGCGGATGTGGACGGAGCAAAAGACCGGGGACAACCCATACCCGGAGGTGTACAAATATCTCCACCCGTTGGTGATTGGTTCGTTGGACCGTTCGAGTTCGCTTTCCATCCGGATTTGCAAGGAATTGTTGAGCTATCACATGCGGGACCTGAAGAAGGCCGAGCGCATCAGCCGCGAGTTGAACTCGGCATATCCCTCGCATTCCTATCCCATCACTGCGCAGGAGGCGGCGCATCTGGGCTTGAGCATCCGGCCCATTGATCCGGACGTTGAAAATCTTCTGCGCGAGTTGAACCAGCTTTATTCGACCATGTCCCAATCGCTGGTGACAGATTATGACGAGTTCAACAACCATAGCAACGAGATCTGCAACATTCTTGAACGCAAAGGGCGGCAGATTTACTACCAGGTGGACAAGGACTGGCATTATCGCAAGGACGAACGCCGGTGGGTGACGATGCACGACAAATCCGCATGGCACGGTGTGGAGCGCGAAGGCCGGCGGTGGGTGAACCGGACTTTTTTCATCCGCTGACCCGGATATTTCACATCAACCTGAAAATGATATCACAGTGTCATTCCGAACGAAGTGAGGAATCCCTTTTTTCGGCTCCCACCAGAGAGGGATGAGTCTTCGACCGCATGCACCTCGCTGACGCTCGGAATGACAGAAAACTTGTGAAATATGCAGGCTAACCTCAAATGGCCGGTCAATGCGGGGTCATTAGAATGCCGCAATGGTTACGGGCTTGCCGCGCGGTATTTGTGTGATACAATTCATCCATGAGATTTTTTGCGGCGATCATGATATGGCTGGCGTTGGGTGCGGTTGTTCCCGCTGCAACGCCCGTGGATTCAAACCGTCCGGTCTACATCATCCCCATCCGGGATGACATCGAGGAGTCCATCGTTTATGTGGTCCGGCGCGGGATCAAGGAGGCGGTGGACAAGAACGCCCAGGCCGTCATCCTCGACATGAACACCAACGGCGGCCGCGGCGACGCGATGGAAGTGATCATGGAATTGCTTGAGAATTTCAAGGGCGACACGATCACGTTCGTGAACAAGAAGGCCTATTCCGCCGGCGCTTTTATCGCCGTAGCGACCAAGCACATCTATATGGCGCCATCGAGCGTGATCGGCGCTGCGGCGCCAATCATGATGTCGCCGTCGGGGGGTGCGGAAGATGTTCCCTCCACCATGCGAAAGAAGATTTCCTCGGCTTACGCCGCGCGCATTCGCGCGGCGGCTCAACGCAACGGACACAACTCCGCGGTGGTGGATTCCATGGTCAAGGAAACCGACGGCCTGACGTTGGACGGCAAGGAGATCATCAAGAAAGGCGATATTTTGACGCTCACCGACAGCGAGGCATCGGCGCTATACGGCAAACCACCGAAACCGCTTCTGGCCGAGGGCATCGCGAAGGACCTGAGCGAGGTGCTGGGCAAGTTCGGCTACACGGAAGCGCAGACGCGGCGGGTCGAGCCGACCGGCGTGGAGCGCATCGCGCGGTTGATCACGTGGATTTCGCCGGTGCTGCTTCTGATCGGGCTGGCGGGCATCTATCTGGAGTTCAAAACGCCCGGCATCACCATCTTTGGCTTCATCGGCGCAACCGCGCTTGCCATCTTTTTCTTCGGCCATTACATCGCAGGGCTTTCGGGTAACGAGGAAATCCTGCTGTTTGTGGTGGGACTGATCTTGATCGGCATCGAGCTTCTCGTTCTGCCCGGACACGTGTTGCCGGGGTTCCTCGGCGTTGTAGCGATTCTGGTTTCGCTTCTCTGGGCGATGGTTGACAAGTTGCCGGGACCTCCCAGCCTCCCCGGCATGCCGCAGCTTCAGCTTCCGCTGGCCAAACTCGCGGGGGCCATGGTGGGCGCCGCCGTTGTGACGGCGCTGCTTGCCCGGTGGCTGCCGAAAACGAAAGGGCCATTGGGCGGTCTTATTCTGCAAACTCAACTCGCCAATGCGGCCGGCTATGCCACCGCCGGTGATCGCGCCAGTCTGGTCGGACAGAAGGGGGTTTCGGTTTCGATGCTGCGTCCCAGCGGCACGGCGCGTTTTGGCGAGCAGATCATGGATGTGATCACCGAAGGCGACTTTGTCCCTGCCGGCCAGGAGATTGTCGTCCAGGAGGTGCATGGCGCGCAGGTGATCGTCCGGAAAGCGTGAAATCATGACCTGGATCCTTTTTCTTTCCGTTGTGGGGATCATTCTTATTTGCCTGGAACTGTTTCTTCCGGGAATGGTTGTTGGGACCATGGGCGCGATTTGTCTGGTTGCGGCGGTGCTTCTCACTTACGCGCAGCACGGCGTGGCTGCCGGCAACATGGCGTTTGTCGCCCTGCTGGTTTGCAGCGTGGTGGCGGTCATTGTGTGGCTGACGATTTTCCCGAAGACAGCCGCCGGCAAGATGTTGATCACCAGCCGCGATCTTCGGGACAGCAAAACCGCCGATCCCCAGGACGATCTGCTCGGCAGGATCGGCAAGGCGCTTTCCCCCTTGCGCCCTGCCGGCGTGGCGATGTTCGACCAGCGCCGCGTGGATGTGGTGGCGGAGTCCGGGTTGATCGAACCCGAATGCCCGGTCAAGGTGGTGCTGGTGGAGGGCAGCCGCGTGGTGGTTCGAAAAATTTGATCTTGCGTTTGTGATTCCCTTAAACAAGAGTCTGATCGTTTAACATCATTTACTTCCATGAATCTCATCAACATCGGCATCGGCATTCTCGTCATCGCGTGCATCGTCTTTTTCTTCGTCTTTATTTCCTTCGCGGCGGTCTATATCCGGGCGCTGGTGGCTGGCGCTTCGGTCGGCCTGATGGAATTGATCAGCATGAAACTCCAGCGTGTGCCCATCGGCCTGATTGTTGACAATCGGATCTTTGCCGTGAAGGCCGGCATCCCGCTCTCAACCAATGACCTGATCGCGCACTATCAGGCCGGCGGCAATGTCGCGCAGGTTGTGCGCGCGCTGATCGCCGCCGAAAAGGCCGGTTTCCAGTTGGATTTCAAGCGCGCAGCGGCCATTGATCTGGCCACCCAACAGTCCGGCAAGAGCGTTTTTGAGGCGGTGATGACGAGCGTGAATCCTCGCGTCATTGACTGCCCCAACCAGGGCAAGGGACGGGATACCATTGATGCGGTTGCCAAGGACGGCATTCAGCTCAAGGTCAAGGCGCGTGTGACAGTGCGGACGCATCTGGAACGATTTGTCGGCGGCGCCACCGAGGAAACGATCATGGCGCGGGTGGGCGAAGGCATTGTCACCACCATTGGTTCGGCGGAGAGCTACAAGGCAGTGCTCGAAAACCCCGACATGATCTCCAAGCGTTGCCTCGAAAAAGGCCTGGATTCCGGCACCGCTTATGAAATCCTCTCGATTGACGTGGCGGACGTGGACGTTGGCGAAAACGTCGGCGCAAAGCTTCAGGCCGAACAGGCCGAGGCGGACAAGCGCGTCGCGCAGGCGCGCGCAGAGGTGCGCCGCACCACGGCAGTGGCGCTTGAGCAGGAAATGAAGGCGCGCACCCAGGAGATGCGCGCGAAGGTGGTCGAGGCGGAGTCGGAAGTGCCGCGCGCCCTTGCGGAAGCCTTTCGCTCCGGCAACCTGGGGATCATGGATTACTACCGGATGCAGAACATTCAATCGGACACCTCCATGCGCTCCAGCATCGCCGGCGAAACCCCTCCGAAAAACCCGGCATGAGATCAGCGTCGCGCGATCCTGCCCTCGGATATGGAAGCCATCGTCGTCATCAACGCCGGTCTGTTTGCGACGCCGCTTCCGCTCGCTTCGGGATTCGAGAATCTTTTCGGCATTCTGATCTTCATCATCTTCGCGGTTGTTTCCGCGATGGGCAAACGCATGGGGCAGCCGGGAGAGGATGAGGCGCCGCCGAAACCCGTCCGTCGCGTTCCGCCGCAGAAACCCGCTTCGCCAACTCCGCCGCCCATCCCCGAAAATCCGCAGGGGAAGATGCCTGAGGAGATGCGCCGTTTTCTGGAGGATGTGCAACGGCGGCGAAACGCGCCGCCTCCGATTCCGCAACGTGAGGCGGGACTTCCACGGCAACCGGCCCCACCCCGGGAAGTTTCCCCAAGGCGTCCGCTCAAGCGCATCGAAGCGCCGCCGGTTGCCTTTGAGCCGGAACCGACGCCCCGTCCACTCGTTGGTGCTGCAGTAGCGGTCACCATTCATGAGGAGGTGGAGCGCTCGATGCAAACGCTCACCGAGGATGTCGCGACGACAAGGGAGGAACTGATTTCTACGCAAGGGGAACCCAACGTTTCGGAATCCCAATCGGCGCGGCCCGTTTTTCGGTTCGATCCCGCGATGCTTCGTTCCCCAGCGACGCTCAAGCAGGCCGTGGTTTGGTCGGAAATCCTCGGCAAACCTCGGGGACTCATCGGGTTGGAGCATGGCCCCGTCCGCTGATCCACCATTCGTCCCCACAAGGCTCCGTCCGCCGCTGAGCGGATTCGCCGTGGCGAATCGCGGCGGACCATGGCAAACAACCCGAGCCGTTGCTGAATCATGAAACCACTCATTGCCATCGTCGCCACGTCGGTTGAAGACCGGAACAAGCCTTATGTTGAGACCATTCAGGCGCATGACGGAATGGTCAGGCTCATCCGACCGGGCGATGATTTCGAGGAACTTTCGCCGAAGGGAATTCTTCTGACCGGTGGAGGCGATCTCAGCGAAGAACATTACGACCATCCCGTGTCCGCTTCAGAACGCAAGACCCTGGGCCGGATCGAGCCGGAACGCGAGCGTTACGAATTTCGCGTGCTCACCTGGGCCGCTGAGCATGATGTTCCAACTCTCGGGATCTGCCGTGGTTGCCAGATGATGAACATATTTGCACACGGCGTCCTTATTCCCGATATCCCCATCTGGCAAAAACGATTCTGCGTTTCTCCGATCCTTCAACATCGCAATGACGAGGATTTCTCCGCGCCGGCGCATGAGATCGCCCTGGAAGGAAAGAGCCGGCTTCGCGAGTTGTTCGGCGGCGTGAAAACCATGGGTGTCAACAGCAGCCATCATCAAGCCCTGAGCCGGTGCGGCAAGTTGTTGAAAGCGACCGCGCGCGCGCCCGACGGCATCATCGAGGCGATTGAAAATCCGACCTTGGCCTTTTGGATTGGCGTGCAGTTTCATCCCGAACGGATGTGGAAACGTCAGCCCGTTTTTTCCAGCCTCTTCCGATGCTTCATCGAATGCGCGCGCCAAAGGACGTGGTGAGATGGCGCATGTTTCGTGACTGTTCAGATTGTCCCTTCACTCGGCGTCATTCCCGTCCCGCCACGGCGGGAGGAAACCAGTTCGCTTGGTACGGTTCCTCACAATCGCTGGATGAGTCTTCGACCGCATGCACCCGCTTTCGCGGGAATGACCTGAATAGTTGCCACTATTCCGCACGCTCGTCATGATCGGCGGATGGGCGAAGTCCGCCGCGCCAAGCACATGTGCACGGAGGCGTGGAGACATCTCAGACCGGCGTCAGCTTGCCGTCCGGTTGAAGGCGATAGCGGCAGTCGCGCCATTCAATGGGTCCGTTGCGAAAGGCCAACAGCCAGAGGATCACATGGGCGAGATCCTTGAACAGAATCAGCCACCAGCGGTTCCAAAGTCCGGGTTTTTTCAAAATCCAATTCCGGCATTGATTGGCCAGGACGATCCGGAGCAAGAGGATTGTCAAACTCCACAACCAAAAGAAATGCGCATCCACCATGAGCGACAAAACGGCGAAAAAGGTGGCATTGGTCAGAATGCTGCCGGCGAAACCGCCGGGTTGACAGACACGAATTGTGCGGTTCCACCGCAGCAGATGCCTCCAGGTTTCCGCCCACGTTTGATGTTTCGTTCGGAGGGTGACAAATTGACGGTTGAACACAAGCCGCTTTCCAAGCGCGGCCACCCGATGGCCGATTTGATAATCATCCGCCAGATAATCGCGGACTGCTTCCAGTCCCCCGATCTGTTCCAACGTCGAGCGATGCAGGGCCATGGCGGCGCCGAACGCGAAATCGGTGCCGCGCAACCAGTCGCCCAGTAATCCTTGCGACCAGAAATCGCAGTTGATCCACACGTTTTCCCATGAGGCAGCGAGTCCATCCCCTCCCGTGGCGTCCCGGCAACGATAGAGCGAATGGACCATCGCGATCTCGCGATCCCGGCTGTTTTTTTCCGGGGACGTTTCCGCCGCCAACCGGATCATCGGCAAGAGCAGCCCGTCGAGAAAGTCCGGTTCCACTTCCACATCCGCATCGCAGATTGCCATCCAGTCGTGACGCGCCTTGGGGAAGGCGTTCAGCAAATTGCGCACCTTGGGATTGGCGCCCTCGGAACGTCCGCCGACCTGAAGGGTCATTTCGCATCCGGCGCCCGGCCGAATCCGGCGCAATAAGGGAAGCGCGGGGTCGGCTTCATCCAGAACGGTGAACACGACCTGATACGACGGCCAATCCAATTGACAGAAGCGTTGGAAATGCTCCACGCCGTCTCCTTCGATCCCGCGCACGGGCACCAACAGGGTGGCGGGCGGTTTGGATGGCGCGGATTCCCGATGGGGAGGCGTGTTTCTTACAAACCGCCACGCCCGCCACGCAGCCATTCCGTTGAGAATGACGGCGAGGAGGGCGAGAAAAACGAAGAAAAGTTTGAAGCACAACATGAACGCGAAATATCTCTTGTATCGGACCGCATCGAATAACACAACCTTCCGGATGCGGGTACAGAGGGGCGCATGGCTGAACTCAAACGCCGGGCGCACATTTATGTGCTGGAACGAAAAGCCAAAAGTCAGAACTCAGATGGCCTATGATTCGCACGCTGTCATCCGGATGGATCATCCTCGTGTTCATGGCCTGCGCGGCCATTGCCAAAGCGCAATCCACCATCACCGCGCCTGCCTTGAGCATCAGTCCGAGCGCTCCGACAGCCACCTCCACCGTCACCCTGCCGCCGAATGTGACCGCAAGTTTCTCGGTTTCGATTGCGTCAAGCGGCGCGAATTACGTCTTGAAAAGCGGGTCGATTAACACGACATTCACCGGAGCGAGCAC
>JACQHZ010000307.1 GCA_016198745.1 Verrucomicrobiota bacterium
GACCAACATGTTGGTTCTAATTTGTGAGTAGCCGGACAGCAGGCGGATTCGCGTTCATCCGGACGGATGCGTGTACGCCAAGGGACGTTGTTTTTGCTTTTCATTCAACGCCAGGGAGCTATGCTCTTCCCATGGTTGCGGTTGGATAACCGCGCAGAAGGCACATGAACGTCAATTTAAGGTCCTCACCCTTGATCAGGAAATGTTCGCATTGAATTCATTTGTGGGTGCAATATCCGGGCTGATCTGCATGCTTTTTCTCGGTTCGGCACTGGGAATCGCAGCGGAAACGGCGCGCGAGAACAGCGTCCGCCTCACGCTGCGCGAGTGCATCATGAAGGCGCTGGACAATAATCTGGAGATTTCGATCCAGAGGTTGAGTCCGCAACTGGACGCGGCGGCAATCCTTCAGGCGCTGGGCGAATTTGATCCGGCATTGGTTTTCACGCCGAATTATGAGGAGAACAAGACGCCTCTGGACGCTCAATCGGCGGTGGCCGCCGGCGGACGCCTCGCCACCAAATCCAGGACATCCTCCCTTGCGACCAGCGTCCAGGGCAAGATTCCCTTTGGCACAAGCTACGATTTCGGCATGCGCACCTCCGACGGGCAAAACACCTTCAACTCTTTTCGCGATCAATACACCACCTTCTGGGGACTCACCCTCACGCAGCCGTTGTTGAAAGGGTTCGGGACCGACCAGCAACTCACCACCATTCGCATCGCAAAGAAACAGAAGGAAATGTCCGATGAGGCTTTTGCGCTCAAGGTGATGGACATTGTGACGCGGATCAAGAGCGCCTATTACAACCTTGTTTTCGCGATCGAAAACCGGCGCGTTCAATTGCAGGCGCTCGATCTCGCCGCCAAACTCCTGGAGGACAACCGCAAGCGGGTGCAGATCGGGGTGATGGCGGCCATCGAGGCCACTCAGGCCGAGTCCGGCGTGGCTGGCCGCGAGGAGGATGTGATCCTGGCCAATCAGGAGGTCAGCCTCCGAACCAACGAACTGCGTTCACTGATCTCGCAAAACATTTCCGACTTGCGGGACAGCCTCCTTCTGCCCGCGGATTCCCCGGCTGAAACGCCCGTGCCCTCCTCCAGTCTGGAAGAAATCATCGCGCAAGCCATGAGCGATCGGCCGGACTATCGTCAGGCAAAACTCGCGATTGAACAGCGCCATCTTCAGGTGAAATACGACGAAAAACAGAAGTATCCCCAGGTGGACCTCAAGGGCAGCTACGGGTTCAACGGCATCGGCCACGATTTCCCGGAATCGGTGAGCGCCGAGAACGATCGTTGGGCGGTGGGTGTCGCCGTCCGCATCCCCCTCCCCGATCAGGCCGCTCAGGGACGCCTTGAAACCGCCCGTCTTCAAAAAGAAAAAGCCCTGCTGCAACTCAAGCAGATCGAGCAGACGATTCTTGTGGATGTGGACAACGCCCTGGAGAACGTGTTGAGCAGCCATAAACGGATTCGCGCCACGCGCACCGCGACGCGCGCGGCGGAGGAATCCCTCACCGCCGAGTCAACCAAACTCAAGACCGGCACAACCACGAGCTTCGTCCTTCTCGAATTGCAAAAAAAACTTGCCGACGCCCGTTCGCGCGAAATCCGCGCTCTTGCGGATTACAACATCGCCCTGGCCCAGCTCCAACGCGCGGCAGGCGCCACGCTCCGCGAAAACGACATCGAATTGGTGAAATAGCGCATATCGTGAAAACGCCCTGTCCAGCCGTGCTTGCGTCCGGATTTTGGGGAGCAGGGCATGCTTGACGAACGCTGCAAACCTCGCTTTGATGGGTTGCATGCGGCGCATGCCCAATCCCGTTTTCTTTTCACCCGGATGAATCCTCCTCCTCTTTCCTCCCTCGACGCCCAGGTCGCTGAAATCCTGACGCGCTATCCCGTGAGCAAGCGATCTGCGGCCATGCCGGTGCTTCATCTCATTCAGGACACCTATGGCCACATTTCCAATGAAGCCATCGAATGGGCTGCCGGCAAACTGGAACTCCAACCCGTGCATCTCCTGGAGCTGGTGACCTTTTATCCGATGTTCCTGCAGAAACCGGTCGGCAGATATCACATCAAGGTCTGCCGCACCCTTTCGTGCGCGCTCAATGGCGGCGAAACCGTGTGCGAACATTTCCTCGAAAAGCTCAAGGTCGGCCTGGACGAGACCACGTCGGACGGCAAATTCACCGTCTCGCATGTTGAGTGCATCGCCTCTTGCGGCACGGCGCCCGTGGTCCAGGTCAATGACGATCTTTACGAGGGAGTCACCCCCCAAAGCGCCGACGAGATTCTCGACCGGTGCAAGTAAACATGAAAACATCCTTCCGTCTCGCATTCGCCCCTGTTCTCGCCCTCCTTTCTTTCTTCGCGGCATCCATCGCCGGCGCGGAGACGGAAACCTACGCCATCGATCCCGCGCATTCGTCGGTGGAATTCCGGGTGCGCCATTTCTTCAGCAAGGTCACCGGGCGCTTCGACAAGTTTGAAGGGAGCATCGTTGTGGATCGCGCCGCGATGGAGAAGAGCGAGGCGAAGGCCGTCATCGAAACGGCGAGCGTCAACACCAACCAGCCCGACCGCGACAAACACCTGCAAACCGCCGAGTTCTTCGACGTGGTCAAACATCCCAAGATGACCTTCCAGAGCAAAAACTGGAAGAAAATATCGGATGCTGAATTCGAGGTCACAGGCGAGTTGACCCTGCACGGCGTCGCCAAACCCGTTGTGCTGACCGTGAAAAGCCTCGGATTCGGCGAGGGAATGAAGGGGGCGAAAATTTCCGGCTGGGAAATTGCCGCCAAAATCAAACGGTCGGATTTCGGCATGACCGCCGGCGCCCCTGCCGTCGGCGACGAGGTGGAAATCGCGATCAACGTCGAGGCCAAAAAACAGTAAGCATCGCCGCCCATCAACAAATGCGGGGCAATTGCTCGCCGCTCAAACGGTCAACGATCCGGCTGGCGCCGATCGGGCTGCGGATGGTCACCACACCGGACTCGAACGAGCGGCTTTGAGGCGCGATCACGCGGCCGATGACGCAGGCGTCCCCGGAATGGGATTTCATGAGGGTCAGCGCTTGGAGCGCATCTTTCGACGGCACCAAGGCGACAAACCGACCTTCATTGGCCACGTAAAGCGGGTCCAGGCCGAGAAGTTCGCATGCGCCTCGGACTTCTTCGCGCACCGGAATCGCGGTTTCTTCCAAATCCGCCTGCAGGCGCGCGACCTCGGTGATCTCGACCAGCGCGGTCGCCAGGCCGCCTCGGGTGAGATCGCGCAGACAATGGATTTCGATGCCCGTCTTGAGCAGTTCCATCACCGGGCCGGCGACAGACGCGCAGTCGCTCTGGATTGCGCTCTCAAAAGAAAGCCCTTCCCGCACGGCCATGATCGCGATCCCGTGCCGTCCGATGTCGCCGCTGAGCAGGATGACGTCGCCATCTCGGACGCTGGCTGGGGCAATGGAGAGGTTGTGCTCCAGGATGCCGATGCCGGATGTATTGATGAAAAGGCCGTCGCCCTTGCCTTTCTCCACAACCTTCGTGTCGCCAGTCACCAGTTGCACGCCATCACGCGCCGCGGCGCAACGCATGGATTGGACCACCCGCCAGAGCGTCTCCATCGGCATGCCTTCTTCGATGATGAAACCGGCGCTGAGATAGACGGGGCGCGCACCGCACATGGCCAGGTCGTTCACGGTTCCGTTGACGGCGAGAGTTCCAATGTCGCCGCCGGGGAAAAAAAGGGGATGAACCACGTGTGAATCGGTGGTGAACGCAAGCCGAATTCCGTTGAACGAAAGGACCGCGCCGTCATGGCGCGATTCGAGAAGGGAATTTCGGAAGGCGGGCGCGAACATCTTCTCGATCAGGCTGTGCGTCAACTGGCCGCCGCCGCCATGCGCGAGCAGGATGTTGGGATGATCAGAAATGGGAATGGGACAGGAGAATTCCGCAATCCTTTCATGTGCGGGTTCACCATTCATGCGACAAAATTAAACAACTCTCATGCAAAGGCGAGGGATTTCTGGGTGGCGGATGGTCTGTCTCCCAGTATTCATTTTCGATAGCGATAGTAGGCGGCGCAGGCGCCTTCCGAGGAAACCATGGTTGCGCCCAGCGGATGTTCGGGTGTGCAGCGGCTGCCGAAGGCGGGGCATTCATGCGGCTTGATCAGGCCCCGCAAGATGCGGCCGCTGACGCACTCGGCGGGTTCCTCGACCCGCCGGCCGGCAACGTCGAACCGCCGTTCCGCGTCGAACCCGGCATATTCGGGGCGCAGTCCCAGCCCGCTTCGCGCGATCTCGCCGATCCCGCGCCACTTGCGGGGTGTCACATCGAAGACTTCGCGGATGAGCTGCCGCGCGGACAGGTTGCCCGCCTTGCGCACGGAGCGCGTGTATTGATTTTCCACCTCGGCGCGTCCTCCCTCCAACTGGCGCACGCACATATAGACCCCTTGCAGGATGTCGAGAGGTTCAAATCCTGTGACCACGATGGGCACGCGATATTTTCGCGCAAGCGGCTCGTACTCTTCGCATCCCATGACGGTGCAAACATGGCCGGCTGCCAGGAATCCCTGCACGCGATTGTCGGGCGATGAAAGGATGGCCTCCATGGCCGGCGGCACAAGGACATGTGAAACGAGCATGGAAAAGTTGGCGAGCCGTTGCTGATGCGCCTGATACACCGCCATGGCGTTGGCAGGCGCGGTGGTCTCGAATCCCACCGCAAAAAAGACCACCTCGCGATCCGGATGTTCGCGGGCCAGCTTGACTGCATCCAGCGGGGAATAAACCATGCGAACATCGCCTCCGGCGGCCTTCACTGTCAAAAGGTCCTTGGCGCTGCCGGGCACGCGCAGCATGTCGCCGAACGAGCAGAAGATGACATTGGGTCGCGAGGCAATCTCAATGGCCTTGTCAATCAGCTCGAGCGGAGTGACACAGACCGGGCATCCCGGTCCATGCACCAGCGACAACTCGTGCGGCAACAGGGCGTCAATGCCGAAGCGGACGATGGCGTGCGTCTGGCCGCCGCAGACTTCCATGATGGTCCATGGTTTCGTCATGAGGCGCGCGATGGAACGCGCATAGCGCGCGGCAGGTTTGGCGTTCCGGTATTCGTCAATGTATTTCATTCAGGAAATAAGAACCCAAAGGGTCTCAATTGTTTTCAAGGGCGGGCGTTGCAGGAGGCGGGCAACTGCGCGTAGATCGCGAAGGTGGCGGCGGCATTTCGGCGGGCATCGAACTTCTCTCGCGCCAGGGCGAGTCCCTGCTGCCCCAGGCGAAAGGCGCGCGGCGCGTCCTGCGCCAGATCCATGATGGCCTGCGCCAGAGCGACGGGGTCGCCGGGCGGAACCAACACGGCGGTTTCGTTGCGCAACACCAATTCCCGCACTCCGTCCAGGTCGCTGGCGACCACCGGTTTGGCCATTGCCGCAGCTTCGATTACCGGGCGGGCGAAATGCGGAACGACCGATGGGAACAAGACCACCGTGGCGTCGGCAAAAAGGAGCGGCGCATCCTGGCGCGCGCCCAACAGATGAATCCGCTTGCGAAGGGCAGCCAGGTCGGCGCCCAGGATTTTCAGGCGAAACGAAGCGGAGATTTCGCCGGCGATGACAAGATGCGCCGAGCGCAAGCCCCCAAGAAGCGCGGGAACCGCTTGAAGCAGGACTTCAGCGCCTTTGACGCGCGCCGAACCGCCGAGGAAGAGGAAAATCGGCGCATTGGGCGCGATGTCGAGTTCCTTGCGAAGCGCGCCCGTCGGCATGTTCGCGTCAAACTGGGCGAAATCCACGAAATTGTAAATCACCGACAGACGCGATGCCGGGATGGCGCCGAGTTGCGCCGCGTCATTCCGCGAGATGGCAATCACGTGATCGGCAAGGGCGCGAATTGCCAGACGCAACAGCGCCCGCCGAAACCCGATGCACCCCCGCGCCAACGGCTCGCGAATGTGCCAGACCACAGGAAGCGCGAGTGATCTTGCGGCAAGGGCGGCAACGACGAGCGTGGAGGAGTTGAGATGGACGATGGTTGGATTCTGGATTGCAACTGAGGAAATCGCGGCTTTCAAAGCGCGGCGCAGCCGCCAGAAGAGTGGGACGGAAAGGAGGAGGCGGGCCAACAGTTTTGGGAACTGCCACCATCGAAACCAGACCAGCTCGGTGTGGCTCAGGTCCGACCCTTCCACGACGCGCACGGGCAACCCCTCTTTTCGGAACAGCTCTGCCGCCGGCCCTTCGCGCAGGCAGAGAACCTGAGGCGCGTACCTGGCGCGGTCGATTTGCCGCAGCAGATAAAGCAGGCTCAGCGGCGCTCCGCCCAAAGCGCGTTCGTGATGAACATAGATGACGAGGCGGGGAGCGTTCACAGCGTTTTCCAGAACTCAAGTGTTTGGCGGGCGATCTCCTGATGCGTGAACCGTTCCAGCACGCGCAATCTTCCGAGCCGTCCCATTCGACGCCGTTCCGCCGGAGATGAAATCAGGGCGTTCAAACAACTTGTGAGTTCCTCGGCGGAACGTTCGCGGAAGATCAGGCCGGCGTTTCCGATCACTTCGGGAATGGCGGCGGACGACGATCCCACCACCGGAATTTCGCAGGCCATGGCCTCGATCAGGACATGGCCGAACTGTTCCTTCCAGGCGGGCGTGGAATACGAAGGCAGCGCCAGGATGTCCATCGCGCGCAAGTAATCGCGAACCTGTTCATGCGCCACAGCGGCAACGCGCGCGATGCGCAACCGCCCGGAAGCGGCCGTTTGATCGAGTTCGCGTTCAAGCGGCCCCGATCCAAGCAGCAACAGGGAGATTTCGGATTCCAGGCGTTCAGCGGCCTCAAGCAGGAGACGGATGCCTTTTTCTTCGACGAGACGCCCCACGAACCCGATCACCACGCCGCGCAGGCCCAATTTTACGCGCAAGGCGTCGTTGGGAGCGGGAGAATAATACTCCGTATCCACGCCGAGTTGGGGAATGACGGCCGTCTTGCCGCGAAATCCGTGGCGTCGAAGGATATCCACCGCCTCGTTGTTTCCGCCAATTGCGCCGTCCGAATGCCGAAGGTTGTGCGGCTCGATGCGATTCCACGGCCAGCGCAATGGATATTCCCAGTTGATCCATGTGAAAAAACAGGTCTTTGTCCGCCGTGAGAAAAGGTTCCGTTCGAGAAGCGATTGGAAATAGACGAAAGCGGCTGCGCCCTGTTCGACATGCAGAATGTCGAAGGCGCCGCGCCGCAATCCGCGAAAAACGCGCGGCGCAAAAAAGTACTGATCTTCGCGGCCGGTACGGAAAGCATGCGCCACCCGGATATCGAATCCGTCAGCGGTTTGAGGCGAGGGACGATACCGCGATTCCCAGCTCGGCCAACGATGCGGAAGATGCAGTTCGATGCGGGTTTTCCCATCGCGCGCCAGGCATTCCCATTTGGCGCGGTTGTCTTCGGCAACACAGGCATGGCTGATGACCATCGCTCGCATAACAATAACACCAGCGCAGCTATACCTCAACCCGACGAGTGACAGGGTCGGTCCCGCCTCGGTGGGCCCCGCCCGTTCGTCGAAAATGCGGGCGGGGATAAACCCCGCCCCTACATCGGGGTGGACGCATAGAAAAAGCCGGCATAATCGCAAATGTTTTGGGTTATGAAAACGTTTAATCAACGGATGATGCTGCAACGGCCGGCCAGCGCGTCCCGCAACGGCGCACGGCTCGGCGGCATCAAATCTTCCGGCAAGGAGTCGGGCGGGAAGAACCGCATTTCTTCGCTTTCATCGCTGAACGAGAGTTTGCCGGACACGATTTCGGCTTCAACCGCCACATCCACGAGATGAACCACCTCGCCGTTGTTGGGATAGGTGACGATCCGCCCCTTGGGTTCAGAGTAGATTCCGACCAGACGCGTGATTCGCACCGTCAACCCGGTTTCCTCAATCGCCTCGCGGAGGGCGCAATCCATCACCGACTCGCCCGGATCAACCTTTCCGCCCGGCAGCCCCCAAAGGCCGCAGTCCTTGCGTTTCTCAAGCAAGACGCGCCCCTCGTGGTCGCGCAAGACGATGGCGGTTCCCACCTTCACCCGCGTATCGGGGTCGGCAACCGTTTTCGCAAACATCTTTTTCGCTCTTGGATTCATGCCGTCATTCTCCGCGATCCGGTTGAAAAAAGAGAGTCGAAAATGCAGGACACGGAGAATCCAAGGTGCGTTTCTCGTCGCCACTCCAGCCGGGCAGCAGAGTCATCCCAAGGCCGTTGGCCCCCTACAGAAGGTCGGACTGGAACGTGTGCTCATTGACTAATTTCAATTCACAATCAAGTTGAGGAGCGCAGGAAAAAAGTCAGTTGCGATTTTGCTCCGCGTGCGGTTGGATGCCGCCATGAACAACGCCAGAAGCTTTTTCCGAGATTTGCGACGGGAAGTCTGGCATGCCAATGTTTCCCTTTCCCAAGCGGGGTTGGTGACCATGCACAGCGGCAACGCCAGCGGCATTGATCGCGAACGGGGATTGATTTTGATCAAGCCAAGCGGGGTGGACTACGAAACGTTGAAATCCGATCATCTCGCGCTGGTGGACCTGGACGGAAAACCGGTGAAGCGGGCGCCCGACGGCGTTGTGAGCCGCTTCAAGCCCAGCGTGGACGCGCTTCATCACGCGCTGCTTTACCGCGGGGACAACCGCCTTGGCGGAGTGGTGCATACCCATTCCAACCATGCCACCGCCTTCGCCGCGGCGGGACTTGCGATCCCGTGCGTCCTGACGGCAATCGCCGATGAGTTCGGCGGTGAAATCCCCTGCGCGCCCTATGTGGATAACGAAGGCGACCACATTGCGCGCGCCGTCTTTGCGCATCGAGGCCGCGGTCCCGCTGTGTTGCTGGGCAATCACGGAGTCTTTGCGTTCGACGCCACTCCCGCGAAGGCGTTGAAGGCGGCGATCATGGTCGAGGACGTCGCCCGGACCGTGTGGTTGGCGCGGCATCTCGGCGAGTTGAAGCCATTGCCGCCCCCGGAAATCGAGAAGTGGTGGGGCCGTTACCACCGCGCCTACGGCCAGCGATGAGCCGCTGCCGGCGGCGACCGCATGGGTTTTCCCTGCATCCCGGTCGCGGTCAGGCGACCGCTCCTACAAGATGGGATCAAGCTGATTCCACGGGATCAGGAGTTCTGAAGTTACGGCGATTCCTCCGCTTTTTCCGGCGCTTCCAACGCTTTCAGGCTCAGTCCTTCAATTTCCTGGATTGTTTGGCCGGCGATGCCTTGCAGGTCGCCATACATGCCGACCGTGGACTGCATGACGCGGTTGATCTGCTCTTCGCGTTTGGCCCATTGTTTTGTGATGGCTTTCTTCTCTTTGTCCAAGTCTTCCTTCATGGAGGAGAACGCCTCGACAATGGCCTGGACTCGTTGGCGGAAGCGTGGTCCGGTCAGATACTGGTAAACCATCTCCATCTTGGTTTCCTGCCCCTCGGAAGTTTTTCGTGCAGATGCAATTTCCACAAGCGTCTGGCGAAGCACCGCCGCAAGAGCAAGAGCCATTCGCGGGTGAGCAACCCAAACGCCCTCCAACAAATCGAAGGCCTCGACCCCTTTCGGCAGGGTTTGGCTGATGATCACGGCGACCTCCGCCTTGGCGACCCGCTGGTCCCCTCGAAGTTTTGCAAGCCAGCCATCGCTCCAATTCTTCGTTCGCTTGGATTCCCAAAGAATGGTTCCGCAGTCCTGTCCCAAAGGACCAATGACACGCTGCAGCATGTCGCCGCCAAATTCTCCCTTGGGAACAGGTTCAATCATATCACCCGAAAATTTACTTTTCAAAAGCGATTCAAGTTCAAGTTCCAGAACTTCGCCCTGGAGTTGTTGTGATCCCTGATCCGCCTTGCGCTTCAATTCCTCGATTTGCTTTTGCATCGAGGCGATGGTCTGCTCCTTCTCCGTCACCTTGAGTCCAAGCTGCTCGTCAGCCTCCTTGCGCGCCTGAAGACGCACGGCGGCAAGACCTCCCTGCACCCGCTTTTCAATGTTGATTTCCAATTCGCGCCTGGCGTCGTCCAGTTCGCGCTGCTTTCGGAGAATTTCAGCCTGGGCCTTCTGCGCCTCGGCAAGTTTTTCATCCCGCTTTTGGAGCACTTCTTGAAGCTCAGCGATTTCCCTGGCTTTTTGGTCCAGATCGGTCGCCAGAACAAGTCTGGCTTTTTTTGCTTCCTCGGCAACAATCCGGGTCCGCTCCTGTCGCAGCTTCTCCGCAACCTGGTCGTCAATCGCTTCTTTTGCTTTGGCGAGCGCCTTCTCACCGTCGCGGACTGACTTCTCACGGCTGGCGATATCGATATCCTTCTGGGCCAGCCGTTGCTCGAACTCGCGCCGTGTAGATTCGATGAGCGGCGCGGCCAAGGATTCAGTCAGCTTGATTTCGTTTTTGCATTTCGGACAAATGATGGTTGGTTCAGCCATAGGGAAGACCTTTGTGACCGGGTGTTCTTCAATTCAAGCATCAATGCCGCGCAGTGGGGCGCGTTCAGGGTATCCGGTTCCGAATCGTCGGTTTCCGGTCGCGTGATGCGCGAGACCATCGGGCGTTGCGAAGGGCGCACCGCAACACGCCCAGGCCGTACACCAGGCTTCGTCGAAGGTTGATGGAGGATGCCTCCGGAAAATAACGCGTCGGACAGGACAGTTCGCCGATCCGGAATCCGGCGCGAACGGCCTGGCAGAGAACTTCGTTGTCGAAAATAAAGTCATCCGAGTTTTCATCCAGGGGGAGGCTCGCGAGAACTTCGCGCGAGTAGGCGCGATAGCCGGTGTGATACTCGGAAAGTTTCTGCCCCATGAGGACGTTCTGAACGAATGTCAGAAACCGGTTGGAAATGTATTTGTAAAACGGCATGCCGCCCGCCAGGGCGCTCTGGGCCAGGATGCGGGATCCCAACGCGATGTCGTAATGGCCGCTGGCAACCATGTGGACCATGGCGCCCACCAACCTGGGCGAGTATTGATAGTCCGGATGCAACATCACCACAATGTCGGCGCCGAGCTTCAGCGCCTCGCGATAGCAGGTCTTCTGGTTGCCTCCGTATCCCAGATTGCGCTCATGCACCAACGTGCGAATGCCCAAACGCCGCGCCACCTCCACCGTATCGTCGCGGCTGGCGTCGTCCACCAGGAGCACTTCGTCCGCCACCTCGCGCGGGATTTCCGCAACAGTGCGCTCAAGGGTCTTCCCGGCCTGGAAGGCGGGAAGAACCACCACCACCTTTTTTCCAAAAATCATGGCCGCCTTTGAGACAGAAACCAGTCCAGCGTCTTTTGAATTCCTTCTTCAAAAGGCGTTTTGGCGCGGAACCCGAAAGACTGCCAGGCGCGAGTTGTATCCAATTGCCGTTTCGGCTGCCCATCCGGCCGGCTTGGATCCCAGCAAATGGTCCCCTCATACCCGACAATTTTCCGGATCGTCTCGGCGAGATCGCGAATAAGAATTTCCCGGCCTGTGCCAAGGTTGACGGGGTCCGGGCTGTCGTAATGCTCGGCGGCAAGCAGGATTCCCTCCGCGCAATCCGCCACATAGAGAAATTCGCGCGAGGCATTTCCCGTGCCCCAAAGAGTGACGTTTGATTCGCCGCGGTCCCTGGCCTCAACCATCTTGCGAATCAGGGCGGGAATGACGTGCGACGTCGTCAGATCAACATCGTCGCCGGGGCCATAGAGATTGACCGGCAGCAGGTAAATGCCGCGGAACCCATACTGCTGACGATACGCCTGCAACTGCACCAGGAGCATTTTCTTTGCCAGGCCATAGGGCGCATTGGTCTCTTCCGGGTATCCGTTCCAAAGGTCGTCCTCGCGAAACGGCGACGGAGCGAATTTCGGATAAGCGCAGACCGTGCCAATGGCAACGGTCTTGCCCACGTTTGCGCGTCGGGCTTCTTCAATCAATTGGATGCCCATGATGGCGTTGTCGTAAAAAAAAGTGCCCGGTCGCTGACGGTTGGCCTCGATGCCACCGCAAATCGCGGCGAGATGGATCAGCAAATCGGGGCGCGATGTCTCCAGCAGCCGCTGGACTGCCGCACGCTCGCGCAAATCGCATTCCCGGCTTTGCGGCGCGGCGATCTGTTGGCAACCCGCTTCGCGGAGTTGGGCGACGACATGCCGGCCCAGAAATCCGTTGCCGCCCGTCACCAAAACGCGTTTCTGACTCCAATAGCTCATCGCGAAGAATCGTTCGATGCTGTTTCGCTCCGGCCGCTCTTGCCGCCGGACAGAAGATGAAGGTCCGCATCCACCATCAACCGGACCAATTGGTGAAATCGCGTGTGCGGCGTCCATCCGAGCGCCCGCTTCGCACGCGAGGGGTCGCCCACGAGCAGATCCACCTCGCTGGGCCGCTCATAGCGGGAATCATGAACGACATGTTTCCGCCAGTCCAAATTCATATACGCAAAAGCGGCCTCCAGGAATTCGCCAACGGAATGCGTTTCGCCTGTTGCAATGACGTAATCGTCCGGTTGATCCTGTTGCAGCATCAACCACATCGCTTCGACATACTCCTTCGCGTAACCCCAATCGCGGCGCGCCTCAAGATTGCCCAGATACAATTTATCTTGAAGCCCCAGTTTGATGGCGGCGGCCGCGCGCGTGATTTTCCGGGTGACAAATGTCTCGCCGCGCCGCGGGGATTCGTGGTTGAAAAGGATGCCGTTGCTTGCATGAAGCCCATACGCCTCGCGATAATTGACCGTCGCCCAGAAGGCGAAAACCTTCGCGCACCCGTAGGGGCTGCGCGGATGGAAGGGGGTCGTTTCGCGTTGAGGCGTCTCGGCCACCTTGCCGAACATCTCGCTCGATGAGGCCTGATAAAACCGCGGGCGCACGCCCGCCTCGCGAATCGCCTCCAGAATCCGGATGGCGCCGACTCCTGTGACATCCGCCGTGTATTCCGGGATGTCGAAACTGACCCGGACATGGCTCTGCGCGCCCAGGTGATAAATTTCATTGGGCTTGAGGTCGAGAAGCAGTTTCACCAGACTGACGCTGTCGCTCAGGTCTCCGTAATGCAGGAACAGCCGCACGCCCATGATATGCGGATCCTGATAAAGATGATCAATGCGGCCGGTATTGAAGGTGCTTGCCCGGCGGATGATTCCGTGAACCTCGTATCCCTTCTGAAGCAACAGTTCAGCGAGATAAGAACCATCCTGGCCGGTGATGCCGGTGATGAGCGCTTTCTTGGACATGGTTTGAACGGCAACCCTAGGAGACTGTCGGACTTTGGCTTCGCCAAAGCCGCCAGTCTCCAA
>JACQHZ010000308.1 GCA_016198745.1 Verrucomicrobiota bacterium
CTCGATGTTGCGCAAAGATACCTCCATGCGAGAGCGAGCTTTAGCAGAGTGCTATTGTAATCAGTCTGCGTACTCTCTCTCTCGAGATGTAGGGTTTTTTTGTCTTTGGCCGGGCATGCGCCCGGCCCGGAGGTTGCCTCCGGCGCATCGCCATTTCGTTTCATCTTTCCGTCCGCGTCGTGCGTTCCTGTCACTCCCATCGTCGTTGATTGCTGGGGAGCATACGCGGCCCGTCCCACCATGGCAGGAGCGACCCGCCGATTTCCCCATCAACCATGCAGATCAACTGTGTTTGGGAATCATCCACAACGGTGGATCGTCAACCCTGAATTGCCTCGATTTCTAACGCCCCCGGTGCTATCATGAAGGACAAGCAACCAACCATCGCCATTGCGTTTGCCCTCATGATCGCTGTGATGACCATCGGTCAAAGTCCGCTGCGGCAAAGTCCGCCGTCCTCTGACGCCGCTTCTTCCACCAACATCGCAATCACCTTTTCCGCGCCGCCCTCCAATCTGCCACCGGGGTTCATCTGGATGACCGGTCAGCCCCCGGAGTCCGCAAGCGCACCCGTAACTACCCTTGGTGAACCCTCGACTTCCACGAGCATCACCATTCCGTCTTCGCCGCTGAGTTTCACCGTCCGTGGCGCGGCGCCGTGGAATCTGCCGCCTGATCTCGAAGCAGTCGGTTCCGCCGTGGACCCCGATTGCGGCCTGCCTCTGTGCGCGCGCAGCCGTGCGACGGGACTGCGGTTTCGACTCATTGCGCCCGGCGCGTTCACGATGGGCGCCACTGACGGCGATGAAGACGAGAAATCCCCGCATGAAGTCACTCTGAGTTATCCGTACTACATCGGGGTCACGCCGCTTTCCAATGAGCAGTGGGAACAATTCCGGTCTCGCAAGTCTGCGGATCGCGGTTACTATTCTCGCGGGAACAATCAACCTGCCGCCAAACTGAGTTGGTATGATGCGCAAGCGTACCTTCGCTGGCTTTGTGAGAAGGAAAACGCGCCGGTGGGCAGCTACCGGTTGCCGACGGAAGCGGAACACGAAAAAGCGGCGCGCGGCGGACTTTCTGCCGAAGAATCCAAGTATCCATGGGGCAACACGCTGACGGGTGTGGACATCGGGATTTACAACGAGGACGCTGCGGTTGCGGTGGATGCCGGGCCTACCAACCGCTTCGGGTTGTTCCATCCGACTGCCAACGTTTTAGGCTGGTGCATGGATTGGTACGGCGATTATCCCGCCGATACGAATGCCTGGTTTAACCCGATCGGACCGGCGCGCGGGAAGAAGAAAGTGATGCGCGGCGGGACATGGTTCATCTACAACCAATCGTTTCGTTGCGCGGATCGTTGGAAGACAAGCCCGGGAACAGTCTCCGATCTCATCGGGTTGCGCGTGGTGCGCGCACTTGGCGCCACGCTGGAGGGCGATGCCTATGCCAGCGTGATGAGCGGAGAGGGCGGTGGCGCCGCCGGCGGCGGTTCGACGGCTGCTTCTTCTTCCAGCGTCATGCTGGCCGCGTTCTCACCGGACCCGCCGCCGCCGTTGTCCGACGAGACGATTGCGGCGCTGACCAACAAGTTTTGCATCGAAGAAGTCATGCGGGCGACCCAAGCGCGTTATTACGCCTCAAAATTGCCGGTCACCAACCAGTTCATCGTTTGGCCGAAACGCTTTTTCACCAATGGCGTGTTCATCGCCGCCGGCGAATCGCCCGGCAATTATCCGCCGGACGGTTTTTATTGCGCGGATTACGAAGCGACCAATTACTTCGGGCCGTATGGAACACGACAATCGCTTTTGGTTTCCAACCTGGCGGCGCGGCTGGCGGACAACGGCTTTTTGAGCAATTACGTGGCGGTGGCCGACATCGAAGGCATGGAGACGGTGCCGCGCTACAGTGTGGCGCAGATGCCGCCGCCGGCCAACATCACCTCGAACAATTATCTGGATGCGATGGTAACCCTGGTCGGTTATGTTCAAAACCTCCATACGCTCTTGGCGGGAGGAAGGCAGGCGGCCGTGAGAGTCAAACTCAATGGCGACTCTCGTACCGCCCCGGACTGCGCGGGCGCCGAGATGTGTGTGCGCAACCGCTTTGAGGATGAGAATCAAGCGCCGTGGGGAAAGGTCAGTGATTCGTGGAACTGCCACCCCCCAAGTGTCTGGCCCTATGGCCAAACGGTCATTCATTCGGCGGAGTGGACGTGGAAGCCGACGTTCGAGAACAACGTGCATGCCAGCTTGTCGCGTGGCGAAGGCAAGATTGAGATGGATTTGAGGCATTGGAATTCGACGAACCATGCTGCAATCTATTTGAAGTTGAGTCGGGGAAACATTTCCGGATTGCCGATCGGCGGGCAATCGACGTTTTCAACAAGCACAAACAAACCGGTAAGTGCGGCTGAAAATCGGTATGGAAGTTGGCGAACGGTTGCGGTGGGGGTGATTTCCAGCAATGATCTGGTGACGGCAGCGCTGGACTTTCAGATCCACTGTCCGCCCAACGGAGCGGAGTCGAGCTGGAAGCTGACAGATGCGGTGGCGTTGTTCTGGCCCACCTTCACCAACAACATCACCGGCGGTTGCACGGGTTGCCCAAAGCCTGTGATTGTGTTTTTGGATCCGCAGAGTGGAAGCTCCATCACCAACCTGACCGTGTGCGTGGGTGAAACGAACGCCGTTGAAAATCTGGTGACGCTCAACGACGTGGCGGTGACCAACGGTTTCGTCAATTGGACATCCGAAGTGGGCACGTTCACCAACCTTGCTCCGGTGGCTCTGGATGCAGATGGCAAAGCGCGGACCTTGTTCCTCGCGTCCGCGATCGCCACCAATGGAACCATCACGGCCAGTGCCACGCAGCTTAAAGATGCCAATGGCAACGCCCTGCCGAATGTCTCAACCAACCTCACGGTGATTATCCCGGCGGCCGCCTTGACGGGAATGTGGGAGAAGGACGATCCGTGCGATAATCTGACGACGGTTAATACCAAAGCGGCAGCCGATGGCGCCAACATGACCAAGAATCGGCTGCATGTTTCCGTTGAAGCCAATGACAAGGCGGAACTACACATCAAAACGACGATCACACCCGCTGGGGCCAGTGGATCACACTTTGTTTGGGGTATCTTGGATGGAAACAATTTATTGCCGGAATCCGGCGCGTTGGATGACAATGGAGAAGCCGACGGCATTTTTGCGGCCACAGGGGATCACAAGGTTTACACGATCCGGGTTGGCTGCGACAAAAACGGTGACGCGAAATTGCAGCAGAACGAAATCATTCAGTCGCCAACATCGCCTGCCAACCCCTTTACGGCGCGGGTCGTGACTCAGCAGGATTATAGCACCGAAAAAACGGCCCTTACACTCGCCCAAGGTGGGGCTCAGATTGGTCCGACAGTCGTTCAGATCGTTGGTTCAGTCAGTGGCGGTATCGGGTCGATACTTGGCGGTATTTTGTCAGAGTTTGCGAATCTCCCGACTGCCCAGACACTTCTCAAAACATTCCTTCAAGGAACCACTCCAGCAGAGTCAATTTCCAGTAATGTTGCTCTTTCGGCAAACAATTCAAGCCTCACTCATGTTGCGGGCGCGGTGTTTGCACCGGCAAATTGCACGGCAACGATTAGACACTATCGTTTTCCGGATAGTTCGGAAGTGTCAGATGAAGTAGAAACGTCCAAAACCCTCGCTAACCGAGAAGCGGCGTTTCTATTGTTCAAGAAAGCGGAGGTACAGGCATTTTTCAATACTTCGACTGAAAATGAACATGAATTTACCTGGCAGTGGGTTGAGGGTTTTGGTTTTACAAGCCTCGACGAGGATTTGCGACTAGCATTTGGACACATCACGTTGCGGGCAACGGTTAAGGCGGTGATCAAAAAAGATTTGACGATCCAATCCGTTTTAACCGTCGGCAATTTTACCGATTTGTATGATTTCAATTATGAGGCTGGGGGGCTCAATACAAGGGGTGCGACAGTGCAGCTTGGTTGGAACGCCAGACCCGCCAACACAGCCGGTCGCATTTTTGAGACGGAAGTGACCATCAACAACGATCAGAACAAATGGAAACACCTTTTCACGCAGCCTCCTGCTGGCCAACAGCAAGGTCTTCAGGAGCAGCAAGTTGAGGGAGATGTGCCACAGACCGTCGCCCTTGTGCGACAAAGCGGCCTTTTGATGAGTCTGTTGAGTTTTTATCCTGCTGCTTTAGCAAAGGAAGAACAAGGCCCTGCAATCTTTGAATTCGGAGTGCTTGAAAAACAATTGAACAACCAATCGTTTGATGCGTTTCTCGATGGAATCTCGCAACAACCGACCCTGAGATGGCCGAAGATTTATTCCGCTGAGTATTGCGCGGAGAAGCTCAAAGACAACGAGCAAATGGAATCGCTACGGGCAAGAAAACTGGCGTTGACGCTTTTTGAGCAGTTGAGAGCGTATCAGCGCAAGTTGAAGGATATGAAGCCAACCGAATTTCACGAAGCGGCCAGGAAACTCCTGGATTTACGAGATCAACTGGATCAACCGGCTTATGGAAACATTGTGCTGCGGCTTGGGATCGAGCTTTTGATAACCAGTCATATTTCGGAAAGGGTGGTATTGCGTGATGACGACTTGAAGGTTTTGGAAAGTTTGGCGCAGCGGAATTATCGATGGAAATTCGGTTGGCGGACGATTTGTCAGATGATTGAGGAGGAGAAAGGCAAAAAGCTGTTTGATTACGCAGCAATGGAAAAAATGGAGGAATGGGCTGTTTATTATCGCGGATATGAGAATCCGAAATTGCTGATGGGGATTCCGGAGGCAGAAGGCGCGTTACGCGACCGCGAAATTGGAGAACCAACATCCACAACTGAAGGGATGCTCAAGAAGCGTAACTTCAGCGCTCTTTTGTTGAAGGTCCAGACGGTGGAATCGTTGTCGGCAAAATTGCCTGGCTTGATGCTGTTCAAACAACGTGGAGGAACTTTCGGGGATGAGGACGAAAAATGGAGGAAAGGGTTTAAGAAGTTGATGGCGGATTATTTAAAGAAACCAGAAATTCGTGAAGAGAGGAATTGGGATTCCCGCCATTTTTTGGGAATGCTCAGCATAGCAAGTGCTGTTGCCGCCGGCATCGAATTTTTGTAACAGGAAACATCCCTGACGCTCGACGTTGCTCGCTGCCTGCTTGCGGTTCCCACCGCAAGCCTGGCTCCTGTAGTAGTCCAGCGACTTTTGGGCGGCGGATTTTGCCGATGGGTTTTGGAAGAACGCGCCGCCCCACACGGAAAATGCTCGGCCGTGAGCGGAGCGGCGAGTCATCGGTCCACCGCAGAGCGGGACGCCCGTCGGCTCGCGCGTCTGCAAAATCCCGCCTTACCGGGGGACTCAAGTTGGGGAAAAAAGGCTGCGATGAAGGCAATACGCCTATCGGGACATCGCGCGGGGCCTGGCTATTCTCCCGCCGCCACATCCGGAGCGGCGGCGCCTTTCAGAGGATCCCTTGGGCTTTGCGGATGCGCCATCTCCCCGTGCGCCTTTGCTTGGGGCGTGGGATCGGCGGCGATGTATTCCTGTTTAAGCCCCAACCCTTCAGGCGCATGCAACACCAGCATTTTCATCCGGATGTCATCGGGGACCTCGCGCGCCGTCGCCTTTGAGACAACGATCATGAGAATGATCGCCAAGGTCAGCGCCCAGATGGCGGGTTGTTCGGCAAGCGTTCGCGCCAGCGGATGACCGTTGTAAAACGCCGCAAGCGGTTTCGCCCACAACGCCTGGTCGGCCACCATGGTGCTCACCACGGCAATCAGGCTCAACGTTCCCCCCGCCAACATGCCCGTGGCGGCCCCTTTCATGGTCATGCCGCGCCACCATGAACTCAAAAACAACAATGGAAAATAACTGGTTGCAGCAATTGCAAAGGCCCATCCCACCATCTTGTTGATCTCAAAGCTCTCAACCAGCAGCCCAAGTCCAACCGAAATGGCGCCGCACAACACGGCGCATATCCGGAAGGCGCGCAAGCGTTCCGACTCGCTGCTGCGGGGGCGCAGCATCCGGCCGTAGATGTCATGCGCGAGCGCGCCGGTCAGCGAAACCAACAGCCCCGAAAAGGTGGACATGAACGCTGCAAAGGCGCCGGCCGAGGTGACGCCGGAAAGAATGGAACCCCACGGGAGCAAACCCGACCGGGCATTCAACACCATCGGAAGCTTGAGAACAACGCCATCGGTTCCCTTGTAACCGCTCTGCGCATAAAGTTCCGGCAGGATGTTGCGCCCCATCGCGCCGAAAATCGGCGGGAAAAGGTAAAAGACGCCGATCAGGATCATGACCCAAAAGGTGGTGCGCTTGGCGGCAGCCCCGTCCGGGTTGGTGTAGAATCGCACCAGGATGTGCGGCAATCCCGCCGTGCCGCAAACCAACGCAATGATCAGCGAGTAGGTGTAAAGAAGCGCAAACGGTCTTTGCTGTTCCGTATTCAACCCGGCCTTCGCAGCAGGCTTGGATGTGAGTTTGCCGAAAGGATTGAGCCATGCGGAATCAGCCGGCGCCTGTTTCGGACGTTCGATCTCCGTGGTGGCGACAAGAATCGGCTCGTTTTCTGATGCCCGGTTGATTCCGAGTTGCCGGCCGTATCCGCCATGAACGCTCATCAGCACAAAAATCGGAACGCTGATGGCAAACATCTTGGCCCAATACTGGAACGCCTGCACCAGGGTGATGCCCTTCATCCCGCCCATTGCCACATTAAAGGTGATGACCGCCCCCACCACCACCACCCCGCCCCAATACGGCACGTCCCGGAAAATGAACCCCAGCGCCACGCCGGCGCCCTTCATCTGGGGCATGGTGTAAAAGAACCCGATGAACAGGACGAAGACCACGGCGATCTTGCGAAAGAGAGGCGAGTCGAACCGCCCCTCGGCAAAATCCGGTATCGTGTAAGCGCCAAACCGCCGCAGCGGCCCCGCGATGAACAACAGAAGAAAAAGATAGCCGCAAGCGTAACAGACCGGATACCAGAGCACATCGTAACCCATGCTCATCACCATGCCGGCAACCCCCATGAACGAGGCGGCTGAAAGATATTCCCCGGAAATAGCCGAGGCGTTCCAACCCACCGACACCGAACGCCCCGCCACAAAGAAATCGTGCGCCGTCCTGGATTTGCGTTGCGCCCAAAAACCCATCCCGATCGTGACAACCACCATCAGCACGCAAAAGGTGAGGACAAAAGGATCCATGCAGAGCGGGAATTCGGCGTGCAGCTTCTCGGGTTTAGAGTCGCAAATACGCCGTCATATTTCTCTTTCGATATGAAACAGGTCAGGCGCCGGGCTTTCCGCGTCCCACAGCGATTTCTTCCTGCTCCAAAGCGTTTGACCGCTTGATAAAAATCCAGGAGAGCAGCCAGACGAATGGGAAAAAGAGCACACCCAGGATCAGCCACGTCACGGTGAACCCGCCCACCCGCATCGCCATCACCCCCGGCGCAAGATAATTGGCCAACGGCAACCCGAAGAGAACGAACCCGAAAGCGGCGGCGATCCCGATGGAAAGCCTCAATTGGCGGCGCAACAGACGCCGCAAAAACTCTTCGCTGTGGATGTCGGGATGATCAGCCATCGGAAAAAAAATCAAGGCCCGCAGACCCTAACCGAATCCTGCGCCCGTGCAAGCCATTTTTTCAGCACTTGCCAATAGCAACCCGCGCGCCGCAGCACGACGCGCAAAATGCGGCGCGCGCTTGCAAGCGCCCCCGTCGCATGGCAGTATGGGACCCGGTTTCAACGGAATCCTTATGAAAACAACGCCTCTCGGCCTGTTGCTGTCCGGCACCCTGTTGATCGTGACGGGACTTTTTGTCGTGATTGTCAATGCGTTGCTTGACATGCCCTCGCGATGGTGGGACTGGGGGATTGTCCTGGCCGGCGCGGCCGGCGTCGCTTCCGCCTTCATCTGGGTGAATCACCTCAGCGATGCGACCAAACGGAAATTCATGGCCTTGTCGCCGACCTCCCGCCGTCTGTTCTGGCCGTTTCAAAAACACCTCGACTTCTTCCCCGACGATGCGATGCAAAAGGAGGTCGAGCGATTGAAGCGCCAAACCGAACGTTCCCGCCAACTCCAATGTCCAACGCAAACCGACCGCCAACCCTCATCCCACGATCCGAACGGATCGGATTGAGCGGGGATTTTTCACACACCATGGCCGCCGATCTGCTTTTCTTTGACGCCTTCACGCGAATTGGACCTCGCCCGAAGAAACATCCGTCGCACCCGTGGAAACTTTCCGATGTGTTGGCGGAGATGGACCATTGCTCCATTTCGGGCGCGCTGGCGGCATCCACGCTCTCGGTTCAATACGAGATGATGCATTCCAACCTGGAGTTGAGCGCCTGGATTGCGCCGCACAAGCATCTCTTCACAATCTGGAACGTCATGCCGCATCAAACCGGAGAATTCCCGGAACCGCAACAACTGGAATCGTTGATGCGCCGACATGACGTCCGCGCCGTGACGATTTACCCCAAGGCCAATGCGTGGGATTGGGAGGCCGACCACAGCCAGGTGGTGTTGCGGTGGCTGGAAAAACGCCGGATCCTCACGATCCTTAATCGTCAGGAGTTCGGCCAGTATTCCGAACTGGATCGTTTTCTCTCGCGCCATCGCCAATTGCCGCTGCTGTTAACGGCCGCCGGCTGGTCCGAGCAGCGTTTCGTCCTGCCCCTCTTGCGCAAACACCCCAACCTTCACATCAGCTTCGATCATTTCCAGATTCATCGTGGCGTGGAGCATCTTTGCAAGGAAGGTCTGGAAAACCAGTTGGTCTTTGCCAGCAACGCGCCCCTGATGTCCATGGGCGCGCATCGTTGCTACGTGGATTACGCGGAGGTCCCGGCCGGCGTGCGTCAGAAGATCGCCTCCGGCAATCTCATCCGCCTGCTGCGCGGCCAAGGACCGCCGCGCCTTCGCACAAACAAGGACGAGGACGTTCTCATGACGGCAGCGCGTCACGGCCAACCGTTGCCGGTTCCGGTGATCGATATGCACATGCACATCCTGCACGAAGGCATGGACGGCGCCGGAGGCGCGTACCGGATGCAGCGCGGCGGGCCGCCAGGCGTGTTTCATCTCCTCAAACGGATCGGTTGCACGGGCGGCGGGTTCATGAGCTGGAACGGTACGGTCAGCGCCGATGCCCGCGGAGGCAATGAATGCGTTGCGCAAGCATTGGATGCGGCGCCGAAGGGGTTTTGGGGGTTGGCGTCTTTTGATCCGACGCATTACACCCAGGAGGAACTGGGCCGGATGATTCCGGAGGTCTATCGCGACCAACGCTTCATCGGAATGAAACCGTACGTGCAATACGGCGTGGAATATCATCATCGTTCCTACGACATCTGGTGGCGTTACGGCAACCGCCGGGGATTTTATGCCGCCATCCACCGCAACCGGGGCGATTTCCTGGAAGTCAACACGCTGGCAAAAAAATATCCGCGCGTGCGCTGGGTCGTCTATCATTGCGGCAGCGATTATGCGACCGCCGATCAGGCCATCGAATCCATGCGGCGGCATCCCAATGTCCATGCGGAAATCACCCTCACCCCTGTCACCTTCGGGATTATTGATTATCTGGTGAAACACGCGGGCGAGGATCGCATCCTGTACGGAAGCGACCTGCCCATGCGCGATCCCCGCCAGCAACTTGGTTGGGTGGTTTTTTCCCGACTATCGCTGGTGCAGAAGAAAAAGGCGCTCGGCGCCAACGCCCTGCGCGTGATCCAGCCCTGCCTTCGCCAATTGCCCGCGCGCCACCGCCCCTTCTGATGGCAGACGGGCGATGGGATGGTTGCGGGTCGTCCTTGACGCGAGGCGCTGATCGAGTGCCTGCAGGAACGAGCGGCCCCATCCGAAAAACATGTCCTGAAATATGTTGCAATATTAAATGATACATATTATATGTTTTAGAAA
>JACQHZ010000323.1 GCA_016198745.1 Verrucomicrobiota bacterium
CTCTGTCCGCGCCATAGGGGACAGGGGTGGAAAAGGCCCCTGGTTCCCGGAGGCGGGCACGGAGTCCCGCCCTCCAACGGCAGGGACAAGCCGATTGATCTGAGACCAAGGACCTCATTGTAATCCGAAGATACGTGTAATGTTCAGGACGGAGCGTCGCCCTCCAGGATAAAATGACGCCGTATGGAAGAACGCGATGTCCCTATGATTATGCGCGGTTGCATAGCATCATGAGAGAAATCCCCCAGCGATTCAGCATGGTGGCGCAAACGGCGGACATTCTGCGTCGCGAGATTCAGCGCGGCGAGTGGAAGGAGGTCCTGCCTGGCGAGGTGCCGCTCTGTGCCCGTCTGCAGGTGAGTCGCATCACCATGCGGGCGGCCCTCGACGTTCTACACCGCGAGGGTTTGATCGAAGTCACCAAAGGCCAGCGGCGCCAAATCGTCCCGGACCGGGTAGCGGCGGTGAAGCCCATCTCTTCCCGTGTCGTGGGGATTTTGTCGGTGGCGTCGTTCTACTCGATGACTCCTTCGATGTTGGTCCGCATTGCGGAACTGCGCGGACACCTGCAGGCCGCGGGCTACGAGGTGGAAGTCCATGCCGATTCCCGTCTGAGACGAACGGACCCATCGGCCGTGTTGCGTTCCATTATCCAGCGAACGAAGGTCGGTTGCTGGATTCTCTATCTGCCCACAATCGAACTCGAACGGCACTTTGAACAACAACGCCTGCCCGCGATGGTGATTGGGTCTCCTCACGAGGGAATCCGTCTTCCGTCGATTGCGACGGACAATCGCGCGATCTGCCGCCATGCCGCCGGCGTGCTGTTCCAGAAAGGTCATCGAAGGATCGCCCTGCTGATTCCCCGGGGCACGGAAGTGAGCACGCTCGAATGCCAGCGGGGTTTTTTGCAGGCGATCCAAACACTGCTTCAGGAAGGGTCTCAGAACAAGGTCGTTGTCCACGATGGCACGCCGCGCGGAGTCGCTCTCGTGGTGCGCCGTCTCTTCATGTCCCGCGCACCCCCGACCGCCCTTCTCGTCAGTCATTCGCATGCGGTTCTCAGCGTCATCACGCAACTGGCGCAAATGAAACTTCGAGTGCCGCAGGACGTCTCGCTGATCTCGGTGGGAGGCGAGGGATTCCTCTCCACGGTGATTCCGCCGCTCGCCTGCTACCGCATCAACCTGAAGCGGTATTCGGACAAACTTTCGCGCATGGCGCTCACCTTGGCGCGCACGGGCGCCCTGCCGCTTCGATCCGTTCTTCTGCTTCCTGAATTCTGCGAAGGGGAATCGGTTGCGTCGATATAACGCACGAAAGCGGCGCGTTCCCTGTCCTAAGAAAAACAGGCAAGGTGTCCGTTGTGCCCCGAAACCGATCAGGTAAGCTTGATGGCATGACGATGAACATCGGCAATCCCAAAAAGATCGGGGCAGGCTTCCCGCCACGGCGGGTTCGGAGTCGGCCATCCTGGGCCTTCACCCTCATCGAGTTGTCCATAGTGAGGAAGTGCAAACGCAAAGCGTTTACACTTATCGAACTATTGGTGGTCGTCGCCATTATCAGCATCCTGGGGGCGCTGTTGATGCCGTCGTTGAAAGAAGCGCGGGAGTCCGCACGATCCGTGCTTTGCATCAATAATCTGCGCCAACTCGCGACGGCGAATCTGATGTACCTGGATGACAACGAGGGGCGTTTTCAGCCCAGCACGACGACCATAACGCCTGGATTCGATGGGCGTTTGGCTCCGGCGTTCCACTTCTCGGATTGGATGACGCCGTTGTACCTCCGCTATCTCAAAGAGGACATCCGACCGTTCGAATGTCCTTCGCAGCAAGAGAAAATATATGCCGGTTGGCAACAACCCACGTCACCTATTCCACCACGGACGTACGTGCTTGGCTATGCGCTGGCTTACGAGGTTGGGCCTGCGTTCCCTTTGATTCGGCTCGACCAGGTCGCCAACCCATCCGAGAAAATCTGGTTCGGCGACGCGGGACGTACGGGCGCGGCTTTTTATCCGGAATGGAAGCCGAAGTTTCGCCACCCGGGCGATCCAAGCGCCTATTGCGTGCCCGACTGGCGTCACAAACGCCGGCCCAACTTCGCCTTCTTCGACGGCAGTGTTCGCAGCATCGCGTGGGCAGAAGTCACGCCCCTCGCCGTCGGCGATGCCGCGTGGACCAAATACTGGGACACGAACGGCAACGGCACGGAAAACTAGCCTGCGAGGATCATTTTTCGATCCGCTTCGCATGTGAAAACATTCCTATCCATTGTCCTTTTCACGGTTTTCACGGGAATCCTTCCGGTCCATGGCGCGCAGGAAATCATCCACTCCGTGGAATTCCCGCTCTTCGAAAAAATCGAGCAGGCGAAGGAGGCGGGCAAGCAGCCCTTCCTCCTCGGCGACCGGTTTGAATACTGGGCCGACGATCTGAACGGCCAGTTTATGGCCGTTTTCCCGATGCCGACGGGGGAAATGAAAGGCGCGTCATGCCGGATTTGGATTCTCAACGAGGATGCGCCGGCCAATGCTCAACCCATCGCGGAAGTCACCCGCGCGGACGCCGCCGGCAACAAGGTGGTATTCCTGGTCAATACCTCCACGTTGAAACCGGGAAAATATGCGGCGCGCGCCGTGTTGAAAGACGCGCAAGGCGCCGAAACCGGTCCGCCAGTGGAGTTCAAATTCACAAGATCCGACCGTCGCAATCCCGTGACGCCCATCCCTCCCGAGGGCATCCCGCTGGTTCTCGAAAAGCAGGATTTTCTGCCGGACACAATTTGGCCGGTCCGCACCGGCGTGCCGTTTCCCGTCAACGCCGTGTTGGACGTCTCGCAACTGGCGCTCTTCGAGAACGACAAGCCGGTGCCCGCGCAAATCAAGGCGGCGGCGACGTGGTGTCCCAAAGGATCCGTCAAATGGGCGCACCTGGATTTTCTGGGACGATACGAAAAAGGAAAGCCCGCCGACTACCGCCTGAAACTGCTGCCCGCGGCGCCCGCATCCCTGAAGACCGCCCTGACCTGCACGCAAACGGACGACAAAATCACGGTTGATACCGGTTGCGTTCGTTTCGAGGTGAATCGAAAAAAATTCGCGGGAATCGAGGCCGCGTGGTTCGATCCCACAGGGGAGGGAAAATATGATGAATCAAAACCGGTGATCAAGGGTGCCGGCGGACCGTATCTGGTGGACGGACGCATCATCCGCTTTGACGCCTGCAATGACAAGGAGGTGAAGGTGGAGGTGGAGGAACAAGGGCCGGTGCGCGTAACGATCATTGCCACGGGGTGGTATGTGAACCCGGAAGGGCGCGTGGACCCGCTGTGCCTGTTCAAGACGCGCATCACGGCTTATGCGGGACAGCCGATGATTCGGGTGAGCCAATACACCGTCATTACCTATGACACGCGACTATTTCGACTGGCGGATCTCGGGTTTCATATCGCCACAGCTTCCAACGCGAAATTCCGCCTGGGCGCGGATGGGGCCATGCAGGAGGGCGAGCTTCCCAAGGCGCCGGCCACGGTTTTCCTGCACCAGGATCGTTACGACCATTTTCGTCTGATGGGCGCCGGACCGAAGCCGGTGGAAGGGAAAGTTTCGGACGGCTGGTTTGCTGTTCGCGGCGCGAAGGACGAGGGCGCGGAAACCGCCGTGGTTTTGCGCGACATCTGGCAGAAGTTTCCCAAGGAGATCGAGATGAGCCAGGAGGGAATCACCCTTCACTTCTGGCCGAAGCACGGGCGCCGCGCTTTTCCCTTGGATCAGGAACTCGACATCCGCAACATCTATAAATTCTGGTGCTTCCACCAGGGCGCAATGCTCGATCTGAATCTGCCGAACGATTACTACGACAAGTTCGCAGATGATTACGCGGGGGACACCATCGAATGCCGCCCGGAACACGCGTTGAACGGCAACGCGCAGGGCCTTACCATCAGCAATGAGTTTGAGCTTCTTTTCATGCCGCCAAAGGGGGTTGCGTCCCTGCCGCGGCAGGCGGACCTTTTCCGGCGCGATCCCGCCGCGCCGCCTTCACCGGAATGGAACGCCTCCACGCGCGCAATGGGGATTCTCGCGGCCATTGACCGCAAGGGTTTTCCGGAAATGGAGGAGGCCTGGGAAAAAGGCTGGCTGTCGCACACCCGTTGTGTCGAACGCGGCGATGAATACGGCATGTTCAATTATGCCGACACGCATACCTACTGGGATGTGAAGAAGAACTGCGCCCAACTTCACCGCGTGTGGCACAATTCGCATTACCACGAGGTGGGGAAGACCTGGCTGATGTTCTTTCGAAGCGGCTCGCCGGACCTCCTCCGCTGGGCGCGGAAAAGCACGGATCATTTCATCAATGTAGATACCGTGAACTGGTCGGACCCGAAAAATCCGCTCATGTCTCATTCGCCGGGCCGCATGTATCACTGCAAAGGATTGACGCACTGGGGATCGGAAATGTACGGCATGGTCCGGCGCGATGACCATTCGGGACGCAACGGGCATTGGGCGGACTCGGACGCATCCCTCTGGTGTTGGTATATTGATGGAAACCTGCAGGCCCGGGATGTGTACGAGATTTGGGCGGAAGCAGTGCATCGCGGCGGGATGCCCGCCAAGGGCACGCGGCGCGAGATCAACACCTCCCTCGCGCTCGCCCTGACGTATTACGAGGCCTTATGGGATGCCGAGATGCTGCCTTCCATCCACGGCATGGGGTTGAGTCTGCGGACGGCCGAACCGCTGGAAAAGCAAAACCCCGGTCCATTGTGGCATCCGCTCTGGATCAACCGGTATTATGAGCATACGCGGGATCCGGAATATGCGCCGTTCATTTTGAAATACGGCCACATGGATAAAGTGGGGAACACGATCGCGCTGGCGCTGGGCGCGCTGGCCTACGATTTATCCGGCGACAAAAGTTTCCTCACGCAATACGGCGCCACCTTGGATGATTTTTCGCGCCGTTTCTATCGTGAGGCGGGCGATCCCTACGACTGGTACGGCATCGGGCCGGGTCCGCTGGGAAGCAGTTGGATTTACATGCAGTGGCCCTATTTCCTGGCCCGTCTCCAGGCGGCGGGCGTGACCAAATTCAAGCCGGAGAAGGAACCTCACCGCTACTGTCCGGTGTTTCCCTCGCGGTTTGACTACAAGCCCACGCCCCCGAGCATCACCGTCCTGGCGTTGGAGTCGAAGGATGGCGCTTTTAACCTGAACGTTCCTCCGTCGGATGCCAACTCGCACCCGGTTCAAATGCTGGCCTATTCCCCATCCGGCAAACCGTTGTATGAAAAGGCGCTTCCAAGGACCGACGGCCCCTCCTCCAAGATCCCGGTTCCGGCGGATGGCGAGACTGGCCTCTACCGCGTCGAATTCCGTTCGAATTGGTACGTGGTGGAACGCCCCCTGACGGACCTGCCGCACGAAGTCCTGCTCCTGTCCAAAAAGGTGGAGGGAGAATGGGGATCGCGCGTTTATTACCGGACCACCGAATTGTTGCGGCCGTCGGACGAAAAACATCCGGTCGAAATGACATTCGCGTCCAACAGTGACAGCACGCCCTGCACCTTCCGCGTTGAGGATGCGGACGGCAAGGTGGCGGGCGAGGGCGTTTTGCTCCGCTCCCGCGCAAAAAACAACGCAACGGTGCGCCTCGATCCTACCCAGGCCAAACTGCCCTGGCGTCTGACCACCCTCGGGGACTGCTATATCAACTGGACGGGCGAAAGCGAACTGCTGTTGATGGCCGACTGCGATGAATCCATGCAAGCCGTGCTGAACGCCCTGCGCCCTCAAAAGGGCGAAAAGTCATCTGAAAAGAAAAAGTGATATGAATTCCGGAAAGAAAACGGCAAATGATTTTCTGAACGCCCTGCGGGGGTTGCCCTGCGCGCGGGTGCCCTTCCAGGAACCCGAGGTCAGCCGTTGGCATGTTGATGCCGTGCTCGGACGGCGCCTGGGACTGGATTCAACCCGCCTTTCACCGGCGGATTATGCCGAGTTCACGCTGGCTACA
>JACQHZ010000039.1 GCA_016198745.1 Verrucomicrobiota bacterium
CACGCCGGTGTTGTCAACAGCAAAAAAACGTTTTATGCAACAACGCCTTGGGTGCGTGTCTTGTTGCCAGGTGGATGCACGACAAATTTGTGGGTAAAGCGGCGGGTCAGGAAAAATGTGGCAACCCGATGCGCTTGCGCGTTCGGGATGATTTCTTCCCGTCAAGGCAGGATACAGCCGGGAGGCCGCTTCGGCGGATGCCACATTTCTTTCTTCAGCAAAAGGCACAAACGCGCTGGTCAAGAGGCGGCGGTTGACGTAGGATGGAATGTCAACATGGAAACCGAGAAACGCATCGAGCAAATCGCGGGGATTGCGGCGATCGTCTTTTTGGTGATCGGTTGTTTTGTGGTGCTCCGCCCTTTTGTTTCCGCTCTGCTTTGGGCGGCGATTCTTTGTTTCTCGACCTGGCCGCTTTACAGCCGGTTGGAACGGATGCTCAAGGGACGACGAACGCTGGCGGCCACCATCATGACGCTGCTCATCACGGCGGTGCTCGTGGTCCCGTTCACGATTGTCGCCCTGAGCCTGGCGGATAATGTCAGCCGACTTATCGCGGTGATTCGCGGGTTGCTTCAGGAAGGACCGCCGGACCCGCCGGCCTGGGTCGGCAGTTTGCCTTTCATCGGAAAAACGGTGCAGGAATCGTGGCAGGAAATGGCGCACAACGGCGGGAAACTGCTGGAGACATCCAAGGAGGTTCTCATGCGATCCAAAAGCTGGCTGTTGCATCGCGGACTCGACATCGGCCACGGGATTTTTCAGTTGAGCCTGAGCGTGCTGATCGCATTTTTCTTCTATCGCGACGGTCCCACGGTGGTGCAAAAAGTGAACGCCCTTGGAAAAAGGATCGTGGGCGATCGAACGCAGCATTTGCTGGCAGTGGTTGGCGGGACGGTCACCAGCGTGGTCTATGGGATTCTGGGCACCGCGCTGGCTCAGGGGATCTTTGCGGGAATCGGGTTGTGGATTGCCGGCGTGCCCGCGCCTTTGTTGCTGGGGCTGCTCACATTTTTCCTGTCCTTGATTCCCATGGGACCGCCCCTGGTGTGGATTCCGGCGACTTTGTGGTTGTTTTATCGCGGCGATTCGGGTTGGGGCGTTTTCATGGGCATGTGGGGCGCTGTCATCGTGAGCGGAGTGGATAATCTGTTAAAACCCTATCTCATCAGTCGCGGGTCCAATCTGCCGTTTGTGCTGGTTTTTCTCGGCGTGTTCGGCGGCGTGATCGCTTTCGGGTTCATCGGCATTTTTCTTGGCCCCACTCTGTTAGCGGTGGGGTACGCCCTGCTTCAAGACTGGAGCGCCCAGAAGAAAGGGACGGATGCGTAAGGCGGTTCAGATCATCGTCTGGTTTTCCGTGGCCGTTCTTGGTGCGATTGCCTATGGCGTGGTCGCCCTGCGCCGGGGCGAACCGTTGAACGCGGGTTGGATTCTGACGGCCGCACTTTGCACCTACGCCGTGGGGTACCGGTTCTACTCGAAATGGATCGCCGCGCGGGTCCTCACACTCAACGACCGGCGGGCGACGCCTTGCGAGGCGCACGAAGACGGACACGACTTCGTGAAGACCAACAAGTGGATTGTCTTCGGCCATCATTTTGCCGCCATCAGCGGTCCCGGACCGCTGGTGGGACCGGTGCTCGCGGCGCAGTTCGGCTATTTGCCAGGCACGCTTTGGATTCTGATTGGCGTGGTGATGGGAGGCGCGGTGCAGGATTTTGTGATCCTGTTTTGTTCCATGCGCCGCGACGGCAAGTCGCTGGGACAGATGGTCAAGGAGGAATTGAATTCCGCGGCGGGTTACACCGCTCTGGCGGCGATCCTGGCGATTCTGGTGATTTTGCTGGCGGTGCTGGGGTTGGTCGTCGTCAAGGCGCTTGCGGAAAGTCCGTGGGGCGTGTTCACCGTGGGCGCGACGATCCCCATCGCGATGTTCATGGGGGGGTATCTGCGATTCTGGCGGGTGGGGAAGGTCCTGGAAGTGTCGGCCATCGGCGTGGTGATGTTGCTGCTGGCGGTCTGGGGCGGGAAATTCGTTTATCAAAGTCCCACATGGTCGTTGCATTTCACCCTGGGCGCCGAGCCGCTCGCTTGGGGCATCATCGTCTATGGCCTGGCGGCGAGCGTGTTACCGGTCTGGCTGCTCCTGGCGCCGCGGGATTATCTCAGCACGTTCATGAAAATCGGCACGATCCTGGCTCTGGCCACCGGCACTTTTCTGGTGCTGCCAGATTTGAAGATGCCGACCATGAGCCGGTTCATTGATGGATCGGGGCTGGTGGTGGCCGGGAAGCTTTTCCCGTTTTGTTTCATCACGATCGCATGCGGCGCGATTTCCGGTTTTCACACCCTCATTGCCAGCGGCACCACGCCCAAACTGATCACCCGCGAGCGATACGCCCGTCCCATCGGTTATGGCGCCATGTGCATGGAGAGTTTCGTGGCGGTGATGGCCATGATCGCCGCCTGCACGCTGGAACCGGGCGTCTATTTGAGCATGAACGTGAAGGGCGATCCCGCTGCCACGGTGACCCAGATCAGCGCGCTGGGGTTTCCCGTGACTGAGGATCAGATGAATCAACTGGCGCATCAGACCGGCGAGAAAACATTGTTCGGACGGACCGGCGGCGCGGCAACGCTGGCGGTGGGTATGGCGCATATCTTCTCCCAGGCGGTCAGCGACCGCTGGGTGGACCTCTGGTATCACTTCGCCATCATGTTCGAGGCGCTTTTCATCCTGACGACACTCGATGCCGGCACCCGCGTCGGTCGCTATCTGTTGCAGGACGCCTTGGGGCTGATTTGGAAACCAATGGGCGAGACGCGAAGTTTCAAGGCGAATCTCCTGGCCAGCGTGTTGATGGTCGGCGCCTGGGGGTTTTTTCTGATTCAAGGCGTTCGCGATCCGCTGGGCGGCATCAATTCGCTCTGGCCGTTGTTCGGCATCGCCAATCAGTTGCTGGCCGCCATCGCGTTGTGCCTTGCCACCACCATCATCATCAAGATGGAAAAACCCCGCTTTGCCTGGATCACCCTGCTGCCGCTGACGTGGCTGATCAGCGTCACGTTCACGGCAGCTTTTGAAAAAATCTTCAATGCCGCTCCGCGGATCGGGTTTCTGGCCATGGCGAAGAAGCTTTCCGCTGATCTCGCAAGCGGCAAGATCGCGGCGGACAAGATCGCGGGCGTCAAGGCGCAGATATTCAACAATCAACTCGACGCCGCGGTCGCCGCGGTGTTTTTGGCGTTGGTCGTCGCCATCCTCGTCATTTCCGCGCGCGAATGGATTCTGCTCCTGAGCCGTCGGAAAGCAGCCGTTTTGCGCGAGGCGGAAGCCGTCTGGCTGCCGGAAACGGCGCTGGCGGGTGAGCGAGTGGGCGGCGGGAACGGATGGTTTTGGGGAATCGGCTTTTTGGGGCTTGGATTATTGCGGCATCTTTCCGGCCAAACCCAATTTGATCGGTTGCGGGAGCAACCGATATGTTGCGTTCATCAGAACCAGAAGCCACACAATCTGCGCGTCACAAGAATGGAACCGCGAGCGGCGGGCGGCGAACGTCGGGCGGTGTCGAGTCGTGATCAACAGGGACGGCTTTGGGCTGAGATGGAAGAAAACCGCTTTCAATCTCCCCGTTGTTGCTGACGGATTCGCATTCCCCTTGCTTTTCGGCGGAATACGGTTATCTTTGCATGAGAACGCAGGTCATGGGAAAATGGGGGCGACTGGCATCGACCTGAGAGATGAGGATGGAGCGGCGGGCCGGGGATTCTCGTTGGCCCCGTTATCAAACGAGAAAAAAAACAGAAGCTGACGAACAGTTGGCTCTCGCGGCCTAATATCCGCGAGCGTGTGAAGGCTGACACCTGCTAGGACTTCACGCGCATGCAGCAGGTTAGCCAGGGAGCGGAGCGACCGCGACTCCCGGCGAAATAATCTCGTGGTGGCTAGGCGCGCGTCAGGTGGCGGACTGCTTTTGACGCAGCCAAAACACTTCAGTCCGATACGCCTGTAGATGCTCTCTCCGATTCGCCCAGGGACAGGGGTTCAATTCCCCTCGCCTCCACCATGAAAAACCGCTCCCCAGCGGTTTTTTTCAAGTGCATTTCTCCGTCGCCGCGGCTCGCCGCGTTGAGTCCGTCCTGTGGTTGACGAATGAGAAATGCAGATTCGCAACCGGCGTGGTGTGTCGTGTTTTGGTTTGATTCCGATGCCGCCCCCTGCGGTTGAAATCATGGGGAACGAAATGAAAGCACGGGCGGCTCTTTTTCCTCCTTGGAAAAGGTGCCGGAAAGAATGCAGAATTTTTCAAAAACAGGCGGATACTTGGCTGGAGGCGCCTGACACACAAAGGTCCAGAGATGGTCCTCCACCATGCTGAACCGGTAATGGCATTTCAATGAGCCGGTTTCTTCGACGCGCAGCAGATCAAACTCCACCGTGGTCATGCCATCCTGAAGGGCGGGCGGCTCTCCTTCGCAACGCGTTCCTTCAGGTTTCAAACGTTTGATCTGAGCGTCGAGCAATTCCTTGGTGAGTTGCGTGAAGGGCTTTCCCTTGTTGTCCACGCAGGTTTCCACGCGCACCGCCACCAGTCCGCTGGCGCCGTTGGGAGGAATCGCGGCGACATCGTAGCCGTAAGTGTCGCCAACCAGCCCCCAGTCGCCCAAGAGCGCGCAACGGAAGCCTTTCCCGTCAATGGTCATGCGCACAAAATCCTGCGGGTCTTCGTTCACCGTTTTCGGTTCCTCATGCACTTTTTGGATGGAAACCTGGGCGGCCGGCAGCGGAACGCACACGATTTGAAGAATGAAATACAAACCTGCGATCTGGATGAAATGAAGGGATGTGTTCATGTTGGATGGTTTTGTTCGGGTGAATGCGTCAAAAATTCTTCCAATCGGCGGTGGTATAGACGCGGATGATGGGCGTGTTCCGAGGCAATTTGTTGGGATTGAGATACTCGGTGTTGAAGGCCCAATCGCGCGTCGGCGCGCTGAAGACGCCGTTGACGGTGCCGGCGCCCCGGTATTTGCTTGTGGATTGCGCGCCATACCAGAGGGCGACCATCGAACCGCTGTACTTGAAGGTGCTGCTCCATGCCTCGAGAAACCTCGGGAAGTTGTTCACGCCCCCCGTGGTCCCGTCGAAACTGCTGACCACCACGCTTTGCGCACTTTGATTGACGCCGCCCATGATCGCGGCATTGATTTCCGTGGTGGTGGCGCCGCTGCGGCCGCCATAAGTGCTGGCGGAGAAAGCGCCGCCGCCGGGATTGTCGTCCGCGCTGTCCCATGCCGTGGAGAGCACGTTGATCACGTCGCCCGCGATCAGGGCGGGCGGCTTGTTCTCATACGAAGCGCCCGTCTTCTCGGGTCCGGTGGTGGTACTGCCGTCGGCGTTGAAGTGTCCCTGCACATAAATGGGGTTTTCGGAAAGGATGGCGATGCCGTTGTTGCCGGAAGTATTGGAGTCCTTGTCGTAAATCGTGGCGCCGTTCTTGACGCGGATGGCCGGTTTGCGGGTGGAACTGTAATTGTCGTCATAGAGATAAATGCTTCCGTCAAAGGGAACCGGGGTAAATGTGGCGCCGTCGGCATCGGTGGTGATGGGCGTGCTGCTGGAGGTTTGCCACACTCCGGAACCGTCCGTCGCCCCGGCCGTGGCCGACCCGGCGCCGTAGAAAGCGCTGACATCAAACTCGGTGGTGGTCATCTTGACGCCGCCGTTTTGAAGATACTCGCGCTGATCGTGCACGGTTGTGGTGGCGGTTGGAACAATGTTGGAGGCGTTCCGCAGGTTGTTCACCCGATGCCAGTTGCCGCTGGTGTCGCGAAGCCGGAAGACAACGTTGGTGCCGCTTCTTTGCACAAGCATGGTGGCGTTGTATGCCATCTTCGCCGCCTTGAGGTTGGTCGAGTCCGTCGGCACGCCGCCGGCATCGAGGTTGGGATGTTCGATCATCACATGGTAAGGGTTGAATGGATCGCTGGATGTCGCCACAACGTCGGACGGGACCGGAGGAGACACCGCGTCGATTCCCTGATCCTTGGTCTTCACGCCGCCGTTCCACCGGGTCAGCGCGCCGCCCGCCCAGTTGGCGCTTTCGCTGTCAAAATAGGTGAGCGGACTGGTGGATGTCCGAAAATCCACCTGGGTGGTGGTGCCGGCCTTCTTGACCGTGAAACTGGCTTCGCCGTAGCCGGTCACCGTCGGATCGGTGGAGACCCAGTTGGCGGGATCTATCGGCCACTTGGTCTGAGCCAGCGTGGTTCGTTCCGCGTCCGTATAGGCGACACCGGTGGCGGGATTGAGGGTGCCGGCGGGATAATTTGAATCACGATAGGTATTCTGCGCGGAAGTGGTCAGCGAACTGAACGACGTGGGCTTGGCGGAATCCCACACCTTGATGCCGCGTTCGATGTCGCCCGACGCGGTGAGGCTGGACTGAATGGCGAGGGTGGCTGCCGGCGCATAGTAAAGCGTGCCGTTGACGTGCACTTTTCCATTCACGGTCATGGCGGGGCCATTGAACACCTCCATGTCCATGTTGTGAAAGATGGCGTACTGAAACACCGGAATATAATTGATGTTGAACGTCTGCCGAACTTTCGAGGAGATGGCGAAGCGCGCATTCTTATTGGTCGCGTCAGCCGTGCACTGGATGGTGGCCCGTTGCGCCGTGAGTCCCGCGTAGGCGCTGAGGTCTTCATCGGTGTCGGGAATGGCATATTGCACGTAGCGATTGGTGGATGTGCCCGTGGTGTACGCCACGGACATGTTCGCGAACGAATAATAATCGCCAAGCGCCGCAAGGCTTGCGGCACTGTTGGCGGAATTCGTCAGCGCCCCCAACTGTGAGTCCGTAGGCGCGGCAAGGCTGCCCGTCAGATAGCTGTTTGTCGAATAAGTCCCGAAATAAAGCGCGCGCACCTGCGCCATCATCCGGCGGGTGGCCGATTCGGCGCCATAGGCGGCATCCACCCGGCTCGATCGCCGCGAGACCGCCACGGTCTCGGTGCTGACAAAGCTCAGCAACGCCCCGATGGTGATCGAAAGCACCACCACTGCGCCCAGCGACATCAACAACACGCTGCCGTCGGACCTGCCCGCATGTCTGCCGTGCCCACGGCACAGGCAGGCCGCCCGGCTGTCGGGGGAGCAACGCGGCGTCGCACGAGCGCGCATCGGCGCGTTCTTCAAAATGGGAAGGGAACCGGTCTCTTGAGAATTTCTGGAGCTGGTTTTCATTGGGAATCCTTTCATGATGGAGGGTTCAATCGCCGTTTCGAAACGCGATTGCTGAACGCAGGTAAATGATTTGTTTGCCATCAACGTCGTTTTCATCCGCAACACGCATGTTGATATTCACAACCCCGCTGACCCAGTCGAAGACGCGATCGGGATTGGTGACGCCGCGGATGATCTCCCGATCTACGCTTTTCGTTGTGAGATTGGTTTCACCGGCGCAGTCGAAGAAGAAAAGCGTGCCGTTGGTGATGCCGTTGCCCAGATTTTTCAAATTCCCGATATAGTAGTGATGAAACTGCTGCTCGCCGGTCATGAGCGTGTTGGTTGACAGTTGAAAAATCATGTAGGCGCCCGCGTCGGCGTTGGTGCTGCCGACGGCGGGGTAGGTTGAATAAATGACGGCGCGTTCAGATCGTCGTACATCGTTGATAATGTCGTCCAATCCCTTGCGGGCCTTGGATTGCACCGCCAACTGGGCGATGCCGCCAGCCGTCACTTTGGTGACGGCCAAATAGGTGGTGACGACGGCGGTGAGGATGATGGAGGCGGCGGCTGACGCAATCATCACCTCGAGCAAAGTCATTCCTCGTGGGTTGGAAAAAAGGCGCGGTTTCATGGCATATCCCGGATGACCCGATACACGATGGCCGGATTGGTGCGACCACAGAACACCCATGTGTTCGAGACGGTGATCAGCTTGTAGTTGAGATTGGCGGCGCCGGGTTCCAGCACCGTGCGATCTGTGACAACAACGTCTCGATTCAGCACGTAGCTGCCGAGATCATCCAGCGGCAAGCCCGTTTGCGTGGCAAGATACGTGACGTTGGTGAGGGTGATCGCCGTCCCCATCTGGGTGGTCGCAATGAAATTGGTCGCGGTCGCGGTGGTGTAGAGCAGGCTGTTGGAAACCCAATTCGGCGCACTTTCAGAGGGAGCAGTATTCGAAAAATCGGAGTACGGCACGAACAAGGCATACTCCAGTCCCTGCTCGGCATAGCTGCACGCAGTCTCATAATCAGACTGCCATTTCGCAACCTCCAGTCCCTTCACCGCGGCGGTCATGACCATTCCAAGGGCGAGGGCAAGAATCGCCGCCGAAACAATCACTTCCACGAATGTAAAGGCGGAAGCTTTGGGAAAAAGGTGGTCAACGACAATTATCCTTGGCGAGATGAACCCGTGAACCCTGCCCACCGCCAAGGCGGGGCAGGCGTTGCGGGATTCCCCGACACCCTGAACGGTTGAATTCTGAACCATGTCGGTTTTTTTGGCTTTTCCGAAGTTCATATATTCACATTGAGCACAGAACATGCCATTGAGACGATTTTTGTCCGTTTATGAGCATGTTGCGCGAAAATCGTTCATAATCGAACATTTCCAGATTCAAATGTCAAGTGACTCCATCCAAAAACTCAGATTCATTCTCACAACATACACAAAAAACCAACAGAGTCAAACAAAAATGGTCGAAAATAATATATCGTTTTCAATCAATGACCGTCTATAATCGAACAGATATGTCTTGTTTCAACATGGTTCAAAGGCCATCGCCAGAGAAACCGTCGAGGCGGACTGGGGCGAACAACGGTGGTCGCGCCTTCTTGCCGGTTTTTTGTCGGTTGCTTCCCATTCTGCATTCGTCCAATACACGATCCGCCAGCCACCGTGTCGCCAACTGCAACGCAACGGTTTCACGCGGCTCCAGTTGTTGCGTCTCAATTCCGTTGGGGGTTTTTCCAATCCAACCACTCATCCGCCGCGGTTCGACATTCGCTGCGGCGAATTGAGGCGGATCCTGTTGCGGACGGATTGTGCCAAGCGAATGAAAAATTGGAGGTTCATTTTTATTTCAAATTGTCGCGCAGTGTGGTTGCATGGCAGGTCATAGCGCGATCCGCAATGGCACATGAGCATTCATTTTCCACCCGACATTCTCGCCGACACCATCCAGCACCTTGAGCAGCAGAGGTCGCGCGGAGTCCGATTTCTTCGCTTGGATGCGAGTCTTTTGCAGGACACGCCCGGCAGTGTGCGCCCTCCGATTTCCACAGCGTCGCTTGCAAACAGGCGTCCCCCATCTCCTGTTTCCGCTCCGGCGTTGCAAGCGACGACGCCTCAACCGTGTCGGAAGCCGGCGATGACTCCGGAAAAGCGCGAGGCATTTGAGGCGTTGAAGACGCGGGCGCTGGCTTGTCAGAAATGCCCGCATCTGGTGCGATTCCGCAAACAGGTTGTCTTTGGCGTGGGCGATCCCAATGCGGAACTGATGTTTGTCGGCGAGGCGCCCGGCGCGGATGAAGACATGCAGGGCGAGCCGTTCGTCGGGAAGGCGGGACAGCTCCTGACGAAAATGATTGAAACCATGGAACTCGCGCGGTCGGATGTTTACATTGCAAACGTGTTGAAATGCCGGCCGGACGTGACCACCGCTACGGGCAACCGGAAACCCACGCCCGAAGAAATGGCGACCTGCATTCCTTATTTGAAGGAGCAAATTCACATCATTCAACCGCGCGTGCTGGTGGCGTTGGGAGACACAGCGGTGAAAGGGCTTCAGCCTTCGCTCAAGGATGGCATCAGCCTGCTTCGCGGACATTGGCTGGAGTTTGAGGGCATTCCGCTCATGCCCACCTTTCATCCCGCCTATCTCCTGAGAAACCAGAGTCTTGCGATCAAACGCCTTTGTTGGGAGGACCTGCTGGCCGTACTCGAAAGACTGCGGAAACCCATCTCGGAAAAGCAGCGCAATTACTTCCTTTCGGCGCTGAGCGGCCGGGCGTCGAACTGAAATGGGACCCATGTCATGAGTTTCCAGCACGGCATTGTTTTCCGGGTCTTGCGCGGTTTGGCGACGCTGGTTTACCGGCTGGCGTGGCCCATTGTCATCCTCAGCCTGGCCCTGGCCGCCGCCTCGGTGATCCTGGCTGCAAGGCACCTGACCTTCACGGGCAACCCGAATGACCTGCTGCGATCCGACGCATCGTATCACCAGCAGTATCTCAAATACACGCGTGAGGTGCGGGCGGAGGAGGACTACGCAATCGTCGTATGCGGGCCGGACTTCGAGCGCAACAAGGCTTGCGTGAATTTCATCGCGGAAAAGCTGCAACAGCGTTCGGACCTGTTCAAAAAGATTTTTTACCGGGTTGACTTCGGCGAGTTGACCGACCGCGGGCTTCTTTATCTGGAAACCGACCAGCTCAAGCAGATCGAACAAGGCATCGGGGACTTCACCAAGCTGCTCGGGAAGGATGACTTTCAGCTTGATCTCAACAGCCTCCTTTCAATCGCCAGCGCGAAGCTTGACCCCAAGGCGTTGCGGCATGAAAAGGACCCGACCGGGCTGGATCAGTTCGTCAACGATTTTGTTCACAGCCTGGATGCGTTGGCGGACCGGTTGGAGGGCAAAGCAACGTCCAAACCGGTCAGTTTCGGCAACTTCATCGCCGAAAAAGCCCAACTCGGCGACATGGACAAAGAACGCTCGCTGCATGAATACCTTTCTTTCGAACAGGGCAGGATTCTCATCATCCAGGTTCCTTCTCCGAACATCGAAGCCAGTTTTGGCGAGCATCAGTACGTCATCCGGCCGATGAAGGAAATCGTTGACCAGGCGCGCGCACAATTTCCGGGCCTTGAGATCGGCCTCACGGGCGAGCCGGCGCTCAGCGAAGACGAGGCCCTGGCGAGCACGCGCGACACAACCATTTCCTCCATCGTCACCTTCATCCTGATCGCGCTGCTCTTCTGGTTTTCCTTCCGGGAATTTTCGCGCCCCGCCCTGGCTTTGTTGACCCTCATGACCGCGGTTTGTTGGACGGTGGGCTTTACGACCTTGAGCGTCGGTCGGCTGAACATCCTGAGCATCACTTTTATCCCGATGATCCTGGGGCTGGGGATTGACTTTGGGATTCAAATCCTGGGGCGGTATGAGGAGGAGCTTCCCAAGACAGCGGACGTCATCACGGCGCTCACGCACACGATCATGCACACCGGCAATGCCATCATCACCGGCGGCAG
>JACQHZ010000304.1 GCA_016198745.1 Verrucomicrobiota bacterium
GCGCAGGAGAGGGAGACACGGGGAAGGAGCAAGCCGCCGGAAAGAAAGGTGGCGCGGAAGAGGGCGGCCAACAAGCTGAGCCGGCGGGTGGAGGGAAAGGCGAAAAGGCAACCGGCGGAACCGGTGGCGGGAAGAAGACGGAGATGGCGCAAGCAGAAGGCGGACAAGGCGAGACAGGCGCAGGTCCCGAAAAGGGCGCAGGAGAGGAAGAGACGGGGAAGGAGCAAGCCGCCGGAAAGAAAGGTGGCGCGGAAGAGGGCGGCCAACAAGCTGAGCCGGCGGGTGGAGGGAAAGGCGAAAAGGGAACCGACGGAACCGGCGGCGGGAAGAAGCCGGAGATGGCGAAAGCAGAGGGTGGAGAAGGCGAGACAGGCGCAGGTCCCGGAAAGGGCGCAGAAAAGGGAGAGACGGGGAAGGAGCAAGCTGCCGGAAAAAAAGGTGGCGCGGAAGAGGGCGGCCAACAAGCTGAGCCGGCGGGTGGAGGAAAAGGTGAAAAGGGAACAGGCGAAACCGGCGGCGGGAAGAAGACGGAGATGGCGAAAGCAGAGCGCGGCGGGGGGAAAGCCGGTAAGGGCGCTGCCAAAGGCGAAGCCGGAGCCGAACCAGAGAGAGGTCCGGGTGAAGCAGGCGCGCCCGAAGAAGGCGGCGGCAAGGGTGAACCTGCCGGCGTGCGGAAAGGGGAGGGGAGAACCGCGAAGAAGGAACCGGCGAGAGGTGAGGGTGAAAAAGGTGAGGCGGGTAAAGAACGCGGAAAAACCGGCGGCGAGAGAGAGACGGGGAAAGAACGCGCCGCGGGAAAGGCGGGCGGGAAAGGCGGGCACGGCTACCGAGCCGCGCTTGCGGCGGATAAAGCGGGAGAAGGAGAGGAGGGATTCGAGACCGATTTGCCCGTGAGCGCCCAAAATGAGATTCAACAGACATGGGACCTCCAGATGAACCAGATCGCCAGCGGGCAGTTGCAAGGCGAGGGACTGACGGCGGACGCAAGTTCCGCTGTGAATGTGAGCAGCAGCCAGAATACCACCGCCATTTCCACCCAGGCTGCGGCGAGTTCACGTTATGTTGGAAGCTATACTTTGAGGTCCGGCTCAGCCTCAGGCAAGTGGTCTGGCACGGTTACGATCACTTCGGATGGGACAATCACCGCCAGCGGTTCAAATTTCCGTGGAGAATCCGCTCGTCTGTCGGGCTCCATCTCCAGTGACGGATCGATTTTTGTGCAAGCAAGCACGGACTTGGGCGCATCCGGTAATGGGCAAGGACGAATTGACGTCGGAAGTGGAACATTTTCAGCCTCAGGAAGCGGGATCAGTCGCAAGGGCGAGTCCGGGAGCGCCAACGTCGCGGGAAGCTTTTCAATTTCCGGCACATCCGTATCCGGTTCGATGACAAGCAACACGAGTAGTGGTGACTCCGATAACCTCACGTTTTCTACCGATCAATTTCACAATTAACCTTTGTGCTTTGATATGAACTCGACTTTTGACATCATCGACATTTCGTTTCCTTGGTCGCGCGCGCGATTCTGCAGTCGCCGGTCAACGGGCGGTTGGCGCTCATTTGCGCTATTGACAGTCTTCGGATGCAGCGTTGCCTTCGCGCAAAACGGCGCGGACATCATCCGGAAGAGTGAGGAATCCCAACGCGAGCGGTTGCCGCTTGCGCTCCGGGAATCCACGCCTGTTGCAGCGGAAGAGATGGAGGATGAGTTTGGTAAAATTCTGACGCTTAAACCCGCGAAACGCTGGACGATCACGCCTTACGCGCGCGCGCGGGGTTTCTGGACCAGCAACGCGCTGCTGGGCCGCGGGCCGGGCGAACAGGGGGACACCGTCTTTGTGCACACGGAAGGTCTGGATACCGCTTACGCGCTGACAGATGAATGGAAGGTTTTTGCCGGGTATGCCTTCAGCCAGACGCGGTACGATGAGCACCCGGCGATTGATTACGACAGTCAAAGCACGGAGTTCGGCACAACCTATCGGCTCCCATTTGCGGATGATTTGCGTGCGGGAACAGGCGTGCGCGGGCTATGGCTGACGTCACCCGTGCAGGAGGTGGAAATCTACCGTGAGGCGAGTCCGTACTTGAACCTGATCAACACCCATCGGTTTCTCGATGGTCGGTTAAGTTGGTTTTATGGGTACGAGTTCAGCGAGAAATATACGAACCCGGTCGGGTTTGATCGCGATGAACATACCCTCTTCACGTGCATCGGTTACAACTGGCTGCCGAACCTGACTTCGTCGCTCGTTTTGAGCGGGAACTGGCAACTGTATGATTACCGTCCGCCGAGTTCCGGCAACACGCAGTTTCAGGGGCGACAGGAGATGAACGAAACCGTGGCGCTGCAAACGGTGTGGCAACCGCTTTCCTGGCTGCAGGTCGCGGCGTTCGCGGCCGCGACGGATAATAACTCGGTGAACAGTGCACGCGATTACAAGGTGGCCAATGTCGGGGGCGAAATCCGAGCTTTCTATCAGTTCGATCTCGGACCGGATGCGGTCAGCGACAAACCCAAGCCGCGGTTGCGGATGAACGAACCCGATTTGCGCGAACCTGTGGATCGCACCCTCGAAGTCCGGGCGGGACCGCGTTTCGGCCAGTTGTTCGGTTCTGCGCGCTTGGGGCAGACGGGAACGGACTTTGATTTTCGCGATGACCTGGACTTGGACGAGGACTTCGTAACCGGCACTCAATTCAACGCGAACTGGCAGGTGTTCAAACAATGGCATCTGGATTTCGAATATACTTATGATCGCTACAATCAGCGCGGGCATGTCAGACGCAACATCTTCAAAGGCGGACAAGGCACCCCTCTGCTCGCCGGCTCGGCGGTGGACGGCGTTGCCGATTTGCACACCGTGGCGGTCACGGTGGATTACGATGCCTACAAGGACAACACCTGGGTGATCACGCCGTTTGTCGGCGGCAAGGGGGCGTTTATTGAAGAAGAGTTGTTCGTGGCGGATGTGAGAAACCGCTTCACCTTAAGCGGGAAAGGCATCCAGACGATGGAATTCGGGACCCCATTGTTTGGCGTTGAGCTGAAGGCCTTCCTGACGCGCAACTGGTATACCGGCATTCGCGCGGGCGGGTTTGGGATGGACGAGTGGCATTATTTCCACGGTCAGGCTTACACTGGTTACGATCTCAACGGCCACTGGGGAATGCGCTTGGGATGCGACGTCAATTACGGCAGTTACGAAAATTCCAATAAGAGCATGCTGGCGGAAGGCGGCTTGGCGTCGCTTTACATGCAGGTGATTTACGGGTTCTGATCGCAACCGATCGGGTTGTCCGGTTCACGGTTCAGGGTTCCCTGCCCGCAGCCTGGCAGGCGGGAGGGTTCAGATGTCGAAGGTTTGCGGGCTGTGACAGATTTCCATCTGGTTTCGTACTTGGTCGGATCACGTGCCAACAGCCACGCTTCGCAACTCTGATCGCTTGACAAGCAATCCCCCGTCTGTAGAATATCCCAAGTCCAGACTTGGCTAGTTTGAGCTTGGCAAGTAGGGTCTGGAGAAAAAACCGACGCCGACATGCAGGACCAACGTTGCCTCTCCTTCATTGGGCGCAAGGCGGAATTGCGCTTCCTCCAGAACGCCTGGAAATCAGGCCGTTCCCAGCTCATCCCCATCTACGGGCGGCGACGGGTGGGCAAGAGCAAACTCATCGGCGAGTTCATCGCCGGCAAGCGGGCCATCTACCTCGCCGGCAAGAAGAACTTGGCCCGCGCCCATCTTCAAGAACTCATGGAAGTTGCGGCCCAGACGTTTGGCCAGGAAAGCCTCCACCAAACGAGTCCCAAGGACTGGCGGCACGCCCTCCAGATTCTCCATGAACACAACCGGGGCGCGCCGCTGGTCCTTGCGCTGGACGAATTCCAGTGGCTCGTGGAAGCGGCCCCGGAGCTGCCGAGCGTTCTGCAGGAATTCTGGGACCGGGATTGGGAACACGGGAAACCCATCTTTCTCATTCTCTGCGGTTCATATATCGGCTTCATGGAACGCGAGGTGCTGGGGTCGAAAAGCCCCCTCTTTGGACGGCGCACCGGCCAGATTCAGCTCCGTCCCTTCAATTTTCAATCGGCGCGCCATTTCCTGCCCCACTACTCGATCACCGCCCAGGCCCAGGCCTACTTTGTTTGTGGCGGGATTCCGCTCTACCTGCTCAAGTTGGACGACCGGGTTTCGCTGGAGGCCAACCTCCGGCTCAAGGTTCTCGATGAGCATGCGGCGCTTCACAATGAACCTGATTTTCTGCTTCGGGAGGAACTCAAGGAGGTCTCGCACTACCACAATATTCTGACCCATCTCGGTTCCCGCTCCAAGGCGCCACGGGAAATCGAGAAAGACACGGGCATCGATTCGAGGGCGCTGGCGTACTACCTCGGACAGCTCGGCCAGTTGGGCTACATCGAGCGCAGCTTCCCATTGGCGCCCGGCAAGGCCAACCGCCTGGAGGTGCGCTATCAAATCCGCGACCCGCTGCTTCGGTTCTGGTTCCGTTTTGTATTCCCGCATCAAAGCAGCATCTACCAGCTTGGTCCCGAACGGGCCTTCGACCGCCTCATCAAACCCCACCTGGATGCCTTCTTCGGATACGGATTTGAGCAGCTTTGCCGCCAGACCCTCCCGGCGCTTTACGAAAAACGGGGCGTTCATACCGCGTATGAGATTGGCGAATATTGGAGCCGCGCCTGCCAGATCGATCTGGTCAGTATCCGGCAGGATCATTGGATCGACTTTGGCGAATGCAAATGGGGAAGCCACAGGAATGCCTCGCGCGAACTCGATGCGAAGATCAGGGACTACCCGGTTCCCGGGGAGGTCACCGTCGGCAAGTGGCTGTTCACCCATCATCCCCTGAAAAATGCGCCGTCAGGATTTGAATGCGTCGAACTCGAAGAGCTTGCGCGCGCCAGTCTCCGGCATGACAGCGAGCCCCCCTCCCTCCGGTTTGTTCCAGCCGCCAAGGGGATCCGGTAGTCTTGACGCCCGAGACAAGGTAGGGGACCAGATTAACAGGATTTTAGTAACTGCTCAGGTTGTCCGTTTGCGTGTGAGTTAGTCATTCGCCAGCACGCAACGAAATCCGCGGCTGCTGTAGCGCAGTCCGGGCGGCACGAAACCGCGGTAGGCGGAAAAAAGACTGTTGTCGGAATTTTCATTGAACCAGGAACCGCCGCGCATCACCCGATAGGTCTGCCCCCCCTGGTCTTCATTCAGGATGGGGGATTGTTTCCGAAGTTCAATGCTGTTCAATTCCTTGCGGTACCAGTCCATGCACCATTCCCAGGCGTTGCCGCCCAGGTCGAAGAGACCGAAAGCATTCGCCTTGAAACTCCCCACGGGGGAAGTCCTGACAAATCCATCCCGATATTGGGCCATGGGTTCCAAATCTTCCGGCCAAAGCTTGTCTTTTGCCTCCGCGCCCGCAAAATTGCCGGCCCCCTCCGGGGGCGGCCAGGCGTCGCCCCACGGGTATTTGCCGGCGCCCGCTGCACGAGTCCATTCCGTGTCCGTCGGGAGGCGATATCGCTGGTGTGCCGGCAACATACCGTCTTTGCGTTCCTTTTCGGTCAACCACTTGCAAAACGCCATCGCGTCCTCCCAACTCACGCCCACCACCGGATGAGTCGGGGTCTGAGAAAATCCGGGTTCTCGCCAAGTGTGGCTGCGCTGCTTCCAACCGTCAACGCCAAGTGAATTCATTGCGTCCTCGGCATTGTGACCGGTGGCTTGCACAAAAGCCTCGAAATCCTGCACCCGCGTTTCCCAGACGGAAAACAAGACGTCACCGACCGGCGCGAATTTCATTCCCAAGCTGTTCGTGAACGGCTTTCCTTTCCGCGGCACCGGCGAGTACTCCGCGATCTTTTCCCGCAACTTCTTGGCCTCTTCATTCGTGGGCTCCAGCGTGAGCAGCTCGTCCAACGCTGACATGGCGATTTTGATGTGCTCCTTGCCTGCCCCCAGTCCGGAATGGGGGTCATCATTGGCTTTGGCCTTGGCCAGCAGATCGGAAATCTTGCGAGCTTTTTCAGCCTTCGCGCATGCTTGGAGTCCCGCTGTCACCTTGGCAATGTCCGGCGATTCGGGCCAGAGCTTCTTGGCCTCCTCATACGCGGCGCGCGCTTCGGGAAACCGGCTGGCCGCGAGCAGTTGATCCGCGTTTTTCAAGGATTCGGCGAACAACGCGCCTTGTTTTTGGGATTTCTCGCCTTTCGACGATGCCTCGATTCCCGCATCAACCTTCGAGACGTCCGGTGATTGGGGCCAGAGCTTCTTCGCTTCTTCGTAGGAGGCGCGCGCCGAGGAAAACTGTCCCGCGGCGAGCAAACCGTCGGCCTTCTTCAGGATGTCCACGAAATCGGCGCGGTTCTTGATTTCAGTCTGCGCTTGCCGCAAGAGCGCTTCGGCTGCCTCGCGGTTGGGATGATCGATGGCGCCCGGCGCCTTCAAGGGATTTTCCAGAGCCGCGACGACATCAGACCATTTCCCATCGTTCTTGAAGGCCAATGCCACCGGCAACGCCAAGGTCAACGCCTGCTGTTCCCTCTCCAGTTGCGCCTGCTTTTTCTTTTCCCTTTCTGTTTGCAGCAGCGCGATTTCTTCTTCGGCTTTGCGCGCCTCCGCCTCCAGCCGCGCCTTGTCCGCTGCGTTGTCCGCGGCCTTGGCCTCCAATTTCTTTTGCCGCTTCTCTTTCTCAAATTCCGCAATTTTTATCAGCCGCGCATTTTCCACCGGGAGATAAACGCGCCAATACCAACCCGAGCCCGCTGCGGAAATCATCAGGAGGACCGCGCCGACCCATAGAATCGTTTTCACCGCGTGTCTGGGGCGAGGCTGGTCGGTTCGAACTGCCTTGCCGGTTTCCGGCAAAGCGCGGACAGCTTCCGCTGGTGATGCGGCCAAAGGACCGGGCGCTCCAGCGAGGGAAGATGCCGTGGCGCTCGCCAGGGTTGGCGCTTCGGAACTCGCCAGGGTTGGCGCTTCGGAAGCTTCGACTTTGTCGGACGATGGCGTGTGCGCTGGAATGACGGGCGATGCCACATCCACAACGGTTGACGCGTCCGCAGACGGGACAGCGCCAGGCGATGGCGCAGCAACCGCAATCGCCATGGATTTGGGAGCAAGCCTCTCAGCCGCTTCACAGGCGCTTTGGGGACGTTGGGAAGCATCCTTGGACAGGCAGGCAGCCACCACCGCTTCCCATTCTTCTGGAATCGGCGCGGCCTGGATGCCAAGCGATTGACGCCGTTGCATCATCGGCGGCGCCAGTTTCTCCATCACCTGGCTCGCAATGTTTCCGGAATAAAACGGCGGTTTGCTTGTCAGCAAATTGTAGAGCATCGCTCCCAACGAGTAGATGTCATCCAACGCCGACGGGTCCTCGCCCATCAACTGCTGCGGACTCATATAGGGCAACGTCCCGCTGGTGCGCTCCTTGGTTGTCAACCGCGTCACGGACTCGCTCAAGCTCCGCGCAATTCCGAAGTCGCACACCTTGAGTTCCCCCTTCGGGGTCACCAGACAATTGGCGGGTTTCAGGTCGTGATGCACCATCTTGGCCCGCGTGTGGGCATAGTCCAGGGCCGCGCAAAGCTGCTCGATCAGCGGTCTGAGTTTGGCGGCATCAAACACCTGTCCGGGCTGCCGCACACGGATGTCCGAGAGATTTTCTCCATCCACATATTCCATCGAAATAGCGGCCCAGTCTTCGTCCGTCAGGTAATCGTGAACGGATACGATGTTGTGGTGCTTTAGCCGTCGGCTGCGCCGCACCTCAAGCTTGAGTTCTTCAAACGAGGCTTTATCGCGCGAGACGACTTCGGGCAGGAACTTCAGCGCGATCTTTTCTTTCAATTCAAGATCATGCGCCAACCACACCACGCCCATGCCGCCTTTGCCCAAGGTGCGCTCCAGTTCATAACGCTTCAGAAGGACGGTCCCCTTTGCCAGGGTGAGCACACTCTGCGTATAGAGAGACAAATCCTTCTCCGTGGCCTCGACTTGCAAAGTGGGCCGATCGGATGTTGAAATGGGTTGCTCGACTTTTTCCATAGAGTTCAATGCCCTGCACAACTAACGTTCGTAATCTTGTTTTCCGGAGAAGATTTATGAACCACAGAGGGCGCAGAGGAGAATCAATGGAACTCTCACGCGATTCATGAATCGCGCGAGAGTTTCACATGCTGTCTCATCCCTCCGTGAGCCTCCGTGTCCTCCGTGGTTAAGC
>JACQHZ010000305.1 GCA_016198745.1 Verrucomicrobiota bacterium
CCCACGGCGCTTCGTCCCGCCGCGGCGGGACGCCGCTGCATCCCCCCTCAGAGGGGGGACAAGTTCGTTGGTTGCGGCTACGCCGCGCTGTGTCCTTTGTGCTTTTGAATGGCAGTCTTTCCCTTTTTATTCCGGGCATTGACATCCGCCCCTCCCGCAATCAAAGCATGGACCACATCCTTGGTGGGGGCCGGTGAATCAACGAAATAATGCCCATCTGCGTCACGCCATAAAAACACCTTGGAAGAGTCGCCATTGGATCTGTAAACCGCGCACATCAAGGATGTCGAACCATCCTTCGAAAGATAACTCGATGGGGTTTCGCGACGCCATCGAAATCCACAGATGGTGTGCAAACCCCCTTTCCTCAAAATCCATAACTCATGCCTCTTGGGCAGAATGACACTCACGTCCTGCACTTTGGGGTGCGCCTGAAGATAGCCCTCGATTTTCCAACGCACGACGCGCCACGCGATCCAAGGGGACAACAACACCAGAGCGATGAAGAGAACGCCGATCCGAACGAACCAGCGCGGCGGCATTAAAAAGACGAAGTCTCTATTCCATCAGCCCCGGTCGCTTTTTCAGACGCATTTCTGCGAGGACAAAACGCTTTGGACGTGACAGCCGGGGTTTGCTTTGGCAAAGGAAAGGCAGATGAATGATCGCGAACGATTCGTTGCGGTTTGCCTGGGCGAAAAAACCGATTACATCCCGATCTTTGGTTTTCCCGGCGCCCCCGGAATGAGCGGCGGTGCCTTGAAATGGACGCATCGCCGCCTGATCGAGACCGGCATGCCCGCCTGGGTGGGCGGCTCCTGGGAAGACTGGGTCTGCCAGGACGTTGAAAGCTGGCACCGTTACTGGGGCGCCACCGGCCCGATTCATCTTGATTTCGACATCGCGCGCGATGTGCCCGGAATCAAATCCACCCAGCGAATTGAGGGCGGGTACGAGATTCTGGAATTCGAATCCGGCGCAATCGAACGCCAGGTCATTGACAACGCAAACATTTATTCCATGCCGGAGTATGTGCGGTATTCGGTTCGCGACCGGGCTTCATGGAATTTCTGGCGGGATCGGATGACGCCCGACGGGATCATGCCTGCCGCCGAGATGGAGGAGAACTGCAGGCGGTTTGACAACCGCACCAAGCCGCTTTTCATCGCGGCCCGGGGCGCTTACGGATTCCTCCGCAGCCTGATGGGACCCGAGGGAGTGAGCCTGGCGTTCTTCGACGATCCGGAACTCGTCCACGATATGCGCCAATGGCTCACGGATTATGTGCGCGCGTACATTCTGCCCCTGGTCGAGCGTCTGAAACCGGAGGCCGTTTATATGGGCGAAGACCTTTGCTACAATCACGGCATGCTGCTTTCTCCAAGGCAATTCGACGAGTTCTGCAGCCCTCACTATCGAATGGTGCGCGATTGCGCCAGATCGGCGGGCGTGGCGGCGGTTGCCGTGGACAGTGACGGGGACATCACGGAGTTCGGGAGGCTCGCCGCAAGGCACGGCGTGAATTGCCTGTATCCGTGTGAAGTCAAGGCGGGAACCGATCTCTTTGCGTTGCGCAGGAACCACCCGGACCTCATTTGCGTCGGCTGGTTGGAAAAGGAAATCATCAACGAAGGGAACGAAGACAGGATCGAACCCGAAATCATGAGCAAGGTTCCGCCGCTTCTCGAACAGGGCCGATATTTCCCGAATGGCGATCATGGAATCCAACCGCTGGCCACGTTTCCCAATTTGTGCAAATTCATGACGGTTCTGCACGAGGTCTGCGGAAACCCCGAAGGCGAATTCCCCCGTGTTTGAAGGAGCATGATGCTCCGTGCAACGACGTTGAATTCATGCCATGAAACGCGCTCCTTCATCTGTCTTTTGGTTGGCATGGCTGTTTGCGTGCCAGATCACTGCCGCCCTTGCCGCCGATGGGAACCCCCCTGCTTATCTCTGGTTCGAACCGGAATGGTTCGAGGGCGTTGAAAAGCGGTTTGCGTACTGGCCCAATTTCCGAGCAGGCCCCACCAACAACACCTGGGGAGTCATGGGGCCGGGCATCAGCGCGGAATGGACGCAGGGCGGCGAGAGCGAATGGAACTCGATGGGCGCCGCCGCGTGGGAAACCAGGGCGTCGTGTCACCGCGATTTTATGATACCCCGCGCCGGCAAATACAAGGTGTGGATGCGTTACGCCGATCACCGGGGCAAAACGGAACCTTTCAGCATCCGACTGACGCAAGGAGGCGCAACCGCGATCACCGGCGAACTCGGCGTCCAACCCGTCGTTCCGCCCAACGACGAATATCAACTTTACTGGGGATTCTCGTTCGGATGGGGAATGCTGGAAGGCGGGTTGAAAGAAGGCGCTGCAAGAATCGAATTGCTCATTGATAAACCCGGCCAGGAATGGCGTCAGGTGGACGCAATCCTGATTACCGATGATCTCTCATACACGCCCTGCGGACGGGAGAAGCCGCCGTTCGGATACCTGGAGGGTTTTGCGTTCCAACCGAAAGACGGGGCGCTCTGGCGCGGGACCGGCAAGGGAATCAACAACGGCGCGGGCTGGAAACGGCAGAAACTCGCGGATCGCGAATTCACGGTGTGGGCCGGGGTGGAACTGGAACCGAAATGGTGGGGAACGCAGAATCTCGAAACGTTGAAACCTTTCGATGTCTTCTTCAACCTCGCCGGTCCCGCCGACATACGGGCGAAGTTCGTCGAACAATTCAAAGGAAAAGCGGACGTGCCCGTCACCTCATGGAAACACCTTGCGCCCAATTTCCTCCTGGGCGCAGGGCTGGATCTCTCGCCCGGAACGCCCGTGCGCAAATGGTTGGAACGCACCAAAACGCCGTTTTCGATCACAACCAATTACGCCGATCCGTCGCACACCGCCTTCAACGCCACCAACGGTCCCGCCATCTACCTCGCATTGTCCGGGCCGTTGGCCGAACAGTTCATGGGATTCATTCACGGCGAAGCCGTGGGATCGGTGGCCGTGGGTCTCCCTCAAAAGCCGTTACACCGGGAACGCCGCGAGCACGTGGATAAGCTCGGCAAGCATCTCCTCAAAACACAAGCGGAAGAGTGGAGCAAACATTACAAAACCCAGGTGCCGGAAAGTTTCCGGTCCAAAAGCATCCCGTGCCTTTCCTGCGAAAGCATTGCGCTGGCGCATCTCTTTCATGAAATCGGTTCCAAGGCGGTCGGCTATGAAGAAGACGCCACCAACGCGCACGTGCCGATGCGAATCGCCTTCGAGCGCGGCGCGGCGCGGCAGTACGGCGGCGCGTGGATCAATTACGCGAGCGGCAATTTCGGCGATGCCTGCAATTATTTCTACCAGAATCCCGTCGTCCCGCGCGGCGCCGGCAGTTGGTTTCACAGCAAATACGCCGTCACCGACGGTGTCAGCGCCGCGTGGTACCGCAAGATGTACTACCTCAACTACATGAGCGGGGCTTCGGCGATTCATTGGGAACAGGGTCTCGGCAACCAGTGGTTTTTGCCCGGACCGGGGAATCATCCGGTGCAGTTGTCGCCTTTTGGCCGCGCGACGGAAGATTTCATGGCATTTGTGGATCGGTTGCCGGACCGGGGCGAACCTTATACGCCGATTGCCATCCTGCTCAGTTACGGCCACGGGTACGAGCGGGTGAATTACAACTGCAAGATGCTCGATTTCTTCCGTGAAAACGCTGCCGACCTGGAATTGCGCGAACTCTTCAACGTCCTCTGGCACCCAGCCGGTATCCTGGAAGGCATGCCCCAGGCGCCCGATGTGCAAAGCATGCCCGGCGGCGTCTATGGCAACCTCTTCGACGTGCTGGTGGACCGGCCCGAACGAGCCGCGGCGATCATGGATTATCCGGTGCTCTGGGCGGCGGGCGACGTTGACCTCGGCGGCAAACTGCTGCCGCTTGTGGAGGATTATGTCAAACGCGGCGGGACGCTGGTGGCGAACGTGGAGGCCGCCAAGGGCAAATTGAAGGAGGACCTCCTGGGCGTGAAATTCAAGAACAACCGCAGCGTGACAGATGGATGGCTCGACGAAGAGGGAATGTCGCATCCAGCCGGCTCTTATGAACTCGAACAGGTTGAACTGGCCGGCGCCAAGGCGCTCGCATCTGCATCACAGGACTTGCCTCTGATCACCCGTCATCAGGTCGGCGAAGGCGCCGTGATCCTGACTCTTGCGCCGCGGATGCTCGGCCGGGATGAACGCGCGCATCCGTCTCTTCCCTATTTGATGAACGGCCTGTGCGCGCAACTCCTGCCGGTGGAGGTGCGCCTGGCGGACGGCAAGCGGCTTGAAGGTGAAATCATGTATCAACTCAACCGGATCAAGGACGGCTGGCTGGTGACGCTCATCAACAATCGCGGCATTGACAAGACGCAAAACGGCGTGGCCCGTGTGGACCGCCGCGCCTTCACGGACGTGATTCTCCGCGCCAAACTGCCTGTCGCGTCCGCCCGGGAATATACGCAACCCGCTTCTACCGGCAACACAACGGGCAAGCCGCGCGATCTGACAATCGAGAAGAAAGGCGACGCTTGTGAAATCCTTCTGCGAATTCATCCGGGCGACGTCCAGGTGGTCGCGGTGTTGACCGCCGGTTCCTGAGACCAACGGCGGCGGACCGCTTGCCGTCCGCCACAGCGGACAAGCGGTGTCCCATGGGGGCATGCTCTGGTCGCGACGACGGGGGAACGAGGAAAAGGAATTGCTCGAAATCCTTGCTGTCGTGTGTACTCTTTAATGAAAGTGAAGGAGGCTGCTATGGCGCACGAAAAAAACAGGATATCCGGCATCAAGGTGGGTGGATTCAAATCCATCAGCACGGAACAGCGCATTGAAATCAGGCCGTTGACGATCCTTGCCGGCGCGAACAGTTCCGGCAAGTCCAGCTTCATGCAGCCATTGCTGCTGCTGAAACAGACCCTGGAAGCGCCTGGCGATCCGGGCGCGTTGTTGCTGGATGGCCAGAACGTGCGATTTACTTCAACCGATCAGTTGGTCAGCAAGCTTGCAGGAAAGGATTTGAGTCCCGGCTTCCGTGTTTGTCTTGATCTGCTTGAAAGGGAGTCGTTGGAGATGACGTTTCGACGGGAGGAAGGAAGGGGCTTCGAATTGGATCGGATGATCTACACGGCAGCGAATGAACGAATCGAGATGGCTCCCAACATGAGTCATGATGACATCCTGCAGATACTTCCTCAACCTTGGAAATCATTTCATCAAGACCTGGCAAAGCGGGAAAAGGGGCCGTTGCATTGGACGGTTTCGCGGCAGCGTTGTTTCCTGTCATTTGGGCTTTCCAGCGACCAGGAGCCGAGGCGACAAATCACGTTCGGTCCTTATGGCGTTTTACCCAGCCAAGCATTTATTCCTTATATTCAGGGCGTGATTCACCTTCCAGGTCTGCGTGGCAATCCGCGAAGGACTTATCCCAAAACGGCGGGTGGTCCCTATTTTCAAGGAACTTTCGAAATGTACGTTGCCAGCGTGATTGCCCGGTGGCAGACAGAAAATGATGGCAAACTGGAAACATTGGGTAAAGCGCTGGAGGAGATGGAGCTTACCTGGAAGGTGAAAGCCGTGCCTGTGGATGATACCCAGGTGGAACTCAGGGTGGGGCGCCTTGTCCACAGCAAGCGCGGCGGCGCCCACGATCTCGTCAGCATCGCTGATGTTGGATTCGGCGTGTCCCAGTCCCTGCCGGTGGTTGTGGCGCTTCTGGCGGCGCAATCTGGCCAACTGGTTTATCTCGAACAACCGGAAATTCACCTGCATCCGCTTGCCCAACGGCGCTTGGCCGGTGTGTTATGTGATGCCGTCAAGCGCGGTGTTGTCGTTGTCGTTGAAACCCACAGCGCCTTGTTGCTGCGGGAGATTCAAACATTCGTCGCCACCGACCGCATGGACCGGAAGAACATCAAACTTCATTGGTTTCAGCGGGCAGAGGATGGCAGCACAACCGCGACTGCAGCGGATTTGGATGAGCGGGGTGCCTATGGCAATTGGCCGGAAGACTTTGACCGAACTGAATTGGAAGCGGAGAAGGCTTACCTCGATGCGGCTGAAATCAAGGGGTAAAACCATGACAACAAGGGCATCCCGTCTTTTGGTGATCGATGCATCGGTTGTTCAATCTGCAGGCGAGACGAGCCACCCTGTATCTTCTGCCTGTCGAGAGTCCCTCCTGGCCGTGCTCAACATCTGCCATCGGGCGGCGATGACCGATGCCATCCAGGCCGAATGGAACAAGCATTTGAGCCGCTTTTCCCGGAAGTGGAGGCGCTCCATGGCGGCGCATCAGAAACCATCGGAGCGCATCAAGCCAACCCAGGTCAAAGTGAATACTGCAGGTTTGTCCGATGCAAATCGCACGACGATTGAGAAGGACCTGTGTTTGGTCGAAGCAGCCATTGCTGCTGATCGTGTAATTGTGACTCGCGATGACGCAATCCAGCAGGCGCTGGCCAAGACGCGCGAGGGCAAGCGTCTGTTGGAGACCATTACCTGGCTCAACCCGGTGCGGGACGGCATAGCGGGACTGAAAGCCTTGTGATTCCATTGGCACGAGGCCTGGCCTTGATTTCCAGATCAAACCATGCCAGGGTGCAACGCATGCTGAAGGATGTCTTACCCCGCATTTTCCATCTCCCGAATGGAAAAAGGCAAGCGAGATCGGGTTTTACTTTAATAGAACTGTTGGTCGTCATCGCCATCATTTCGATTCTGGCGGCGCTGCTGTTGCCCGCATTGAAAAACGCAAAAGCAGTCGCAAGTCGAACGGCGTGCATGGCGCACCTGAAGCAGGTCGGCATCGCGCTTTTCATGCTGGCCGGGGAAAACGAAAATTACCTCGATGAGGCTCATGCCGGAGCGTATTGGACCACCTCCATCCTCCCCTATCTCGGCGGCAAGAATGATTTGGTCAAAGGCATGGCATCGGCCTCGGAACGCAGCAAGGCATGCACCGATTTGCGTTACGGCACATGGTGGGGGGCCGTGCCGTATGGAGTGAATTTTGGTTTCACTCGCAATACCTGGCTTTATCCTGGCGCCACGATCGAGGCGCAGGCTCACCCTTTGGGCGCCGTCCAGCGGCCTACAAAGACCTTTCTCATCGCAGAATGCGCCAGCCCCGGTCCCGAGTGGTCGCCGAGTTCTTACTTTGATGTCACGGCTTTCGGCAGCGGTAATTCCGGGGTTCCCTATGGGCGGCATCGGGGAAAGCTGAACTTTCTTTTTGTAGATGGCCACGCCGAGGTTTACACCAAGGAAAAATGGAATGCCTACGCTCCTTCCGGCGAAGCTCCGTGGACTGAAGGCTGGACGTACTATGGACCGTACGATATTTTCGGCCCTTGACAAGCTGGCCGCGATGGGCGTGGCGGATCCCTATAATCCGCCCTGGGCTTACAACGATTACGCGCAGGCGCTGGTGCCGTAGGCGTCGGTGTACTTAATGAATACTTTCCTGCCAGCTTCCCTGAACTGTCGTCCAAAGCGCCATACGATGATCGGGAGATTCGCCTGCGATTTGCTTGTGCTGGCGCCGTTCCTTGCCCTCCCCCTCTGCGCGGCGGAGTTGCTGTTTCATGCGCCGTTCGACGACGAGATTGATGCGAAGGTTGCCTGCGGCAACCCCCAGGGCAAATATTCCGCCGGGCAAGGACCATCGGATGAACCAATTTATGTGGCGGGGATTTCCGGCCGGGCCGTGGATTTCGGCTCCGCCCGGGCAAGCGTGACGTTCGACGGCCAGGAGAACATCCGCAGCGACCGGGGCACGATGACGTTCTGGGCCAAACGGATCGGACCCAAGCCGGCGGAGCAATCACCCGGTCACACCTACACCTACCACTTGGGCGGTTGGAAAGGAGAAGACGCCAACTGGGTGTGCTTCTATCGGTGGGAGTGGTACGCGACGTTTGGTTTTCTGCATGGCGTGAGGGGCCAAAGCGACGTCGGAATCTTTCTGCCGATCGACGGCGACGACGGGGAATGGCATTTCTACGCGTTCACGTGGGATGGGACGTTGGCCCGGGCTTACGTGGACGGACACTGCGCACCGAATATGGAGAAGAAGGATTTTCCGGCGACAAATATCCAGTCGTTTTACGTCGGCGGGGGTGACGCGACGGGGCGGGCGATCGACGAGGTGAAGATTTTCGACGCGGCCCTGAGCGGGTCAGACATCCGGCAGATGTACAACGAGTTTGCCGGGCCGGACACCGCGCCGTTCGTGGTGATCCCGCGGCTGCGGAAGCCGATCCAGATCGACGGCAAGATCGCTCCGCAGGAGTGGGTGGGGGCGGTCCGAACATCGGGGTTCGCCGACATGAAAACGAAGCTGGCGGCGGGCACGCCGACGTCGGTGCGGCTGGCCTATGACGATGAGGCGTTGTGCGCGGCCATCGAGACGCCCCTGCCGGAGAAGGCGCGGAAGAACCTCGCCAATACTGCGGGCATAACGGGAGTGCTCAAGCAGAGCATCACCCAGTTCGATGCCAACGTTGACGCCGACGATGCCTTTGAATTGAACTTTGTGCCCCAGTGGCCGAACGGGACGTGGTACCGGGTGGTTGTGAACGGGATCAATACCCACTACGATTACTCGATTTCGCCCACGGGGGGCACCGAACTGGGGTGGAACCCCCAGTGGCAATCGGCCTCGACCCTCGATTCCGACGGCTGGCACGCGGAGGTCAGGATCCCCTTCAAAGGTTTCGGCGTCGGGACGCCGAAGGCGGGCGAGGAATGGGGAATGAATTTCTTCCGGATCTGGCAGGCGTTGCAGTACGGGAAAGATGCCTGGCGCATGGCGGGCCGACCGCCGGACGGAAAACCCTATCCTGCGGGACGGGTTCAGTTCGGGGGCGATTCCGCGCCCGTGGTCCGGCTGGCGGATTGGGGCCCGGTCAGCGACAACCTGGTGGCGGCGACGGGCGAGATCGTCAACCCCGGTCAGGTGGCCGCAGCCCTGGAGGCGACCTTGTCCAGCGATTCGGGCGAGTTGAATCAAGCGACGAAACTGGACATCCCGCCGGGCGGATCGTCGGGGTTCGAGTTTTCCGGCAAGGTTCAAGACCCGCGGACGGGCATGCTCACGCTGACGGTGAAGCCGGACGGGAAGGTTCCGATCCTCTTCTGCTCGCAGGCGCCGGTGATGGTTCGGGATGTGTTGGATATCCAGACTTTCCACTATCCATCGGCGGGGCTTTTCCGGATCGCCGTCAACGCCGGGGGCTTGCGGGATATTCCGATGAAGAACCTGGCGCTCAAGATTCGCGTGCTGGATTCGGCAGGCAAGGAGGCACTGCCACCCGTGTCCGTCGCTCCCATTCCGGCGTATCTCTTTGACGAGGAGTTGCAGACGCATCCCCTGAAAGTCGGAAAATATAGCGTCCAATGCGCGATGGAGCGGGACGGCAAGCGGATTGTGGAAAAGGCCTTCGAGTACGAGAAGCAGGCGTTGCCGAAATGGTACGACAACACGATCGGCATCACGGATAAAGTTCCCAGGCCCTTTACGCCGGTCGTTCGGAATGGCCAGACGGTGAAATGCTGGGGACGGGAGTACCGGTTCGGCAACTCCCTTTTCCCTGAGCAAATCCTCACCCAGGGCAGTGAGATGCTGGCTGGACCGATCGAATTGGTCTTGGTGGACGATCAGGGACGGAGGCTTGATCCGAGGGGAAAAGCAAGCGGCAAATGGGGCCGGCACACGGACTTCCGGACGGAGTTCACGCGCAGCGCCGAATTTGGCGCGGTGAAGGTCCGGACGGAAAGCTGGCTGGAGTGCGACGGCCTGCTCTGGACCACGCTCCGCATCAATCCATCGGAGACGAAAATCGGAAAGCTGGTCGTCCGGGTTCCGTTCAGGAAGGAATGGTCCGAATACATCAACACGTTCGACTATTCCGTGCAGGCCACCGGCCAGCTGAAGAACGAGGGATGGCAGAGCAAGGACACCCCGGTCTGGCTGGGCAACGCGACCGGCGGAATGCAGTGGCTCACGGAAACCCTGGCCCCCTGCCGTCTGAGCAAGGACACGCGACCGGTGCAAATCACCGTTCACCCGAAGGAAAATATATTTGAATTGACCCTGATTGATCTGCCGACCGACATCACGCAGCCGTTTGAAGTCTCCTGGGGGTGGGTTGCCACGCCCGTGCGCCCGCCCACGCCGGGTTATCGCGGGTGGATGACGCGGAACAGCGCGTATTATCCGCACTACACGTGGTACTATCCCAATTCGTCAACCTTCGATCCGCGGTGGGAGATAACCGAGTATCCGGTGGGACGTAGTCTGTTTGTGGGCAAGACCAAGCGGCCGGACGGCCGGGGCGAAGAGCTTTCCAGCGGGGGACCGTACATCGTGATGGGTGAATGCGCGATGAAGGTTCCGGAAGCCAGGTACTGGTCGGACGAGTGGAGTCCCTCCCGGTGCGGGCGGCAGGTCGCCCCCAGCTACGGTGGCGTGGAGTGCGCAACCGTCTCACCCGGCGCGAAATCGTGGTCCGATTTTCTCGTCTGGACCTATCGGCAGACCTACGAGCGCCAGCGCTACATCGGGCTGTACTACGACTGCGCAATGTGCATGCCGGACGACAACATCCATCACGGCTACGGGCACCGGACCGCCGACGGGACGATCCTGCCCGTCAACTGCGTGCTGGGCGCCCGACAGATCGCGCAGCGGATGTACTGCATGCTCCGCGAACGCGAACCGGAGCAGACGATGATCATGTACCATCACTCGGGGATGATCAACATGGCGGTGTTGTCCTGGTGCGACGTGTACGCGGACGGGGAGAACTTCACCTCGCGGTTGAACAAGAAGGAAATCGATTATCACCGGGTCTTTCCGCCGGATGCCTTCCACGCTCAATCGATGGGCCACAACTTCGGTCTGACCACCTGGTTCCTCGATTCGTTCGAGCGGTCGGGTGCCGTAACCAAGGAAGACTGGAAAACGGTGGGCCTCCAGCCGACGACGCACCTCTACGGCTTGATCCTGCTCCACGATGCGGGTTTATGGAAGAGCTATGGCAATCCGGACGCCTACAAAGTCGTGGACGCGGCCCTGGCCAGGCACCACTTTGACGAAGACTACCGGATGATCCCGTACTGGAATCAAAAGATTGTCACCCTGCCGGACAAGGTCTTCGCGACATTTTATCGCAACGACCGGACCAAAACCGTTCTGATGGTACTGCTGAATAACAACGACGACGACCGGCAGTTGACTTTGAAAATGGACTGGAAGGCTCTGGGCTTCGACGATCCGCAGGCGTTGCAGGTGGACGACCCGGTCTTCAAAGGTCAACCGGCGATCGTCAACGGCGAGTTGACGACGCCGGTGGGCCGCGCCAACATGCGTCTGCTGGCCATTTTACCTCGATAAAATCCCATTGCAGAAGGACCTTAAAAATGAAATCACCGTCTAAACCTCGCATCATCTACAACGACGATAGTTGCACTCTGCGTACTGCACCGCCGCCGCACACGGTCGAAACCATCGCCTACGCCCTGGACTACCTCAAGGGCACGCAGGTGGATTGCTTGTGCGGGTGCGTGGGCGAGCAACAACTTGCCTATTCCTGGCCGTCGAAGGCGTTCGAGAGCTACTACAACGCTGCGCTCGACTATTTGGCGGGAGGAAAAGAGCGCGATTACCACACCGAGCAACTGCGGTGCCAGCCGGCGCGCGTGTGAGTCATTCCTCGTCGAACAGGTTCGCACGCAAAAGCCATGCAAATCACCTCGACTCTGGCTCCTGTTGTAACGGAACTGATCAGCTTTGATTGTGCCACCATGCCGCGTGGATGGCAGTCATCTCCGATGCATCTGCATCACTTTTTTCAACTCGATGTGTTGTTGGCCGGGCGGCTCACCGTACGCGTCGAGGATGAACGTCCGTTTCGAGCGCGCCCGGGCGAGGGCTGGTTAATCCCGCCATTGGTGCGGCATGGATTCGAACAGAACACCGGCGCCTGGCCAGTGACGTTCAAGTTTCGGCTCGCGCCGGCATACTGGCCGGCCGCGAAATTACGCTGCCGGCATGTGTGGTTTCCCCGCTATCTGCGGGAGATGCTCGCCGTGGCCGGACGAGGCCGGCCTGTGGCCGCGCGGACGATCGCGGTGGCAACCCTGTGCGTGTTGGAGGCGCTCGCAAAGGATGAGCGCGGAGTCCTTCCCGATCCGGTGCTCGATCCATTCCGCCAGTCGCTTTATCCATTGTTGGAACGCATCGAACAGGCGCCGCAAACCGCCTGGTCGGTGGCGCGGATGGCAGCAACCTGCCACGTGTCGGTGGATCATTTCTCCCGGTGCTTTCACAGGTTGTTGGGGCAAACGCCACGCCGGTATCTGCTGGAAGCGCGGATGCGGGCCGCAGCCGCAGCGTTGCTGGGCGAACCGGCGCGTCCCATCAAGGAGATTGCCGACGCGAGCGAGTACGCCACGGTCCATGCGTTCAGTGCAGCGTTCAAGAAGATACTGGGCCGCAGCCCGGCGGCCTACCGGCGCGTACAGCCGGAACTGTGAGAGTAGGACAGGCATCTTGCCTGTCCCGTGCTGGTGCGGAACAGGAGACAGGCAGGATGCCTGTCCTTCTATGGGAGGCACGGAATCGCGTAAAACCGACACGGATCGGCGCAAAGACAGATGCCCAGGCCCGGCGTTATATTGGCCAGATTAACGTTCGGCTCAGGAACGCCGAGATTATGAGCGACGGCCTACACAACAAGCTTGCCGGCAAAGAGCGCGTCATGGCGGCGGTGCGATTCGAGTGCCCCGACCAGGTGCCGATCTGGACACCGGGATTTGATGACGGGTTCGTGAAGCAATGGCGACAGTTCAAGGGTGTCGGCGACGACCTGCATCCGCTCACCTATTACCGGCATGACACGGAGATTTTGATCGGCGACGAGCGGTTTTTCCCGTCGCAGGCGGGTTTCCTGCGCCGCGAAGGGGAATACGAAGTTTCCAATAATGGCTGGGGTTGCGTTGTCCGCTCCCAACCGAACGCGTACTTTTCCGAAGTGATCGCCCGGGTCCTGAATGAACCGAGCGACCTTGATCGCATCGAATTTGAGCCGGCGTCCCTGCCGAGGCGATACGACGGCGTGGTGGAACAGGCGCAGCATGCCCATCGGGCAGGGCAATGTGCGTTCACGAAGATCGGCGGCCTTTACATCCGCAGTCATTTTCTCCGTGGTGAAGACCGTCTGCTAATGGATATGGCCGGTGATGAGACATTCTGCGATGCGCTGTTCGACAAAGTTGCAGTTCACTTGCAGGAAATGGCCCTGGAGACCCTGCGCCGCACACAGACGTACGACACCGGTCTCTTCGTGGACGACGACATGGCCAGCCTGAAAGGACCGATGTTCAGTCCGCGGATGTTCCGTCGCTACCTCCTGCCGCGCTATCAGAGGATCATCGCCGCCTGCCGTGCCGCCGGCTGCCGCCATTGCTTCTTTCACAGCGACGGCAACGTTGCGCCCCTTCTCGACCTGGTGTTGGAAGCAGGTTTTGAGGGCGTCAATCCGCTCGAACCACGCTGCAACCCGAATTTGATTGAGTTGCGTCAGAAGTATGGTCACCGGCTCGTGCTCATCGGCGGTGTCTGCAACACGCGGATTCTCCAGTGCAACAACCGTGCCGAGATCGAGGCCCATCTGCGCCCACTCGTCGAACTGGCCCGCACCGGTGGTGTGGTTCTCGGCACGGCCTCGGTGCCGGCTACAATGCCGCCTTCCGCTTACGACTTCGCGATGCGTTGCATGGAAAACAGGCCGATTCCGCAAGGGATAGCGCCGACGCGCAAACGGAGCGTGACGGTGCGTCAATCGATCGAGTGCGACAGCACCGGTCCCGCGACGGCATCCCTTCGCGCTGCCCGCGCTACGCATAGGAAGGGCTGCGGGTGCCTCGTCCGTCAGGCCTTCACCTTAATAGAACTCCTCGTGGTCGTTGCCATCATCTCGATTTTGGCGGCGATGCTCATGCCTGCGCTCAAAAACGCGCGCGAAAGCGCCCGGTCCATCAAGTGTATGTCCAACCTGCACCAGATTGGCGTCGCGATGTCGCTGTACCTGGCAGACAATGGCGGACGATTTTTCCTGGGAAGCGACGCGGTCGATGCTTGGTACGGCTATAATCCGACGGGGACCTCCGGCCCGTCGGATTTCATACGCTACCTGGGACTCTCTTCTTGGAATTCTGGAAATGGCTGGCGGGCCGGTACCGTCCTGGATTGTCCGACCCGGAAGGATTCGATGATCTGGGTTCCCATTGAGAACAACCTGGTCGAGTACGCTTATAACGACCAATATGTTTACGAGGGCAAGAACTCTGGCGACCTCCGCAATCCGGAAGGAAAGATCATTTTCGCCGAGGCATCCTTTTACAAGGTCTCCATGTACAACTGGTGGTGGGTGTTCATCTTGAACCCGCACCACAACCGGGGCAACGTGCTCTTTTTGGATGGGCATGTAGAGTCACTGTATCTTGCGCCATCCGAGCCGGCCGGGCCGGAACACATCCCGTACGACAAATACTTCGACTCAAACTGATGACCTCATTCTGCTGAACCGTCACGACTGATTTGCAACGATGAAACCCTATTTCAAACAAAAGCCTTATCCCCTCGAGTTTTCAGGCGCGGCCATGGTTGGCGCCGAAGAAAAGGAGTTGGTGCCAACTAACTGCGAGCCACAATGAGACCCGCAGATGATATCCAACCAAGTAAAAAACGGAGTAATCCCATGAAATCGAAATCCTTGTTTCTCGTCATTACATCTATTGCGCTTTGCAGCGCCGCGAATCTGCGCGGCAAAATGTTGACTCTGCAACCCCAAGCGGATACGTGGATTTACCAAGCCCAACCGGACGCCAATTTTGATTACAACCGCGGACTGAACCCTGAACCTGAATAGTCACGAATTACGACTTGAAGACTCCTCGAATTCCCCTGGTGCTGTTATCTTGTGCGATGATGACTTTTTGCACAAGGACCGCGCCCGCCGCAAACCGCCCGAAAACTGCGGATCCGGCGTCGGACGCCCATCCCGGTCTGGAGGAGAACCAGATTAACCCCGGTCATTATGGCTGGCTGGGAGATTTCCATGACACCCCTGGCTCATACCCTACATATTACGACCGGGCATATTTCCGGCGTCATAATATCAACTGGTTCTTGCTTGGTGACCAGTGGGTTGTTCCATATTTACTCAGTGATAGCAACAAGGTGCGCGAAGCGATCAATGAGTTCAAACATTCCTCCAGAATCTGGTATGAAGCATTCTGGTGGGGCGATCGTTCCAGGTGGAGCAACCCTGGCGAAAGACCGGCCTTCGGGGCGGGGAGTATTCCCAAACTGGTGCTCGACAAACTAAAAGCGAAGGGCATCCAGCCCGTAGGCGACAACCTTGTCGGTAAAACCTGGTTGGATATCGCCGATGATCCCGCGTTGATGGCCAGCGTTAAGAAGACCATCGCTTGGCAGCTTGACACGATCTTCGAGCACTGCGGCAAAGATGCCCTATACGGAGTGGTGCTCTCGGAGGAAGAGCCGGAGGTCTGTCTGTCATTCGGAGGGTGTGGCGCCGAAGCGCGTGAACGCTTCGAAAAAAATAAAAGTGAACTGCAGAAAAAGATGACCGCGGCTTTCAACGAAATCTACGATTTCGTCAAAGGCCGTTATCCCTGGCTTAAAATAGCGCCCGGCGTTTATTGGCAATGGGTTCAGCCGGATCTTAAACGGGATGCAGTTGTCATGGATCTATACCCAAATGTCGGCGACGAGGAAACAACCATTGAGAACTGGATTAGGGCTTGGGGTTCAAATACAGAGCACTATATCCTTCTCTGGGGTTACGGCGCTCTGGATCGAAGAGTTGAATGTGATCGTTTTGATAAAGTTACCAGCGGTTTTATGAAACGCGGATTCAAGAATCTGGGATTCTTCCACCCCAAACTGACGCTTGAGGACAGAGCCTGCAGGTTCTTTAACCTGCACGGGGCCGGCACATATGCTCCGCACAATTTGACGGAACATGCCGGCAGTGTGCGTTATCTGATCAAGGAAACCGAGGCGATAGCGTCCAGATTGGAACCGCTTATCGGCGACCGGATGCCAAAGCGACCGGATTATCCCGACAGCAGTGACGCTTACAAATCGAGAAGGGGGCTCATCGGGATCGCCGATGCTTGGTACGAATTCCGGGAACGATTGCTTGACGGCGCCTACGCTTCAATACAGAAGTTAAAAGCCTGCCTGAAGCTGTCGTCCATTGTGAATATATTGCAAGCCGAGGGATTCTTGTCGGAATCGTACAGTTCCAAAACTGCGCTCACTCCGGCGGCCCATGTAAAGCTGGAAAAACCCTCCAAGGAATATCCGACTCTTCCTGAATTCTACACAGAGTTGATTCCGCTTGAAAAGGGGTTGTTTGCAGATGCATCCGATGTTGCCAAGGGCATTAGCTTTAAGAAGTGCCTGGAATTTACACCTGCGCTTAAAAAGAAAATAGATGAAAATCTTGGCAAGATAGCGTCCGAACTCAAGAACGCCGATTGCCTGGGGGCATTCGACAACGCGCAAATGTTATATAACGATCTTAGAATGGCCGGCGCCGACCGCAGTTGGCAGCTTCGGATTGTATTTGGAAACAATTATGGTTATTCGCTAAACATGCGGGTCGATATCTCGCTGGATTATGGGGACCGTAAACTTGTAACTGTTCGCTCGGATATCCCGTTTGAAGCCTCAAGTGCGCCATCTGAAGAGTGGATTATGTATCTGCCAAAACAACCCACGGCAGTGCGTATCGATACCGCCTGCTGGAGTGGAACCCTGCATGTCAGAACATTGGAGATTTCGCAATCGAAGCGCACTTTGACCGCGAAGTCGTATTCGGATGCGAATCATGTAAATGGCATCGCGGAATGGATATCCGACGGAAGTTCCAGTTTCACCCTTTCGCCATGGAGCAGTACGTCCGGGGTCAGGATAACATATTGATGCTATAAAGAACGTGTGAGGAATATGGCGATAGGGTTTAACCTCGGGACGGCATCCGTTGGGGAGGATGTTTCTCCGGAGGCTTGCGATTACTATCAGTCGCTGTTAAGAAAATATGGAGAGTATTCAAGACATGAATATCAGGAACATTGCCGTAGTTGCGTTGAGTAATCGGGATTATCCAAGTTTCACGGAGAAGCTGAGGGAAGCGGCGCATTGGGTGGCGGTGGCTGCGAAGCAGGGGGCGCAACTGGTGGTGCTTCCGGAAGCGTTGAACCTATACAAGGGGGATGGGCCAGGTAATCCGGAAGCCATGAGCGTCGCGGAAGCGGCGCTGGGGGATTGGGAGAAGGAAACGGAAGTCTTGCGGCAAGCGGCCCGGAAGAACCAGGTCGCCCTGACGATTCCCGTTTACACGCGGGAGAAACAAGGGTTGACCAATTCATTTTTTCTCGTTTCCAAGAGAGGCACAACCCTGGGGCGTTACCAGAAGTTGCGGCCCACGCCCGGCGAGCTTCGTGAGGGTGTGCGTCCGGGGAAAATGTCCCTCATTGAATGGGAGGGGCTGAAGGTTGGCGGGGCCATCTGTTTCGACACCTGCTTTCCCGAGGTGTTTGAAATGCAGTTCCGGGCGGGCGCCCGGCTTTTCCTGATCCCCAGCCTTTGGCCGGGCGGAATTGAATTGAACTCGTGGGCGTTGCGCTATTCCACGCCTATGGCATTGGCGTATCCCGCTTGGAGCCGAATTATCGACATGACGGGGAAGGACCTGGTTGCGGGTGGCTACCGGCATGAAACTCTCCGTTTCGGTTACGGCGTGCCGGTTTACGTTGCATCCATCAACTTCGAACGGGCGGCGCTATTTGACGCGGATGAAATGGTCTCCCGTCTCTTGCACGAACAGAACCCGGGGGTTCAAGTCACCTTTGATCAGGACAACTGTTTGTACTTCATTGAGTCTCGCAATCCAAAACTCCGCATTCGGGATGTCATGCGCCGACACCGCCTGGTTTCCACACAGGAGTATTTTGGAGAGTATCGTCGAGTAATGGAACGCCGTGGGGATTTTGACGCATGATCAGTGCGATCAATTACCGAAACAACCAAGGAAACACTCTCTTCTTGTTTTATGATCAAATCATCGCCTGCAATCACCTCTGCGAGAAACTCGTGCGCAAGCTATGAAATGGGCGGCGGGAATGGACGACGGTTGTTGAATCCGTACACCGGACGGGATGTTGACCATGCCCAGCTGTTCCCGCAGCAAATCAAGCCGGCCGATGCCGGCGAGGTGTTACTGACCACAAGCATAACGGAGGTCAGCACTCAGGTCATCGAGATCGTATTGGCGGGGAATGTTGCGTTCGGCCAGTGCGACGCCGAATGCGTAGCGATCCAGCCCGGCCATGCGCGCGCCTTGGCCGAGGGATAGCCAGCCGTTGGCGTAGAAGCGGCAGGCCGGTTCGATCTGCATCAGCCGCTCCCGTTCGCCGGGCTGCAGCGGCAAACTGGCGAGGACTTGCTCGTCAATATCGAGGATGATGCTCACACGAACAATATGCCCGTTCCAGCGAAGGGTGTCAAGCGACGGGGGCTGACCTTGATTCGGACATAACCTGTAAATTTCCCCTGAAACGTCCCAACTCCCTTATTCCCTTCCCCCTACATCCTCGATGACGTATCGAGAACATGGAGGGCGA
>JACQHZ010000314.1 GCA_016198745.1 Verrucomicrobiota bacterium
ACAAGGATGGCCAGTTCAGCGATCTCTCGGTATTCGTCGGGGACGTGTTCTTCCAGTTCGGCGGCGAGAACAACACCCAGACAACCATTCGCGGCGCGGGGAAGACCGCTGTCGTCCCGGATGAAAAACCACCACGGATCGTCGTTGGCGAGACGCATCACATCATCGCAGAGGTTAATGGTCGCCATTGCAGGTTGGTCGTGGACGGCCAGGTCGCCGCCCAAGCTCTGCTCGAGAAGCCGATCGGTGAAGCGACCGTCCGCTTGTACGCTTGGACCGGACAGGCCTGGTTCGACAACGTTCGCGTGCAGACCTCCGCGCAGGCGGACCCGGTTCCGGAAGAGGTCGTTCGCGCGGTTGAAGAGCATCTGGGCAAAGACCAGGCGCAGGACGTCGTGCGACCGAGAGCCGATGGCGAATTCGGCGAATTGCGCGCTTCGCCCACGATTCATTCGATCGGTTTCGAGTGGGATCTCCATGGGGACACCAATCACAATGCCACCTGCACCATGCGCTACCGTAAGAAAGGGGAGCAGGCTTGGAAGAATGCGACATCGCTTCTGCGAATTGACTATCGCGGCTGGTACAGCGGCAAGGAGCTGCGGGCGTACCGACATTTCAACATGTTCGCCGGCAGCCTCATGTTCCTCGCCCCCGGAAGTGAATACGAGGTCGAATTGAAGCTCACGGATCCCGACGGCGGTGCGGCGGCGAAGACCCTGGAAATCGCGACAAACCCCGTGCCTTCACTGGGCAAACCCATCCGCACGCTGCACGTGGCACCCGATGGCGCCAATGCCCAGCCGGGTGACGGCTCGACGGACAAGCCCTTTGTTGGCCTTAGGTCCGCGTTCGAAGCGGCGAAGCCTGGTGATCTGTTCCTGCTCCGTTCAGGCAAATATAAAGGCACGGACATCAAAGTCTCGGGCGAGAAAAACCGGCACATCGCGTTCAAATCGGCTCAGCCGGGTGGGGCCGTCATCACCTCGACACTCGGCGTCGCCGGCAGCTATCTCTGGTTTCAGGGGCTGACCTTTGTCACCGAGGATGAAAAGGAATACGGCGGCATCCGCATCCGCGGCCGGGAAGAGGGGCGGCACGAAGTCGTGGTCGTCCGCAACACGTTCAACAATTGCCGGTATGGTTTTTCCAACAGCGAACGGAACTGGAACGGCGATCCGGCGTTGCTCAGCCGCCGCTGGTATATTGCCGACAACGTCTACGCCGGCGGGCCGTGGAGCGAGTATTTCACCCGGCTTTATCTGTTCGCCGACAGCGACATCAGCTACAACCGCATCACCACCACGTTCAACGGCAAGGGCGGCGATGCCATCGCTCTGCGCTCAGGCTGCACGAATGTGGATGCGCATCACAACGACATTCGAGACATTGAGGATGACTTTTTCGAACCGGACTCCGCCTACGCCAACATTCGAATCTGGTGTAACCGCGGGATCAACGCGACCTATCAGGCGGTGAGTTTCCAGCCGCAGATGTGCTCGCCGTGGTACATCGTGCGCAACGAGTTCGTGCTGATGGCGAAAACTCGGTCGGCCACCGTATTCAAGACCAATGTTTTCGATCGCAACGTGATCGTGAACAACACCTTCGTCGTGCGCGGCCAGGGCGCCCAGTATCGTGCCAACATCATGCTGGGCGCGCTTAGCCGGAACAATCTATGGGTGCATATTTATGATCCGTCGGTGGCGAGCAGGCCGCGCGGCGCGGTATGGGCCGGAGACGGCGACAGGTATCTTGATCAACGCTATCTCATCGGCGGCCAGAGCATGCCCAACTGGCGAACCGATGTGGACTATGACGGTTTTGCGTGGGACCACATTCCGGAGATGGAACGGCCGTTCCAGTGGGACGACCATTACATCACCTCCGTGGCAAAACTCGCGGAAGCCCTCGGAATCGAGAAGCACGGTGTGCAACTGGAAAAGGATCAGCTCTTCACGATCTCGGACCTGATGGCCTACGCCTCCGAGCCGTGGTCGCCGCAGCGGCTGATGCTGCGGCCCGACAGCAAGGCCGTCGACGCCGGCGCGGTGGTGCCCAATCTCGCCGAGACCTTCAACGGTTCAGCGCCCGATCTCGGCGCCGATGAGTTCGGCGAGGCGAAATGCCACTACGGGCCACGGCCCGATCGGGAAGAATGAGAACTTGATCTAATGACGACCCTGATTCATCGAACCGTTGACATCGAGTTGAACAATGTCCGTGTGGCCTGGGGCGACATCGTCGGCCCGTGGCGCTCGGCGGTGCGCGCGGAACATGTCGAGAACCTGGACATCAACGGATTGATCTCGCGTCAGGCGTTGCCCGACTCCGACGCTGCGGCGGTTGACCTTACCGATGTCCGAGGCGCGTCGGTGCGTGGCTGTCGCGCGGAGCCGGGCACGGGAACTTTTCTGCGCGTGGACGGAGCGTCCACGGGCATTCATGACCTCGGCAACGATTTGAGCGAGATCAAGCAAGCGCAATCGTGACAACCCGCGTCGTTTGCTGAACCATGCGATCCAATCCATTCATCGGCACAGTCATCGGTCCCGCAGTTTATCTCGACGACTTCGATCCGTTCGTGAAGAATGGGCAGGCGATTCGTGCCACGGCCTCCCATGAGATCAAAAACGAACGCATCACCATCAAGGGCGGGTGGGCTTTGGTGAAAGGCTATTGCGGCGCGCGCAAGGGCCAGATGATCGTGGCGACTCGCGCGCAAGGTGCATCGACGCTCTCGTTCAATCCGGGCGTCCCAGGCCGCCACGCGATCTACGTGTGCAGTTTCAGCAAACGGGGTTGGAAATGGTGGGACGGATTTGGCACGTTCGTCAAACTGAACACCGAGGAGCATTGGACGCTTCTTCTGAACGAACGAGTCGAACCGAGTTTTGACGAGATGTATTTCAAGACCGTCGATTTGGATTCGGAAACGAAAATCGAGATCGCCAACTTCGAGTCGAGCGAGTTTCCTCACCCGGAAACGGCGTGGCGTACAGAGACCGGAATCGCCCACTTTGAGTTGAAGACGTTTCTGACCTGCATCAAGCTCGTACCCGTCCGAGCCGAGAAGCTTCCCGCGCCAACCAAGACCACCATCGGCATCCTGGACTTTGCTGACGACGTACCACTCTCGCACCCGCGACATCTGGCTGCGGCGTCTTCCGTTCGACGACACGCGGAATTTGGCTACAACATGATTATGTGGAAGGCGGGCAATGGCGCGATCTGCGAGTACCACACCAAGGTCGGAATACTCCGGGACGACGACACCCCCGTCGCAAGGCTGCTGAAGGAATACGACGTCATGCGTCAAGCGGTGGAAGAGGCCAGGCGTATCGGGATTCCCATTTATGGGTGGTCGCGTCTCTTGCGCGACCCGCCCACCAAGGACGGCGTCCCGCCGCCCACGCCATTTCACGCGGCGCACCCGGAACAGGTGCAGACACTCAAGGATGGAAGGCAGAATTGGAAACTGAGTTTCGCGTTCTCCGACGCGCGCCGTTACATGATCGACATGCTCTGCGAGATTGCGGCGTATGGCATGGACGGCATCTTCATTGATCTTCTTCGGCACCCGCCGGTGGTTCAATACGATGTGCCATTGGTGGAGGCATTCAAGGCAAAGAAGGGTCAGGATCCCCGCGAGATGGAAGGCGACGGCACGGAGGAGTGGTTGCGGTTTCGCGCGGATGCGTTTACCCGGTTCCTGCGCGAGACCAGGTCGGCGCTCGACAAACAAGCGAGCGGAAAGCGTTATCCCCTGATCGTGCGCACCGTGGATCAACCCTGGCGCAATCTCCACATTGGCTGCGATGTCGAGCGGTGGATCGAGGAAAATCTTGTGGACGGTATCCTCTTCGCGCCGCACATCCCGCTCGGGGACAAATATCCCGAAAACATTGATCTCACTCCCTACCTCACCATGGCGCGGGGTCGCACGAAAATCTACGGCCAGGTGTGGCGGGAAAGTTCCGGGATGCAGGCGGAGTTACTTGCCAGCGATCTGTATGAACAGGGCGTGGACGGAGTCGCTCTGTACGAATCGAACCTCACGGTGGAACGACCTTCGATGCGCGAACGCCTCTGGCGATTCAGCCGACCGGACCATCTCCTGCGATGAACACCACGGCGTCATGAAAATCAGTGCCTGCTACAGCTACCCGATTGCTCGGTATGGTTATCTTGCTGATCTCCCGGCAGTGTATCAATCGTGCCGAGAACTGCGCGCGATGGGCTATCAATTCCCAGAGGGTTTTCCTGCAAGAAGGCATGGGATGCCTTGGTCGAGAGCATACGCGCCTGTGCGGAGATGGCGGGAAAGGCAGGGAAGATTTTGATCGCCAAACCACGAGATCGTTCCGATGGCTGATCGCTGCAGGGAAGCGGTTGCGAATTCCCATCTCGGCGTGAGCGAGTGGATCCTGGACGCCATTCGGCGAGATTCGCCTTCTCTGGTTCCGATGGAGCGTAGCGTCGAAACACGAAGAAATTGACACCGGCTGGCGGCTGGCATGTTGCAGCAAAGCCGACGTCCATCTCATCCTTGAGCTGGCTCAATGGGAAGCGACGATCCTGATGGATGATTCAAAATTTGAATTCGTTCCGCGCGAAGGCCTGGGGGTTGCGGTGGATCTTGGCACCACCACGCTTGTGGTGCAGTTGCTCGATTTGCGCACGGCCAACGTGCTGGCCGTGCGAACGGGACTCAATCTGCAGGCGCGCCATGGCGCCGACATGACCCTCGCCGAAGCCCGCACCGCTGGCAGGACAGTTGCCGCGCGATCCTGGACGGTCTGGATCGCCACTCACGGGAACACCCGGCCCGCTACGCCTGACCGCTTGCCCGGGCGACGGGAGTGACAACGCGATCCCGGTGGCGCGCTTGGCTGCGAAGTATGGCGCACCGGCGGCCCACCCCCTCTTCTTCGAACTTTATGTTCATACGTTTTCGTTTCTGGAGGGCGAGTCCGGTTTCGAAATTGGATTGACACGAATGGTTATTTAAGCGCCATTCGGATGACACCCTTCCGTGAGCAACATCAGATGAAAAACATGACCTCAAAAGAACGCGTCCTCGCGGCGATCAGGAGGGAACCGGTTGATCATGTTCCCTGCGCGCCATTCATGAACCTCCAGGGATGGAACCAACGCCTTGGGAAACGCTGGCAGTATCCGTTCGGGCCGTCGGTGCATGAGACGATGGCGTACATGGTCGGCATCCTGGAGGTGGACCAGGTCGTCGGGATGACCTGGACGTGCTTTCCGGGACCCGGCGTAACGACGGAGGTGTGGCAGGATGGGGACATCCTGCACAAGAACATTCAAACTCCCTCGGGCAAGCTCCATGCCGCGGTGCGTCTTACGGATCACTGGCCGCACGGTTTCGACATCCCCCTGTTCGACGATTACATGCCCGCACATGCCGTGGAGCAATGGGTGAAGCGCCGCGAAGACGTGGAGTGTCTGCGCCATATTCTCATGCCGCCGCGTGCCAAGCGCGACCTCGACGGGGTCCGCTTTCATTTCCAGGAGATGAAACGGCTGGCGGACAAGTTCAGCTTGGCGACAATTTTCAATTTCGGCCTGGGACTCACCGGCGCCGTGCAGATGTTCGGACCGACGGAATTGTGTCTCAAGGCAGTCGAGGAACCGGACCTGGTTGACGCTTATCTGGAGATCGATCACCAGTGGAACCTCAGGAACTTCGAGATCGCTTTCAACCTGGGGGTTGACGTGATTCGGCGCAACGGTTTTTATGAATCGTGCGACCTCTTCAGTCCCCCCATGTTGGACAAGTTTCTGAGCCGGCGACTCCGGGAAGAAATCCTGTTCGTCCATAATGCCGGCAAGCCGATCGTTTACACCTTGCTCAGCGGGATAACCCCCATGTTGGACCACCTTTCAAAACTGGATTTCGACGGCCTCGTCTGCCCGGACGTTTTTCTCAAGAACGAGGACGTCGCGGCCATGAGAAATAAACTTGGGCAGCGCATGAGCTTCTGGACCGGGCCGAGCGACACCCTCCATATGCCGGTGGACATGCCCGATGACGTGCGCAAGGCAGTTCAATATGTTTTCAATGCGTTTGGTCGGACCGGGTTGCTGATCACGCCTTGTTCTTCCAGCAAAGCGGTGTTCCCGTGGACAAACGTTTTGGCCATGATCGAGGAATGGAAGAAATTGCGGTAATCGTAACCATTCAGGTCATTCCCGCGAAAGCAGGAATCCCGGTAGTTCCCACAATGGAACGCCTTGGTGAAGTTCCACTTTGAAAACGATATTTTCATGTGACGATCGTCACACAAAAACGCTGCATGATGAGAACTCGGCAAGCTGTTTGATCTGAAAGGTGCGGGGGGTAAAATCAGGTTCATTGCCAACTGTAGGATTGTTTTGCTCGTCTGATTCGCCTTTTTTATTCTTAATGAGGCGCATCCCGAAACGTGTTTCGCTGGCCGCGCAGGCCCTCGACATTCTGCGCGATGATCTCCGGATGGGCAGGTGGAAGGATTGCCTGCCATGCGAGCCGTTGCTGGCGGAGGAACTGCGGGTGAGCCGCTGGACCATCCGCGCCGCACTGGCCGTATTGCAACGGGAAGGAACCATCTCTGGTTCGCAAGGGCGGCGGCGGCGCATCCTGACACCAACGGGACATGCGGTGCGCTCGGAGTCAACGGTGGTCGGCTATCTTTCGCTTCATCCCCGGCATGCGATTTCACCATTCCAGTTCTTTTGTTTTAACGAAGTTTACCGACGATTGCAGGACGTAGGACGCGAGCTGGTGTTCAAGGTGACTCCAACCGCTCATTCGCATGAATGGCCGGCCATGAAGGACCTTGAGCGTTTGGTGCGTGAAACGCGGGCCTCGTGCTGGGTGCTCGGTTCGGCGCAGGAGAAAGTTCAAAGTTGGTTTTCGCGGGCAAAAATCCCAACCCTGGTGTTGGGCTCGACGTATGAAGGCGCGCCACTGGCATCGGTGGATCTGGATCTCCGCGCCGTCTGTCGACACGCCGTGGGCGTTTGTCTTCACAACGGCCATCGGCGGATCGCCCTGGTGCGGCCCCGGATGCAGATGGCGGGGCACTTGGCGATGGATCGCGGGTTCCGCGAGGGTGTCGAGGCCGCGCCGCATTCCGACGCGGCGCCGGTCGTGGTCCTCCACGACGGCAGCATCAAGGGAATTCGCAGCGTGGTGGACGCATTGTTTCGCTCCGCGCAAGCGCCGACCGCAATTCTTGCCGCCATCCCGCGTCACGTGCTGACCATCGTATGCCACCTGCTCCGCCGCGGGTTCCGGGTGCCCGATGACGTCTCATTGATTTCGATCGAGTTCGATTGGTACCTGCGCGACCTTCCGCTCTCCCTTGCGCATTACGAGATCGGTCTCGAACGATTCGCAGGCCGCCTGGCGCGGGAAGTGGTGGCGATGGCAACCACGGGCGCAATCGCGCCGAAGCGGATTGCATTGATGCCGCGGTTCGAGCCGGGCGAGACCTTGGGACGGGCGCCGAAGTGAAATTCATCTCAGAACGCCCAAACCTGTCTGGTGAAATACAAGTGATCGTGAGTTGTGGCGCTCCTGACGCTGGGCTAGTCTGCAATAGTAACTACTCAGGTTCACGGTTCAAGGGTTCAGGGGTTCAGTCCCGCCGTGGCGGGAGAAAAGCATGAAGACCGAGCGTTTTCTCTTTCAACCCTTGAACCGTTGAACCGTGAACCTTGCCCGTCGAAAGGCGGGGCGGATAACCCTGCCAACCTGAGCAGTTACCCGAAAGCATGAACACCGCGAAGCCAGCTAAAAAATCCCGTCAACGCGCCTCACCGGCTTGCTCGCGTCACGGAGGCATTGGGAAAATCGTGGACGGCGGGGTGGTGTTCCAGGGAACGCCCGGCACGCGCACGGCCAATTGCTGCTTTGCCTCGATTGGCCGGTTCGAGGACGGCCAACTGTTGGTTTCGTGGCGCATCGGCTCGGCGAAAGATTCCGCTGACGGCATGATCTTGATGTCCCGCTCGACCGACGGCGGACGGACATGGGAAACTCCGCGCGAGCCGTTCTCGAATCCGCTGAAGGGCCGGCCCGGCACATTTGCGCTGAACGATGTCCCCGGCAGCCTGCACTTTGCGCCGCTGACCGTTCTGGGCGGGAGGCGCGTGCTCACGGGGATCATGTGGCTCGACCGTTCGAATCCCACTCGCCCGATGTTCAACGAGAAGACGGAGGGACTGACGACGATTCACACGTTGCTCTCGGAATCTCAGGATGGCGGGCAAAGTTGGAGCGCGCCGCGAGCATTCGATGCGGCGCCCTTTGACGGTTTGGGAGCGATCACCGCGCCCATCCTGAAGCTGCCCGATGGGCGGCTGGGTTGTCAGTTCGAGACGAACAAACCCTACGACGACCCATCTCCGTGGCGGCACCGCGCCATGCTCAAGTTTTCCGACGACGTCGGCCGCACCTGGCACACGCCTGTGACCGTTGCGCACGACCCGACGCTTAGGATTCGCTACTGGGATCAACATCTGGCCATCGCGCCCGACGGCACGATGGTGGCGATGCTTTGGGCCTACGACTCGGTCGCGAAGAAGGAATTGAATTTCCACCTGGCCGAATCGCGCGACCGGGGCATGACCTGGTCGCAGCCGCGCGACAGCGGTTTGCCGTTGCAACTGCCTTATCCCGTTTTTCTTCCCGACGGACGCCTGGTCGCGATCTGCATTGACCGCTACAAATCGCGGACGATCTGCGCGCGGGTGAGTCAGGACATGGGGAGAACGTTCCTCGGCGAGGATGTGGTCATCCATCGGCAGCCAACCGGGAGCGTCGAACCAAGCGAGGACAACCATCAACTCAGCGACCAGCAATTGTGGACCTTTGGCCGCATCGAAGCTGTGCCTGATCCGTCGGGAGATGTCTGGGTGACGTACTATGCGGGAGATGCCGACGCCACAAGCATCCAATGGGCGCGGCTTCAGTTCTGAAACCAAGCTGCCTGAAATGAATGAAAAATGCAGAATGAACCCGCCTGCCAGACTGCGGGCAGGGAAGGCTGGAGTCAGTGGTCAGTGATCAGTGACCAGTGATCAGTATCCCACCATGAACGATAAACGATCCGCGAATCACGAGCAGCTTCGCTGCGGCTCACGGGCCTTCGCCACGCCGAAGTGGCTTCTGCCACGCAGGCGGGTCACGAGTCACGTGTCGTCATTCAATCGGCATTCGGCATTCGGCATTCGGCATTCAGCCTTCACGTTGATCGAATTGCTCGTGGTGATCGCCATCATCGCGATTCTGGCGGCGTTGCTCCTGCCCGCGCTGAAAAATGCGCGGGAATCGGCGAAAAAGACCTGGGGCATGAACAACCTCCGGCAAGTGGGGTTGGCGGTCAATCTCTACCGCAACGACTATGACGGCAAAATGCCGGATGACGGCCAAATGCCGGGTGGCGGAATATGGGGCGACGCCAAACTTGATCTCCTGGTTCCTTATGTGGGAAGCAATCTCCTTTACGCAACCAAACTCAATCAACCGGCGCCCGACTACTATGGCCCTCCCCCTTACACGACCACACCCATTGCCGTCATCACGTGGAATGCCAACCTCATCGGCCTCCGTGGTGATCCTAATTTCCCCATGCATTCTCCCGAAGAAGTCAAAAATCCTTCTCGCGTCTTTTTAATGGCGCATGGTTGCATTAACGGAATGACATACTACCCATATATTACCATTGACGGACTGTTTGACGGCTACATTGCTTATAGGTTTCCTCCTTACGGGGGAAAGGGAACGTGGTTTTACTTTGTGGATAACCACGTTGAGTTTTTGCAATGGAAAGGCGTTGATTCCAAGTGGCGTGAACTGGGCACAGCTGAGCCAGGGTGGTATCCGAACGGCGGCTACGCAACCTCCGCCGTGATTATGGGCCCCTGAACAGTGGAAACCAGGAGGCGCACATGGCCATCTATTTTCGTGAAGCAAACTGGGTGAAGGTGCGGCAATGCGCGGCAGCGGACGGCGTCGCGGCGCTGCCGCTTGCCTCGTTGGAGCAACATGGCCCGCACCTGCCCTGCGGGACCGATACCTACCAGATCAATGAAATCATGCGCCGCGCCGCGCACCGGTTGCCGACCGCCGCCGCTGTGTGCGTTTGTCCAACGGTTGAATACAGCGTGGTGCAGTGGGCCTCGCCCATGGCCTCAGCAGGGGTCGCCCCGCTGACTTTTGAAAAGAACCTTGTGGACATCTGCCACGCCCTCACCGACCTGGGTTTCCAGAAGATTTTTCTGGCGCACGGTCACGGCGGGTTGCCCTGCGGTCAATCGGCGCTCTGGCAGGCGTTGCAGGAAAAACGTCCGGCTCTTTATGTGGACTTCAAGCCTTATGATGCCTGCGATGAACAGATTCGCGCGGTCTGCGGCGAGCCGATCACTCACGCGGGCGCAGCCGAGACGAGCATGATGTTGGCGATCCGGCCGGACCTCGTGGACATGTCCAAAGCGGTGAAGGGTCCCGCCGACCTCTTGGGCGATCATTTTCCCTATCCCGCGCTGGTGCGGAAAGGCGTTTATGCGATTCCGCCGGTAACCGTAACGCGAGAGGGCGTTTATGGAGACGCCACCCGCGCCTCCGCCGAAATCGGGGCGCGCCTGCTGGATCTGATGGCGGAGGTGGTGGCCACTGCGCTGGCCGAGTTGGCGCGATCACCGGTTCCCGATCAGTGGAAAACGATTTCCCAGACGCCCCTGCCATAGCAATGAGTAACTACTCAGGTTTACCTGCCTTTGGCGGCACCGGAGGCAACCAGGGTTCACGGTTCAGCGGTTCAACGGTTCATAGTTTGTCAACCATGACGTTGGCACAGCTTCGCGAGATGTTTCCGATCACGCGGGAGAAAATCTACCTGTTTAATGGGAACATCATTCCTTGTGCCGCGCCCGTGCGTCAAGCGATGACGATTTTTCTCGAAGAGTGGACGCGAACCGGCGACGGTTGTTGGGCGTCCGGTCTGGAAGCTTATGTCGAGGCCAAGCGGTTGTTTGCCGAGCTGATCCATGCGGCGCCCGAAACCATTGTGGGCATTGCCAACACAACGACCGGGATCAATATGGCCGGGCTGATGATCCGCCCCCGATCCGGCCAGAACATTGTCGTCACCGAACTGGAACACATGAGCGATGTGTATCCCTGGCTGCGGTTCAAGCGTGACGGGGTTGAGATCCGCCAGGTTGCGGCCCGCAATGGGCGGATTGAAATGGAAGATTTCGCCCGCGCGGTTGACGATCAGACTGCAGCCGTGTCGATCTGTCATGTGACCATGGGAACGGGCTTCCGCTGGGACCTGGCCGAAGCATGCCGAATCGCCCATGCCCATGGCGCGCGGATCGTGGTGGACGCGGCCCAAGCCGCCGGTGCAGTGCCAATTGACGTGAGCCGGTGGGGCGTGGATTTTCTTGTAACTCCCACGTATAAATGGTTGTTGGGGCCGCTCGGCGCCGGTTTCCTCTACGTCTGTCCGGAACTGGTGGCGGCCTGCGATCCGCCCCTGCCGGGCTGGTTCGGCGTCGCCAATCCATCGGATAACGATTTGCGCCATCCGTGCTGGCATCCGACCGCCCATAAATTCGAGCGCGGCGCTCCGAATATGATTGGTTTTGTGGGGGCAGCGGCCGGGCTGAAGCTCCTGCGAGAGGTGGGGCACAAGGCGGTTTTCGATCGCACGGCGCAGTTGGCCGGCTATTTATTCGAAGGCCTTTCCGAGTTGGGCGTCACGCTCTGCACACCCCGCAATCCCGCCGCGCGCGCGGGAATCGTTGCGATTCAATTGCCCGGCCAGGACCGGCTATGGAGGCAATTGGAGGATTCGGGCATTCACATTGGGAACTGGCTGGGCTGCCTGCGGATCGACCCGGCGTGCTACAACACGGAGGCGGAGTTGGAGGAACTGCTGAAACGAACGGGCAAATTCATGACGAACTCAGTTCCAATGGGTGGATTTGGGGGTTGAATTGTGACATCGCAGGCAAATTATCTTAAAGATGGCGCCGCTGAGCATGTTTTCCCAAGGCGGGTTCGAGTGGAAAAACGCGCCGACGTGGTTCGGCGATCTTCCGATTGTCGCCCGATGTGATGACAAAATTCAACTGCGCCGAGTTGGGATCAACAACCGGTTTGCGACGCCGCAAAATCTGAACCCGACTTTCGGTATTGCAGCGGGGGGACGCCGTAATGTTTTTTGAAAACCTGCGAGAAATAGAAGGAATCCGGGTAACCGACGGCTTCCGCAACACCTGCGATGCTGAGATCGCCCCCTAAAAGCATCTCCCGGGCGATCTCCATGCGCCGTTCCTCGATCCATTTCATGGGGCGGTAGGCGGTTTCCAGTTTGAACAGACGGCAGAAATAGGCGGGGTTCCAACCGGTTGATCCGGCCCAGTCGCGCAGGGTGATGGTTTCCCGAAGCCGGGCCTCGGCCCAGGCCTGAGCGTCCATCACTTTTTGCAGCGTCGCGGCGCTCAAATTCAAATTCAAGCGGGAAGGCGCCCTGGTTTCCTTGAGTACGAATGTCATCCAGTGCAGAACGGCGCCGGCTACCGCTGTGTTCCGATGGATCAGGGGACCATGCAAAGCTCCATGGATTGAATCAAAATGCGCGGCATAATCTTGCGGGCGACGGAGGCGGTAGCGTCTTTCAAAGGCGCGCTTTGCAAGAAAATCGTCCCCTCTCTTTTGCTGCATTCTCAATCCCAAACTCAAAACGATGCCCGCGGCCGAGGGATTGCCTCCATACTGGATTTTGTCCCCTCCGCGAAGAACCAGCAAATCCCCTTGTTTCAAAACGAGCCGTCCACCATTGACCACGCACCAGAAGCTGTTTTTTTCGGCGAACATGAAAGCCATGTTGTCAACAAAAAGCCGCCATGGCCGGGCGGACCACTTGCTGGAAAGACGAAACCGGTGACACCACATCAGGCTCAACTCAAAGGCCCAACGATAAATCGCGGGGCCGTTATAGAGGGGGTAATGTCCAGCCATGTCAAAATTTTAAAGATTTTGATCGTATTTTGTCCATTCCATTTATCGCCGTCAGGTTTAAAGTCCCCGTAACTACAGATCATTCCCGCGAAAGCGGGAATCCAGTTTGCTCGATTCGCCCCCGCGCGAACTCTGGATTCCCGCTTTCGCGGGAACGACGGCGAGCAAATGAAATGAATAGTTACCCCGGTTTTATTCACCTTCGTCAAATTAACGCAATGGCAACCATGAACGAAAAATTGACCTATGCTCTCATTGACGAACGCCTGATTGAAGACACCCATTTTCTCGCGCGTTTGGTCGAACCGCCTTGTCTCAAGCAACGGGAACCGGTGGTCGCACCCGGACAAATGTACGGCACGGTGATTCGCGAATCGCCGGGCCGCTGGAAGATGTGGTATCTCAACGGACGGCAAGGCGCGCCGCCGATGGCCGACATCTGTTATCGGACGTGTTTCGCCACATCCACCAACGGCATTGAATGGGAAAAACCCGCGCTCAACCTGATCGAAGTTCCGGACAAACTATCACCCAACAACGCGGTCATGGATCGGTATTACCGCGACCCGTCGGGCAACGATGTCTCCGGATCGGGCGGACCGGAGGGTTTCGAAGTAATTGACGCCCAGATTACTCCGCATCCCGCGGCGCGGGCGCGCTACACGGCTTTGTTCCGCGCATCGCCATGCGATCGTCACGGTGGCGTGTGCGCGGCCTACAGCGAAGATGGGTTGCGTTGGACGGCCTACCCGGAAAACCCGATCATCGGGGGGATCAGCGACACGCTGACCACCACGCACTATGATCCGGTGGCCCGGCAGTACGTGTTGTACGGTCGTCCGTTCATGGTCAATGCGGGCAGGGATCCCAAGCACAACGCGACCCGAAAGATCGCGCGTTACACCAGCCCCGATTTGGCGAATTGGTCGCTCCCGCGGATCGTCTTCGCCACCGACGATCTTGACGCGCCTCCGGTTCCGACGTTCCAGGAGGCCGTCATGGGAACGGGCGCGCGCGGACGCGACAAGCAATTTTACAATTTCACCGCCTGGCCCGATCACAATCTGCTCCTCGGCCTGGTCACGATTTTTCATGTCGAGCCGGGCACTTTGTCGGTCGAATTGGTCCACAGTTACGATGGCATCCAGTGGCGGCGAGAGTTGAACCGGCCAATCTACATCACCGACGGCAAACCGGATGGCATGCAGGGCAACATGTTCATTCCGATGCAGGGAAGTCCCTTTCTCGAAGGGGATGAGCACTTCCTCTACGTCAGCCAGACCCCGGTGAAGCACTGCCTTGAGAATATTCACAGCGAAGCGGTGGTGCGTGACACGAAGATCATGCTTCTGGCAACGAAGCGCGACCGCTGGGCCGGCTATGCGGCGGGCGAGGTTGAGGGCGAACTGGCCAGCGCGCCGATGAATTGGAGTGGCGGCCGTCTCACGCTCAACGCCCGAATCGAACGCGGCGGGCATATCGCTGTCAGCTTCGACGACGAACGCGGCCTCCCGATGACCGGCTTCGATCTCGACCTCCGTCCGCCGATCGAAGCCCCCCTTGACGCCGTGGATATTCCTTTCACCTTCGGCCCGGACATCGGCGCCGGCCCAAAAAGGGTTCTGAAATTCCCGACCCGCGGTCCGGTCCGTCTTCGCATAAAAGTGCGAAAAGCGGCGCTCTTCGGCTGGGCAATGGCTTCGTAACAATCGGCATGTCATCCATGAAAAATCCTTGCCCTTTCAACTTCCCTGTTACGGGCCACGCAGGCGTCCGCCTTTTGCGGCGCATCGCGTTTGGGATGATCTTGCTTCCGGTTGTTTCCTGCATGGCTGCGGATCGAGTAGTGCCGGTCGAGGAACAAGCTCCTGACGTTGAGACACGCCCGGCTTCTGCTCTCGGCACGACTGCCATCACGGTCAACGGCCGGATTCAGCCGCACGGGCAGCCGACAACCTACTGGTTTGAACACGGCACTTCGACGGAATACGGCCAGACGACAGCCGAGCGTCCACTGCCGCCGCGGCTGGCGGCCTACTATCACGAGAGCTGGGATCAGAAGAGCTGGGACGAAGGGTTGACAGGCTGGCGCGGCGGAATGTCCAGCAAGGATCTCACCCATCTTGCGGAGGGCGGCAAGTCCGGCGGCTTCGTGCGCTTCTCGGAGCCGACCGCCGATGACACGAATCACGCGGACGGGATTGGCACAGTGAACCTCGCGCAGTATTTCTATCCGGGGACTTATCCGAGCGGATCGGGCGCCTATGCGTATCTGGCCGCCGGGCACCCAGACCTGCGCGACGCCCGGATGTCCCTCTGGGTGCGCGGAAACCACTGGGTGCCGAATGGCTCGGAATTGGTCTTTTGGGCACAAAGCGACCACGACGTCGCGCGACAGCTTACGGCGGACTGGCGGCGGGCGAATTGGGCGTATACCGGCTTCAGCTTGAACGATCACCTGCAGTCCGGGAAGTGGGAGTTTGTCGAGTATCGTCTGCTCAACGATTCGCACGCCTGGACCTACGCTGGCAATGCAAATCAGCGGACAAGCTACGCTTATGCGCCGCTTGACAATGTTCTGGGGCAACTCAACTGCAATTTCTTTCACATCCTGGCTTTTGTCGAGTTGACGACCGGGGCTGTAAAGAATCAGCCCCGCGGCTCCATTGACTTCGATGAATTTACGCTGGCGTATCGGAATGACTCGCTGGTCTTCCCGGGCAACGGCGGCAAGCTTGTCAGTGCTCCGTCTGATGCACTGGATAACGCAAGGACCCTCGCCGACGGTTGGCGTCATGGTCCCGGCAAGATGTGGCGAAGTGCTGCCCGGCCCTCTGGACCGCAGGAATTCGTGTATGGTTTCGAGAAGACGGTGACGATCAAGGCGGTTCAGATTCACCAACACTCGCAATGGCCGAGCAAGGAGATCGAGGTTCTCGTGTCTCCGGACGGACAGTTGTGGAAGACGGTCTTTGGGAAAACGCTCCCGGAACGATCGCCGGCGGGTCCCAACTTCACGTTCCTGCTTGAGCGCCTGTCCGAAAAAGCCACTCAGATGAAGGTGCGCATCCTGTCCGGCTACAAGGCAGAACACTGGGGGCTGGGGGAGATCGAGGTGTTCGGCAGCGATGCGGTAATGTCCACGGACGACGATTGGTATCATGTGAACATGGACATCAAGGACCTGAAACCGGGCCAGACTTATGTCTATCGCTTGGTGGCCAAAAGCAGCACGGGGACGACCCGTGGTCGCCACCAGACGTTCACCGTTCCTGTAACCGCCACGCCGCTTGTTATTACCGGTGAAGCGAGCCGCATCGGAGCAAGGTCAGCCAAAATCGAGGGGCGTCTCAATGCGTTGGGGACGCGGACGCAGTTCTACTTCGAGTACGGATCTGAGGGGAACTACGCTGAAAAGACCCCGCTTCAGTACGGCGGATTGCAGATCACGCCGCGGACGGTGCTCGCCAATCTTACAGGGCTGAAACCGGGAGCCGTGTGTCATTATCGGCTTGTGGGAACAAACGAAACCGGCACGTCCTACGGCGAGGACAAGACTTTGAAGACGCGGGCGGAGTGATCGCGGGTGAACCAAAAAAAATTGAATCACTGAAAATAATGAAAACCAGCAACCCAACCACCCTTCCCAAAACCTGCCCCTTCTTCGCGGAAGCGGGGATGGACTGGGGACGTGATTTTTTCACAAGGAGGTCCCATGTCCGAATCTCCCGCCAAAAATAAATTTCAGTCAATGATCCTTGAACCTTTTGCTGCGCGGCCCCTCGCGCGGCGCGGTTCATTTACCCTCATTGAGTTATTGGTCGTCATCGCCATCATCTCGATTCTCGCGGCGATGTTGATGCCGGCTCTGAAAAACGCCAGATCATCCGCCAGACAGATGGCCTGCATGGCAAATGTGCGGCAGGTCGGCCTGGCGCTCCAAATGCTGGCCAACGACAACGATGGATGGATCAATGGCACGCAAGTGGGTCCCTATGATCCCACGCCGCTGCCCTGGATTGATCTCGTCACCAATTCATACCTCAGGGGGGGGGCGAACCTGGTCACAGGAATACCCAATAAAGTTGGTTGTCCTGATAAATTGTCGGGCGATGCTTCCCCCAGTTTTGGCGCCAATACTCAATTTACCGGCGGCCAGGGGGGCGCTTACGCGCCAGCCCACTCCTTGAACGCGGTAACCAAAGACCACGAGCGAATTTTTCTTGTCGCGGATTGTAGTATTTCGGAGCCGAATGCCAATTCCGCTTTTGACTATGCCATTGGCAACCCCCCCCTGGTGTCCGGGCCATACAACACCATCGGACGGCACCGCAATCGGGGTTTGAATTTTATATTTGTGGATGGCCACGGTGAATTCCTCATAAGAGGTCAATGGTACTACGGAAGTCCTGGTCCCAGCGTCTGGGCGCCCGAAGGATTGTTGGATTACGGGGTTTGGTGAATGTAGGGGCGGGGTAGGGGGTAGGGAAGAAGGGAATTGGGACGTTTATCCCCGCCCGAACCAGGCGGGATGGTCCCGCCATGGCGGGACATCCCCTACACGTTCACATCCATTATTTATGCGAGGATCAATAATGACCGTTTCCGCCAAAACTCCGACGGGACAACTCCAGTATTACGGTTTTGCGAAACGAAAGAGCAGATAAATTCTTCGGGGCTAATGATCGGTTTGCGACCCGGCCAGGCTTAACCCCGATTTGCGGTATTGCAGGGGCGGCCTGCCAAAATATTTTTTAAAAACCTGCGAAAAATAAAAGGAGTCCGGGTAGCCAACGCTCTCCGCCACGCGGGCAATGCTGAGATCGCCCCCCAAAAGCAGCTCCCGGGCAATTCCCATGCGCCGCTCCTCGAGCCATTTCATGGGGCGGTAGGCGGTTTCCAACTTGAACATGCGGCCAAAATAAACGGGGTTCCAGCCGGTTGATCCGGCCCAATCGCGCAGGATGATTGTTTCCCGAATGTGAGACTCAGCCCATGCCTGGGCGTCCAGCACCTTTTGCAGCGTTGCGGCGCTCAAGTTCAAATTCAAGCGATTGGGCGCGCCCGTTTCCTTGAGCACACAATGAAATCGTGTGGTTGGGGCGGTTATACTTATGGCGTTAACTCCGCCTTTGTTATCGACAACAACCTTCCATGGTCGCCCCATTCTCTGAAGGAAGTTGCCAAGCCTGCACAAACCTTTCTTGCCTCTGATTGTTATTCTTGGTATATGGGGAGTCCCTCACAGTTTGACATCACGGTTGAGGGCGTCAATCCCGGTCTTGATCCAGCATCCGTTTATCCACGCCACCAAGGGACCGGAGCAAACATTTCGTTTGTAGATGGCCATGCAGAATGGGCGTCTCACTATCCCAACAGTTCGCAGAGACTTTGGTATCAGTATGCCGATCCATCCCCCTGGCAATCCCCGGGCTATGACATTTGGGGAAAGTGATGAATCGCCTTTATGTAAATCATCGGAGACAACAATGGCTTTAACATGGATGACATCAAATCGGAACGAAGATTGGCCGCTGAACAAAAAGCCTTCTTCCTTTTCCTCGGCGCCAACCCCAAAGGCGTCAACGCCTGTGGCATTTTGGGAATAGACGAATTCAAATACAACATCCCGCTGACCGCCAAAAAATAACTGCATCGCCGCCGAGTACAAGTGGCTTTCTGTTGTAATGAGAGATTCCTTTGTTAAAAACATGAAAACATCCCGTGAGAAAAGACACAACGAAGTGACGGCCGCCATCTGGATTGAAACCACCTGGCGCGAGTCGGTCCGTCAGAATCCTTTCGCCGCCGACGCCGAGAGCCGGAAAAAACAGAACGAGGAGGCAAGCAGGGCGGACGCCGCTTTCTGGGAGCAGATGGAACGCGAATGGGGATTTTCCCTCAAGAGCCTGGACAAGTTTTTCGAGGATTTCGGCACGCCCCAAAGCGTGCGCGCGGCCCGCAATTCCAATCAACCGAAGCCCTCCGGAACCTGGCCGGGCTGGTTCGAAGCCCGCGACATGATCGCCATCGCGACGGGCGCAGCGGAACCGAAATGGATGAACAACAGCTGGTGGCATGACCATACTTACCACGCCCTGGACGCGGTGAGTTCCGTGAGCGACATGCAGCGCATCGCGATTCCCGACTGGCCAAGCCTGCCCGTGGTTCGGCGAATGATTGAATCACGCGATCAGTGGCACAACGCCCACCCCGAAGAGCCGCCCTCCGGCCTTGGGCTTACGTATGACCTCACGATTCCGGGCCGCGCCCTCGCCCACTCGATCAACTACCCGTCGTTTGTTGATCTCGGAACGTTTCTGATGGGCATGACCCGGTTTCTCACCATCCTCGGCGGCGAACCGCAACTGGCGGACGCGTTCATGGACAAATGCTTCGAGCTAAGCGCCGGCTACACCGATTTTCTGCTGTCGCTTCACCCGGAAAAGATTGAGGCTCTCTGCGGATTCGGAGGCGACACCACCTGCATGCTGTCGCCGTCGCTTTACCCGAGATATGGCGCCGCATGGGACGCAAGACTCTTCGACCATGTCCGCAAGACGCACGGGACGCCGGACGATCTCCCTTGCAACCTGCACTCCTGCGGACCGTCGGGTCATCTCTATGGCCTCTGGGGAAAACACCCCCGTCACGGCAACGTAACTACGCTGCAGACCCGCCTGCTGCCGGGCAAGGTCCGCGCGTTGCGCGAGAACCTTCCCGACACCCAACTGGAGTTGACCATCAGCCCGCCGCACTTCGACGCGGTCAGGGCCGAGCCTGCCGCGCTGAAAGACCTCCTGCGGGAATCCATCCGCGATGCCGGTTGTCGCGACGCCCATTTTGTGATTCTCATGGCGGCCCACCGGCCCGATGAACTTGAACGGGTCAAACTCAACGCCGCCGCCTGCCGCGAGGTCATGGAGGAAAGCAAACCATAGGAAACATTTCATGCATCTGTTGCCGGATTACATCGTCTATTCGGAGGGACAACTTCTGGATTGGGGATTTTGCGACAACGACTGGAAGATTCAGCCGGTTTGATGGGCCGCTCAAAAGACCAGCGCATCCGTTTTGGAAATATGGTAACTACTCAGGTCCTCCCTTCGTCCCGCCGTGGCGGGAATGACCTGAGCAGTTACAAAATATGAATAAAAAGCCATGCTCCAAATCACAATCGCCGTCCAAACGGACGGAGCAAATGATGCTTTTGGCCATTGACAGCCGGTCGCTGCCGCTGCAGCGCAATCTTTGTTATTACCTTTCGAAGCCCAAGGTCCGATCCGAACCGGTACTGACGCCCACGTCCAATAATCCATTCGCGCCGGATGCGCTTGCGGCGCATTTCTATGGCACGGTGCTGCATGACGAGGGCCGGTTCCGGATATGGTATTACCCATGCAGCTTTAAAAGCGATTCCGGGGTTGTTCCCCGGAAATCTTCGCTTCAATGGCTGGCCGCAAACATGGTTCTGGGACCGGTTTGTTATGCCGAGAGTGATGACGGCATCCATTGGCTGAAACCATCGCTGCGGCAGGTGCGTTTCAACGGCAGCCGCGATAACAATGCCATCGCGTTGAGCCGGTTGCCGATTGAAGGGGTGACCCTGATCAAGGACGAAGACGATCCCGACCCACGGCGACGCTACAAGATGGTTTACAATTGTCTGCATCCGAAGAAATTTTTTACTTTGCGGATGGCGACCAGTCCGGATGGCATCCGCTGGTCGGTGCAGCGTAAGCGTTCGGTGAACCCATCTTCCGCCTCGGTTTGACTCGTGGGAAACTCTTGGGTGTGGACGATGCCTGGGCATGGTGCTCAGGCGAATGTTCCGCGAGGAGGATTCAATCATGAGC
>JACQHZ010000315.1 GCA_016198745.1 Verrucomicrobiota bacterium
CCGACCAAGATTCTGGCGAAGATGGCGAATCGAATCGCCAAGAGAAATCGTCAGCATGACGGGGTTTTCAATCTTTTTGAGCATGGAGATCGGGATGCGATTCTTCGGGAGTTTCCGATGGAGGATGTTTGGGGAATTGCAGGCCGTTACAAGGCTCGTCTGGCCGCCCTGGGGATTCATACACCCTTGGATTTGAAGAACGCTCCAAGAGGATGGATTCGGAAATGTTTTGGCGTCGTCATGGAAAGGATCGCCCTGGAATTAAACGGCCTCTCCTGCATGGACCTCGAACTGGTCCCTCAGAAACGGAAGAACATGGCTTGCACGCGCGGGTTTGGACAGGAGCTTACGAAAAAAGAGGATGTTGCGGGCGCCCTGGCTGCCTACGTTTCAACCCTGGCCGAAAAGCTCCGCAAACACAAACTGGCGGCACAGGGCATCCATGTCTTTTTGATGACCAACCCTTTCAATCCGAAACGCAGCCCCTATTTTGCGGCACAATCGGCGGGGCTTGAAGAACCCACCCATTTCACCCCCGCCCTGGCACAGAAAGCGGACGAACTTTTGCAGGAAATCTTTCGGGAAGGTTATCGTTACAAACGCGTTGGCGTCATCCTGCTGGACCTCATCGAACAGGGGGCTGTCCAGGCCGGTCTTTTCTCAAGGGTTGCAGCGAAGAAGGCGGATTCTCTCATGCAAGCCGTGGACAATCTCAACCGTCGTTACGGCAGGAACACCGTCCGGCTTGGAGCGGTGGGAACCGAAATGCCCTGGCGTCAGATTGCGGACCGGAAGACGGTCCCCTTCACGACCGATCAAAAATTCCTTCCCGTGGCGCTGGCGGATTAAAACGGGCAACGGGGTGATGGCAGCAAGCTGCGGCGGATTTATGATTAAATGTTAAGAAAACGGGGACTGATCACCGGCAAGCAGCAGATAATTCCCCACCCAAACGCCGGAACGCGGCGCCCCGCCAATATCCACACGAATTTCGTTGCGCCGGACCCAGGAAGGAATCCTCACGGCCACCCGACGCATGTGTTTGTTGTGAATCACAACCTTCCCTTCATAAGGCAAATAGCTGTCAATATCGAGTGAAGACGCCGCGCGATTCAGCAGCAGATTGATCCGAGCAAAATCCCCATCCTGACGCACAATGCCTTCCCATGCGCAGTAAAGCCCCCGGCTGCCATTGGCCGTGCAACATTGCATGACCCAGGGTTTCGGGATGCTGGCAGGCAGTGAAAGGCCGGCGAAAATCCCGAGACTGCGCGCGATCACATTTTCTTCGCTCTCCCGGCGGGGGTGCGGGCTGCGCTCTTCCGGCTTGCGGACCGGCGAGGCCGCCGCCACTTGCTCCAGCAAATCCGCGCGCGTCAACTGTTGTTCCACCAGATGGTTTCGCACCACGGCATCCACATCGTCCCAATAATCACCGACACCGGCATCGCTCAATCGGATGCCTAAATCCACCATATCGCCCAGCGCGCATCCCTCGCACTTGTTCAGCCTGGCCGGAAAACAGTTGACCCAGCCGATGCGCGGGATGGACAGGCTGCGCGTGAATTCGTAGGCCCGCCGGACGAATTCAAGGATCCGGTCGTCGCCCACGACCATCGCGTACTCCAGCAGCGCCCGCAGGGTGAGATCTCTTGCATGAAAATGGCTGTACCAATGCCCTTGTTCGTGGCCGGCGAAGCAAACCGGATCAGGCAGGGGTGGTCCCGCATGCGAAGAAGCGCCCTTGAGTTCATCGTGGGGGTCCACCAATCCACCCCAAAATTTCGGTTTCATGGAAAAGCGCGCCAACCGGGTTGCCAAATCCAGGGCATCGCGATCACCGCTTACGGCGTACCACCGAATCAGACCGTAAATCGGCAATGATTGGTAGCAAGTGACCGCGCCCTCGCCTCCTTCGGCTTCACTGGCCGGCTCCTCGGTGTGCGGCCAGCCGGATCGCGGATAACAAAAAGGTTCGCATACGTTCCCATTGGGATAATAAGCGTAATCGTCGCGCTCAATCGCAATCCGCCGCATCCCTTTCACCAGGGCATGAATTATGTCATCCCAAACTGTCGTCCGGCCATCCCAATCGCGCCAGCGGAGAAGCGTGCGGAGCATGGTCGCACCGCCGGGGCTGGCGGAATCTTCCTTGATGGCACGATCCGAGCCCGAATAGGAATTGCTCCAGGGAAAGTCTGGATCATAAACCCGCCAGTACAACCCATCTTGGATGCGTGAGATAAGATCGGCGCGTTGGCCGACCTCTATCTCCATATACCGGTCGCTGCCACAGATCGTTCTGAGCAAATGAATCACCTCGGCATGCTTGGGGGCACAGGTAATGTCGGCATTGTGATGCGACAGGTAGGGCGTTTTGAAGGCATAATACACGTGGAAAAACATGTTGTAGCGCATCTCCGCGTCAATCGTTCCGCCGATGCCGTTCAGGGCCAGTTCCGCCCGCTCGGCCAGATCGAGGGTGTCCGGTACGGTCGCCTCGTAGCGTTGGCCTGAGTAAGTAAATGGTTCAAAAGCCGCTTTTGTTGTTTTCATTGATTGCGCCTCCTGATGTTTCGCGTTTGTCGGTTGGTTTGGTTGAACTTGATGGTTCATGGCTTTCCTCAACTCCACGGAATCGGTTGATCCGGGACAAATCGCGTGACTTCCTTCCAGAGCGTCTGACCACTGCGATAATGACTGCGCTGGTACAAGGGGAACCATTTTCCCGGCGGATCGATGTGGACCACATCATTGCCTCTCCGCACAAGAGTGAACCGCTGTTTCTCGATGTTCACCACATCCGTCCGCTCAGTGATCGGAAACTCGAGAACCACCTCGTCACCCTTTCGCACTTTACCCACCCTGGCGTAACGTCCATCGAATGTCAGTTTGCGGGGGCGGCCGTTGACGGCGCAGGTGGTTTGCTTCCGGTTGAACCCATTCCGCAATCCGAATCTCAAGATCAAGGTCTCGCTTGATTTTCGCATCCACTTTGCCCGTAAACGGAATATGGCTGTTGAGATCAGCCCAGGGTGATGCGCGATTGAGCAGGAGATTGACTCGAAGTTTTCCCGCTTTGTACGTCAAAATGTTCTCCCACACATAGTAAATGGCCCTGGTTGCGTTCCCCGTGCAACAATGCTGGATGGACCAGCGGTTTGTTCCAATCCAATCATTGGCCGAGGGCCAGCCCGCAAAGGCGCCGACGGATCGTTCGATTACTCTCTCGGTTGTGCCGTACTGTGGCGGGCCCGCGCCCGCATTGGGCAGCGGAAACTTCTTGCGGTCCATCCTCTCCACGTGACCGTCCGTCAACCAGTGGGTGTGCGTCAACTGACACTCAGCAAATTGGTTTCGAACCCAGCGGTCCACATCGTCCCATTTGTCGTGACCGAGCAGGGAGAGTTTGACTGCCGCAGCGATCATGTCCGCCACCTCACACAGTTCGGAAGTGTTGCCTGGAGACCCCCCACTCCCGCCATTGGTCGTCAGGTACTCAGGAAAAAAGCCGACCAGCGACTGGCCCTGGCTCACGGCGTAGGTGTAGCCCTTGAGGGCGCGATCCAACAGGTATGGATCACCCGTGGCCTGAACCACCTCCAACGCCGCTAAAATCGGGTTGGTGTGGAGGTGAAAATGAGCGGGTTTGGGTTGGGACAGATTGAGGCCCGGGCAATCATATCCGAATTCTCCGTCGTCCGCAAAATAGCCCGTGTCGCGCATGATGTAGCGCATCAGTTTGAGCGCGAGATCGCGCGCATCCGGGTTGTCCAGAGTGCGGTGGCATTGGGCCAGGCCCTGCGCCAGCCACGAGGCAAAGGCAGCCTTCATTCCGATAGGTTTGGTGGCAGGTTTTGCAATCAGCGTGTCGGGTTCGATCTGGGTCCAGGGGAGATAGGCAATGTCTCCTTCGGTGATGCAAACTCTCTTGATCCCCTGCACCAGACGTTCCACCGCTTTGCGCCACGGACCGCTGGGGTCTTTCATTGCGTAAATACAAAACGCTCCCAAGACACGGCCCGTCATATGCAGGGAACACAAGTGGTTGCCTTTGGGAAGAAAATCGAAACCCGTCCAGGCGTCGGGAGAGGGGGGTACTGCCCAAGGACGGCCTCGGATGGGAATGTAGATCAGGCCGTCCGATCCCTGCATCTGTAACATCGTCTGCATCAAGCGGTGTTCGATGACGAGATTTTGTTTGCTCCCGCTGGCGATGCGAACCAAAGGCAGCGATTCGAAAAACTTGGCCTGCACGTGATCGTCCATCGTGTGATACATCGACGGTTCCGCGCCGATTAGATCCACGATCCAATAGAGTTCATCATTGTAATCGGGATCGAGCGGCTCGGTGAGCGCGTTCACCGCGAGGCTCGCTCGCTCGGCCAGATCAAGCGTGGCCGGTGCGATTGCCGGATAATAGCGACCAGGATATTCGGGCTTCCTCACTCGAACATGATTTGAATTGATATAACGGATCGCTTTCTTTCTTGAGATGTTTTTCATGGAATAAGATATCTGCGTCAATCGCCCCATTTTAGCCAGTTACGGCAAGATGTTTTATATGTTTTCCCAGGACCAAAAGAGAGTTTGGCAAACTGTTCCGGGGCCTTGAGCTGCAGTGTTGTGGATAACAGGTTGGAAGGAATGCCCGTTCGTATCCATCGGGTGAGCGTTCTCAAAGTGCCCTGGCCTTGACGGATCTTTGCTTCGAGCAATTCCTTTGAGTAACTGTAGGCCAGCATTTCCGAATGAAACCCGATGAAGCCGTCGGTCGCCAGGTGACGTTTCATTTCCCGCGCCAAGGCCAGGTCGTTGCACACGATCAACCGCATTCGCGCCAGCGTGGTCCGCTGCCGGGCGGATGACAGAGACGGCAGCGCATCGCGCCGCATCAGGAACTCGATCACGTTGGCGGTGGAGAGCCATTTCAGGCGGGCGGCCGCAGCCACCGCATATTGGCGACGCAACTCCGAATGGCCGCCGGTGGCGGGCAGACAACCGCGCAGGATCGAGAGTCCCGCGGCCCACTGCCGGCCCATTGCGCGGAATTGCGCGACGAGTTCGGCGGCCGTAAACGGGCCGAGCCACCGGGATATTTGGTCCTCGAACGGCTGTGAGCGGCGCTCAAAGTCAAGGCCCCAATTGTAGGGCGTCGCGATCCGGGGTTCGCGCCGCAGTTCCAGGGGATAGGCCGGGCTGCGCGTGATGGGACTGAAGTAGAGCACTTCGTTGACGCATGGGTATTGTTGGAAGACGGTGGAAAAACGCTCCCAGGCGCGCGCGATTCGCGGCGCAGCACGCGCGCCCCACGACAGTGCTGCCAGGCGTTGCAGGGAATCCTGTTTCGCCTACGGCGATGGAGCGAACGCGGCCTCGCCGGCGGCCTTGAGCATCAGGCTGGGATAGCCGCCGATAATCCAACTCAGCATCGCGCCATCCACCTTCCGCCGGCGCATGGCCGAGAACTTGTCGCGGACAATGCCCGGCACGGGCAGATACGGCAGCGACGACATTTCATAAGTTGTGCCGATCTGCAGCTTGGCGTAACAGCGCGCCCCGCGCTTGAGCGCGGCCTGCGCCGTACGGCGAAACAACGGGGATGGCCCGACGTAGGACAGCGAGTATTCGTGAACGCTGATGGTCTTGCCGGCAACCTTTTTGACGCCGCCATGTTCGAAGTTTCCGAGCCAGATGATGCCCGGTTTCGCGCGGGCGATGGTTTGGATGATCGGCGCAACGGGATTGGCGGTCATCGAATCCTTGGCGTTCATCGAGTACGTCCAGGCCAGCAATTTCGCCGTGGGACTGCCCGCGCGGATGCCCTCCATGAAGCCATTCAGATCCTCCGCCAGCACGTCGGCCTGAGATCGTTGCCGGCAGCGGGGACAGGTGCGCACGTAATCCGGTCCCAACCAGCAAGTAGTGCCGCGTTCGCCATTGAAAAGATTGATCACGCCGGCAAGATCCGGAACCTCGGTGAAGAGTGTCCGCATGACGTCACGGATGTAGTCCTGAACCAAAGACGTTGAGGTGCACAACGCGGAAGTGACCTCGCACAGTTTGGCGCCCTTGATTTCCGGGTGCGCGCGAAATACCGGATGATCATCCGGGGCCGCCCGCGGTTCGATGCAGAACAAATACATCCGAATTCCGTACCGTCCCGCCTTCTTGACCAGTCGCTTGAGTTTGGCCAGACGATGCGCGCGCGGGCCCAAATCCGGCAACACCTTGGACGCCACCAGGCGGCGGAGCAGACCGGCCGCCCAGACGCCGTTGACGCCGCAATGGGCCAGCTTATTCAGATATTCATTCGGATAGTAGTCCCCGTCGTCCTCCAATTCCCAGCCGGTGCCCCAGCGGCTTACAGCGCAGGGCGAATGCGTGATACGGTCCGCAACGACCGCCCAGCGCGCGTGCGTTCCCAGCGGCAGACAGGGCGCCCGGCGCGCGGTCATTTCATCCTCCAAATAAATCAGCGCGCGCCGGATGCCATCGGCGTCGCCGGCCGTGATGTCACACCGCGAATTTTGGACCGACACGTGAAAAGCCTCCGCCGCCTTGGGCGGACACCCTTTCGGTGCGCCAAGCCCTGCAAGAATTGGATATCCACCGGAACGACGTTGGCCCCCCATGCATTTGGCCATGAAAACCTCGAAATCGGCCAGACTCGTTTGCAACTTGGCCGCCAAATCTTTTCCGTCAGTTTCAACCAGATAACCGCTGGATAAATCCGCCTCCTTGCCATGAACCACGTTACGGCGTTTGTCGCGCAGGGATGTCGCATGCAGTGGCCGCGCCAAATCGCGGAGAAGTTTCGCGGCCTCGAACAGTGAGTTGTGATGGGGCATGGTGATCAGTGGCTTTCTTTCCCGGTAAAACGGAACACGCGCAGGTCGTGCGCGGGCACGGTCACTTTCCATTCCTTGCCTGCCGTCAGGGTCTCGCCCTTTTCCATGTCGAGGCATTGCGTGAAGCCCGCCAGGGCCGGGGGAAGCGCGATGGTCGCATCGGTTGGCTTGGCCGACCAATTAGCCACGCCCACCAGGTAGTCGTCGCGCCCCTCCTTTTTCCAATAACTCAGTTTAATGCCTTCGGGCCGGCAAACCACGCCATTGTCCCAATATGGAAAAAACGTCGTGTCGCCCATGCCAAAGGGGATTTCGACCTTGTTCCAAAAGTCGAACACCGGCTGCTGGGGGATGTAGCAGGGCCATAACAGATTGTTGTGCAAAAAGGTGAAGGACAATAGCTCGCGGCTCAGTTCAGGAAGTCCGGCCAGTTTTGTTTGGTAGCCGTATTGCGGAAGGAACCACACCGGTAAACCTTCGTAAGCGCCATAAACGGAGCGGTAGTAAAAGGCATCATAAGTCCGGTTCTGATCGGATGCGTCGGGGGTCACCATGGGATTGCCCGTTCCGCTCTTCTGCAAATACACCCGGGTGGCGGCAAATGCTTCCGTAGGTTTCAATTCTTCGCCATGGCCAACCACATCCCAAAAGGAAACAATTGCGGGCTGACTGGGGAAACCGTGGCCGATGATGTAAGGCTTGCGGCCCACGCCGCGCAGCTTATCGAAAAGGTAATACACCCGCTTGTACAGATCGCGGGTTGCAAAAACCTCGTAGGTCCCTTCCGTGACGCCATCCTTGGTCTTGTAAACGAGTCCCTTTTCTTCGTTGAAATCAAGCTGCGGCGAGGGGATGTCAAAATAGAACCCGTCCACATCGCTTTTTGCAAGCATCTCGGCAATGCCATGCGCAAAAAAATCGGTCCAGGAACCGCTTGGATTGGTCACCACCTGCTCCTCGGTTTCGACTCCCACGTCCCATACCTTGGGCGGCGTACAATCCCAATCTGGTTTGTAATAAAAATATTCTTCCGTGCGTGTTGCATCCTTTTTTAATTTCACAACAACATCTTCCTCTTTCACGCTTTTGCCATCGACAGTGGTATTGCCTGCAATGACAAAAGGCGTCTCCTTGCGGACGTGATCGTAGGGCGTAATGTAAAAAACGCCCAAATAGAGATAGAGACGTTGATGCCGCTTGTCCCGATAGGCTAGAGCGTCTTGCAAAACCTGCCAATTTCGCGGCGACGGATTGCTTTCGCCGGAATACATACTGCTACCCTGCAAGACGGTTGTGTTGACGGGCGGCTGGCCGAATCCCAGGCCGTCCACGCGTATATCGCGCCATTTCCTGAAGAAGGGTTTGACGGGCGTGGGATGGAGGGCAAACGTAAAAGTGAGCGGCGCGCTGACCTCGGAGGGTTCATTGACGATGAGGATTTGGAGGAGGCGCCGGTGGCCACCGGTTTGAAACGTGATCCGCGGTTTGGCGGAATGGATCAGCCAGCCCTTGTGGTTCTCGATAAAAAATGAACACCCCACCTTGTCCGTGCCAATCCAGAATCCGTACCAGCGCCCCGCCTGTGGCATGAAGTCTTGCGCGTCAATCAGGCCGGTCTGCCATTGGTTGCCCATGACGGTCGCAAAATCCAGGTTCACAAACGGGATTTCGATCCAGAGTTTTTCCACCGTCGTGACGCTCTTTGGAGCAATGGTCAGATCGCAGCGGACCAATCCGTCAAACTCGATCTGGGTTCTGGCCGCGAGATTGAAATCAGGCGAATCGGCCTGTTGAACAACTTCCACGCGACCGTTCTTTTTCAACGGGAAACGCGGTTTGGAAATGAGGAATTCGTGTTCCTTGCCTTGCGCGCGGTATTTGGCGGACAGGCCAGCCGCCAGGAGCGGTGTGCCCTGGCTGGTCATTCCCGCGAGCAGGCTGCCCGGCGCAAAATCAAATGTGCGCCCCCAGACGGCGACGGTTGTCGAATTTGGATTTTGGGTTTTGGATTTTGGATTGTCGAAACTCGTGTCCGCTTCTTTTCCTGTCACTTGAAACCTGTCACCTGACACCTGCATGGGCGTCCATGGCGCAGGAACCCAATTTGCGTCCAGCGCTTCGATCCCCTTGCGGTCTTTCAGCCAATCGGGTGTTTCCCATTTCTTGAATGTCTCAGCACAATTGGCAACCTCCTTGCCGATTGGGTCCATGAGCGTAACCGTCACCTTGTAGCTGCCCGGCGCCAGGGAGGCCATGGAAATGGGAACCCGCATTTCGTCTCGTTTGACTTCGGCTTGCTGCGCCAAGACAACCTGGCCTTTTTCATCCGAGAAATCGATGCGGACCTTTCCTTTGTGATCCGATTGGGCGCCGTAAAAGGCAAGCTGGATTTGAATCGCTTCTTTGCTGGGAATCGGCACAAGCGAGGCGACAATGGGCGGATAACAGTTGAACGGAATTTTCTGGTAGAAAAAAGGCGCGTCATTTAACCTGGCTTCCATCTCGAGCACATAATAGCTGGGTTTCTTAAGGGCAAACTCTCCCTGTTCATCCTTGCGTTTTCCTGCTTCGAGCGTCCCCGATTGATGCCAGGAATACAGGCTCTTGCCCGCAACCGATTCCCGCTGTTTAACGTCAGACACCGCATCCAGAACCCAGCTTCCGATCGATCCTTCGATCATCCTCACGTTGGAAACAAGATACGTCAGATCATAGGACAAGGCGCGCGCGCGATCATTGCCGAGCCGGAACAGCGGGGTTAATTTGCCTCGGCCGATTCCATCCAAGGAGGGAGTTTCCAATTTCAAGGCATCGCCGTCCAGGCGCATTACGCCAAATGCCTGGGAAGAGTCGAACCAAACGGGATGGGATTGCCAGGCAAGTGAGACTCGACTTGGAAATTGATGGAGAAGCGGGCGTTTTTTTGCACGGATAACGAGGGAAAGAGGGTGTTTTCCCTCGGTTATCGTGACGTTCGGGAAGAAGGAGGAGAGCCCCCG
>JACQHZ010000306.1 GCA_016198745.1 Verrucomicrobiota bacterium
CAGGTTCACGGTTCAACGGTTCAAGGGTTGGAAGAGAAATCGCTCGATCTCCTTGCTTTCCCAACCGCTGAACCCTGAACCCTTGAACCGTGAACCTAATGCGCAGGTGAACCGCCGTTTTTTCAATGGCCTTGTGGTTTGGATCGCGATTTTAGTCGCGGCGTTGCCGCCGCTTCATGCGCAGGAGGCCCCGAAAGGCGGTTCCACCGCTGCTGCGACGGCTGTTCCGACAACGACTCCGTCCGCCGGCGCTACGACGCTTTCCAGCACCAACGCCGCGCCTGGCGCACCGGCGGCTGCGGTTCCAACGACCGTGACACCCGCTGCGGTTCCGACCGCGACAGGCGGCGGCGAGACGCCCCCCGCCGCGGCGGCGGCCCCTTCGGGCGGCGCGGGCGAGGCGCCGGCGGTGGATAAACCCAAGAAACAACTGGTCCTGGATTTCAAGGATGTCGAGTTGCGCGACATCTTGCAGCTCATGGCAAAGCAGCTCGGCAAGAGCCTGATTCTTCCTGATGATGTCAAAGGCAAAATCACCGCGCGGTTGGTGGAGGTGCCGGTGGAAAAGGCGATGAAAATCCTTTTGGAATCCAAGGGCTACAGCCTTTCCGAAGAAGACGGTGTCTTGCGCATCAAGAGCAAGGTGTCGATCAGTGAAGAACCGACGGTGAGCGAGGTCTATCAATTCGCCAATGCCCCGGCCAAAGAGGCGAAAGCCACCGTTGACAAACTGCTGACGAAATCGGGCAACTCGCAGTTGGACGAGCGGAGCAACACCCTCATCCTCACCGACGTGCCCACCAATCTCAAGAAGGTATTGGAAATCATCAAGAGCACGCTGGACAGCCCGATCAAGCAGGTGATGATTGAAGCGCGGCTGCTCGAAACCCAGCGCAATCCGACTCTCAACCTGGGAATGCAGTGGTCGTCGTCCTTCTCATCCACGATGACACCGGCCTCCGGCGTCGTCACTTATGACGGTCAGAACGGTTTCGGTTGGGAGCAGGTCCGGAGCGCTCAGTCCCAGGTGTACAGCCAGACCCAGACCACCGGCGGCACCATACCGGGCACCTTCAGCGCCAATGTCCCCATCCTCGGGATCATGACCATGCCGACATTGACCGCAACGCTGAATCTCCTGATGGCAGACACCGAGACCGAGCTATTGGGAAATCCGAAGATCATCACCGCCGACAACAAAGAAGCCAAGATCACCATTGCCGAGGATGAACCGATTCCCAGTTTCGGGTTCAATTCTGCGACGGCGACCTTTGGCATCCAGGGCTTCACGCCCACACCCATCGGAAACATCCTTACGGTGACGCCGCACGTGAACCGCGAGGATTTCATCACCATGGACATCGAGCCCGAAGTGAGCAGCCGGGGCGCCGACCGGACCTTTCCGCTCAATTCCAGCACCGCCGGCGGATCGGTTTCCATCCCGGTGATCAGCCGACGCACGCTCAAAACGCGCGTCACGCTCAAGGATGGTCATACCCTTGCTTTGGGCGGCCTCCTGGCCGAATCGGCAGTGCGCAACTACAACAAGGTGCCGGTATTGGGGGATCTCCCGCTGGTGGGCGAACTCTTCAGCAATCGAAGCTACTCCAAACTCAAACGCAACCTGCTGATCTTCATCACCCCGACGGTCATCCAGCCCGGCACTCAGACCGGCCTGGAAGATCAGTATGCGAGACTCAAAGATGTGGATGAAAACGATCGTTTTGCGTACAAGAAGAGTTTCATCGGCAACGCCAAACCGCGCGATCAATTCCGCACGCGCAGCGTCGAAAAGAGGCCTGATCGGGACGAACTCATCTTCGACGCCGACGAGGCGTCGCCGGCGGTGGCCGGGCCGGTGAAGCCCCTGGACTTTGACACCCAGGAGAATCTGATTCATGCCAAGCTGATGCTGCGCGAGACCGAGCGGCTCTTCTCGCAGGGTGAATACGCCACGGCGCTGACTGTCTGTCAGGACGCCGAGAAAAAGCTGCGCGGCATTCCCGGCAGCGCCATGGAACTTGCCCGCTGCCGACAGTATCAGTCGGTTTGTCTGTTGCGGGTGGCCATTGATGCCTACAATCAACGGGATTATCCCCAGGCCGGCGAACTGGCGAAGAAAGCCTACGAACTTGATCCGAGGAATCGCGAGGCGTTCCTGCTTCAGCAGAAGGCGGCAAAAGCCGCAGAATCCTCCGCCGCCAATCCGACGGTTGAAGTGGTCCCGCCCGAAACGGCTGAGCCGGCGACGGAGACCGCCCCAGCGGAGGAAATCAAACCGGCGGAGGAGGTCAAACCGGCAGAGGAAGGCAAAACCGAGGAGGTCAAGCCGGGCGAGGATGGCAAGACCGAGGAGGGCAAGACCCAGGATAAAGAGGAGGCAATGAAGGAGGCATCCGCGGAGAAGGACAAGGCCGCCGACGTGAATCCGGAAAAGCTTACGCCCAAGCTGGAACCCGGCCTGCGGGAATGATTGGTTGGCAGGAACTACTCAGGTTCACGGTTCAGCGGTTCAACGGTTGGAAAAGCATGAAGCGCAAGTGTTTTTCTCCACGTGAAACCGCTTGCCCCGTGCCACAAGGTGGTAACCCATGTGGAACATGGCAAACTTTCAGCCTTTGAACCGTTGAACCGTGAACCCTGCCTGCCTGCCCCCCATTTTGGGGGGCCACCCCCTGGGTCCCCCTTCAGAGGGGGACAGGTGGGTGGGAACCGTTGAACCATGCCTTATTTTTTAATGAAAGTCCAATATCATCGAGACAGATGTTCCACAGCGCGGCATAGCCGCAACCAACGAACTTGTCCCCCCTCTGAGGGGGGATGTAGC
>JACQHZ010000052.1 GCA_016198745.1 Verrucomicrobiota bacterium
CACCCAGAGGGTGGCCAAAACACGCGGGACGCGTGTGCTCCCCTCGCAAAAAATTCTTAAACTCAATTTTCGGAAACTCTTTCTCTTCCCCTCTGAAATGGGTTGAAAAACACGCTTTTTCAAACTTATGGGACGTCTCTGATGGTGTTTTGCCAATAAAGACGCATTCGGTCCGGTGTCGCCGGCCTCCGTTTATCGGGATATTCCACCGCATCCGGGCGCTGGTTGAAGTACTTTCCCCTGTACAGACCGTTTCCGGCTCAGACGGCTCAGTTCAACGGCAGTGTATCCGCCATGCCGTCCGCTCTCTTTTTTAGGCCCATCGCATCCTGATGTGGGTCAAGAACTCACGATCTCTTTGGAAATAAAACCAGCCCATGCGGGCTGGTTTTATTAAACGCCTCTCGCCTGAAGGCGATGGATTTCAAATTCCAAAAGGGGACTTTAAAATTCCGGTTTGCCGAGCGAGCGGCTGAATTGGGATGGCGTCATGCCGGTCTCGCGTTTGAAGGTGGTGCAAAAATGAGGGACCGAACGATAACCAACCCGCTGACTGATGGCGGCCACGTTATCCGCCGATTCGTGAAGCAACTGACGGGCGAACTCCACCCGTCTGGCGCGCAGATGCTGCCGCAACGTCCTGCCCGTGACGCGTCTCACCAGCGCTCGAAGATGGGAGGGGCTAACGGCGCAGTGGACGGCCAATCTCGTCGTGGCAAGGGGGCTTGAAACATTGGCTTCCAGCCAGGCCATGGCGCGTTGAACCACGTTGTTGCCGTATCGGAACTGATTTTCACCGGATGCCCGACGCCCGGCCCCGACGGGGTCGCTCATCGAATCGAGGCGCAGGAGTAGCTCATTGAGCTTGAGAAGCCCAAGCTTGTCGTCATGCGGCAGACGTCGGGCGGACGCCTGCTTGAGCGACATCATCATGCCGCGCGCCTCGGCGCCGAGATGGAGCGCGCGGTTGCTGATGCGGCCCATGGATTTTCCGAACCAGATGATATTGAGAAAATCAAAGGGCATCCCTTCTTCTCCGCGAATCTGATGTGGGACGCGGGGCGGGATGATGAAACAATCTCCGGGTTCAAGGCGGAGAATGCGCTGATCGGCACGGAGGATCATGCAGCCGTAATCCACGCACATGATCTCATGGCCTGCGTGCCGCTGGAGCCGGGTGCGGAAACCGCGTCCTTTTGCCTTGTGCTTGAGAAGCGCGATTTCCCGCGCCGGGAAACAAGCAGGCAACCGGGCTTCCACCGGTTTTCTCGGAAATGTGATCAGGATGGCCATGCTTCGTCGCTTCGCAACGGCTGAAGTCCAGAATTCACCGCGTCCCCGCGGCGTTACGCATAATCAAATCGTCGTTACGCGAATTGACCGGCAGAATGGCAGGAGTTAGGTTCACTGTCAACTTCATGCCTCCGGAACGCGGCAAATCCGCGGCGGAGGCGTGTTCCCCATGCTCAACCTGCGAGATCGTCAAACCAAACCGTCTGGAAGCTGCGTTTCGCGCCTGCGCCGCGCATTCACGCTGATCGAGCTGCTGGTGGTCGTGGCGATCATCAGCATCCTTGCCTCGCTGCTCTTGCCGGCGCTCAAGAGCGCGCGCGATTCCGCCAAACGCGCCGCCTGCATGAACAATCTGAAACAGATCGGTTCGGCGCTGAACATGTACGCCAACGACAATAACGGCAATGTCCCCAGTTCGATTTACAGCGATCTGTACGGCATTTCCTCAACAAACTTCGGCCGCGGGTTCGGTTTGCTGACCGGAAACTATCTGCCGGGCGCGCCGGGCGCGAAGGCCGCCAGTGTCTGGCGCTGTCCCGCGCAAACGTATTCCACCTGGCTCGTCACCGAGGAACCGGTGAGCTTGTCGTCGCAAACGTCGCCCTGGGCGTGGACGGCAGGCGATGATGCGCCGCGGTGGCGGGGTTGTTATCAATATGCCTATCGCGCGAAGGTGTCGGCGGTCGGCAGCGGGTACGCGCACAACCCGAGCCTGGCAGGACCGTGGCAGGGGGTTCCCATCGGGGACGGCAATTATTCGTTTGCGTTTGATCAGCTTTATGCGGCTGTCAACGGGGTGTATGGTCCCGGTCGGTTCACGTGCCATCGTCAAGGCTACAATTGCGTCTATTACGATGGACATGTTGAGTTCTTTGGCGGCGCAAGCGCGACGGCAATCGACAGCATCGTCACGACTTACATCGCTTCGGAAATCAACATGAATTACAATTCCTGCAGGAACGTCTTCGATAAGTCACAGGGCATCAATTATTGAACGCCGGAACGGTGACTCGCATGCAGGACATCCAACATTGTGCGGAACTGCTTTTCAAATGAGAGCGCGGATGATCCATCAAACCGCAGCGCTCCTGTTTTGTCTGACCGTCTCAGTTTTGGCGGAAGAACCTGCGCTCATTCATTCGGTGGAATTCAAGGAAATCGGACCCAACGACAAGAAGCCCCAGCTTCTCGGCGACCGTTTTGAATACTGGGCGGACGATCTCAACGGGCAGTTCTATGCGTTGCTCGATGCCACAGCCGGCACGAACGCCCCGCCTCGCAGCCTGAAAATCACGCTGCAGCTCCAGGGCGCAAGCAAATCTATTGCGGAAATTACGTCGGCCGGGGCAATGACCGGCAAGGCGAATTTTCTGGTGCGGACGGCCGCCTTGCCGGCCGGAAAATACGAAGTATCGGCGGTGTTGCTGGACCCGGAGAACAAGGCCAGCGGCCAACCTCAATCCTTCAAATTTGCGCGTAGCGACAAGCGCAATCCCGTCATCAAAATTCCGACGGAAGGCATTCCCATCCAGTTGGAAGATCAAAAGATTTTAGGGGATGTCGTCTGGCCCATGCGGGTCGGCGTGCCGCTGCCCATCAACGCCGTGATGGATGCGCGCCAACTCGCCCTTTTCGAGGACGGACGTCAGGCGCCGGCGAACTTCACCCCAATGGCAACGTGGTGTCCCCAAGGATCGGTCAAATGGGTTCACCTGGATTTCCTGGGGCGATACCAAGGGGGCAAACCGAGCAGCTATCGTCTCAAATTCTTGCCGCAGACCTCCCCGGTTCAAACCCCGCTGAAGGTCGAGCAGGACGAAGGGAAGATCGTGGTGGACACGGGCGCAATCCGTTTTGAGGTCGGTCGAAAAAAATTCGCCGGGATCGAGGCGGCGTGGTTCGACCCGACCGGCAAGGGGAAATACGATCTGAACCGGCCGGTGATCCATGGGGCGGGCGGGTCTTATCTGCAGGACGGTCGCATCATCCGATTTGACGCCGCCAACGATTCGAAAGTTCAGGTGATTGTTGAGGAACAGGGGCCGGCCGCCGTGACGATTGCCGCGACCGGATGGTACGTCAGCGGCGAAAACCGCGTGGAACCGTTATGCATGTTCAAGACGCGCATCACCGCCTACGCCGGCCAGCCGCTCGTGCGGATTCGCCAGCACACGATCATCACGTTCGACACGCGTCAGCATCGGCTGGCAGACGTGGGTTTTCATGTCGCCGTGGTCGGCAGCGATCGTTTTACTTTGGGCGCCGATGGAACAAGCGTGGCTGGCGAGATTCCCAAGGAGAGCGCAATGTTTCTTCATCAGGACCGGCATGATCATTTCCGTTTGGTGGGCGGGGGGAAGACCTCGACCGAAGGGAAAGCGTCCGACGGCTGGTTCAGCCTAACGGGCCAGGGCACGGCGGTATTGCTGGTTTTGCGCGACATCTGGCAGAAGTTTCCGAAAGAGGTGGAGATTGGGAAGGGCGGCTTGACGGTTCATTTTTGGCCGAAACACGGCCATCGCGCGTTCAAGTTGGAGGATGAATTGGACATCAAGAACATTTACAAGCACTGGTGTTTCCATCAGGGAAGTTTGTTGGACCTTAACCTTCCCAACGATTATTACGAAAGATTGCGCAGTTATCCGGAGACCTTGTGGGAATGCCTGCCTGAGCACGCGCTTCATGGCAACGGAGAAGGATTGGCGATCGGCAACGAGTTCGCGCTGTGGTTTGGCAAGGCGGAAGAGGCGGCTGACTCGCTGGCCGCCGTGGGCCGCGTCTTTCAGCATGATCCCGCGGCAATGGCGCCGCCGAAATGGAACGCCGACAGCGGGGCGATGGGGAACATCGCGGCGGTGGATCGCGAGCATTTCGCGTTGATCGAGGATTGTTTCGAGAAGGGATTCCTTTCCTATGCGAAATCCGTCGAACGGGGTGGTGATTACGGCATGTGGAACTATGCGGATACGCACTCGCACTGGAACGCAGCGGAGAACGCCGCCGGGTTGCATCGGCCCTGGATCGCCAGTCATTATCATCAGGTGGGAAACGCATGGCAAATGTACTACCGGACAGGATCGCCCGATCTTTTGCGTTGGGCGCGGGCGAACACGGACCATTTCATTCACGTGGATACGATCAACTACGCCAGCGCGCGATTCAGCCAGGCGCGCAATCGGACGGAGCCGACCTTCAAACAGCACGTGGCCGGTGCGATGTACCATTGCAAAGCGCCCACGCATTGGGGAAGCCGCGACTACGGAATGAACGCGCGCGATGCGGACGCAGGGTTATGGGGGCACTGGGTGGACCCGGACGCTTCTCTCTGGTCGTGGTATCTGGATGGAAATCACCGGGCGAAGGACGTGTATGATCTCTGGTCGGAGTCTGTCCGGAAAACCGGCGCCTACCTGGCCGGCGTGCGGCGCGAGGCCAATACCTCGCTGGCCTGCGCGATTTCCTGTTATCAGGCGGATTGGGACGCTGATATCTTGCCGTCCATCCACGGCATGGGGCGCAGCCTGCGAATGGACGAGCCGCTGGAAAAACAATTTCCGGGGCCGTTGTGGCACGCCCTTTGGATCAACCGATACTACGATCAAACGCGCGACCCTGAGTATGCGCAACACATTCTCGAATGGGGACGCAATTCATGGGAAGGAGACGCATGGGCGCTCGGGCTTTACGCCCTGGCGCACGAGCTTTCAAACGACAAAAGTTATCTGACGCCGCAACTGGAGCGTCTCCACCGGCTTCCCGGACAATTCTTTCATGCGCCAGGCGATTCCTATGATTGGTATGGGCCGGGTCCGGGGCCGCTCGGTTTTCAATGGGCCGAGATGTCTTGGGGGCATTTTCTCAAGCAACTGCAAAAAGCGGGCATCCACGGCCTTCAATCCGCCTCGCATGTTTCAACATCCGACCCAGGCTACCCGATGACCGGAGGCAACTTTGGCGCCGATTACACCAACAGCCCGCCCAGCCTGCTCGTTTACGCGTTCGAAGACAAGGATCGCGAGTTTGTCATTCAAAACAGGCTGCATTCATTCGGCGGCAGCTTGCATGCCGCGTCGTTGATCGCCTTTGCGCCTTCCGGCGAACAAATCCATTTCACGCCGCGCGTCAATCTCAAGGACGGACAGGAAACCGTCGTTCCTGCGACGATTTCAAAAGATGGGGAAACGGGGTTGTATCGGATCGAATATCGTTCTTATGAGTTCCAAGCTCATCAAATCACCGACATCCCGCATGAAGCGGCATGGCTGCGCAAAGGCGCAAGCTATCGTTCCGCCAACACGGTTGGTTACATGCAGCCGCTCGATTTGGAAACGCCGGTCGAGATCACCCTGGCATCCTCCGCCCCGGCGTCACCCTACAACGCGCGCGCATGCAATTTCTGCGTCGAGGACGCAACAGGTAAAATCATTAGCCGGGGAAGTCTCTTTTATCCAAGACCGCAAAATTCGGTTGCGTTTACGCTGGACCCCGCCCGACACAAATTGCCATGGAAACTGGATGCGGTGGGATTGTTTTCGTTGCAATTCTCCGGAAACGCCGACGCCATGCTGATGGCACTCTCCCCGGAGAGCCTTTCACTCATCGGAAAACGTCTGTCCAAAAATGGGAAATCATCCAAATAAGCCTCACATCAAAATCAAAGGAATTGTATGTTGAACATTGAAAATCGTCTGGAACTGTTTGTGGACAAACATCTGATTGATGAGATGAGCGTGAGCAGGGTAATTGATGGCGATGCTTACACGCTATTTGATGGACGGAGTCTGCGGATTCCCCTGGTCCCGGACAGCTGGGGAAGAAGTGACAACCTTACCCGTCACAGAGTGGC
>JACQHZ010000322.1 GCA_016198745.1 Verrucomicrobiota bacterium
AGTGGCTTCGGCCACGCAGGCGGGATGTATCAGCGATACGGGACAGGACGGGAGTTGCGGGAGACCATTCTTGCGTGGTATCAATTTAGCCGGGAAGGGAAATTCGGCTAGCCGCGTGAGGCGAGTTTGTCAGCCAGCGATTCGAAAATGCGCCAATTGCGGATCGTCAGTTCGACGCCCTCGCGAAAGCTGCCGCCGGGAAAGTGTGGTCCCTCGAAGAACATCGGACCGCTATAGTTGACTTCGCGTAACGCCAGAATCACACGCGGCCAGTTGATCGTGCCCAGACCGGGCACAAGGTGCAGATCGCTGTCGTAGATGTCGTAGTTCGGAGGGACAGGTCCAAAGTTGTCGTTCAGATGCAGGGCCAGCGGAAAACCTTTTGCCAGCCGAATCTGCCCGGCGGGATCGTGCCCCGAACAATGCAGATGCCCCGAGTCCGCGCACACGCCCAGGTTCTTGTGGTTGACAGCTTTCAGGGTCGGGATGATCTGTTCGACGCTGTGCCCGTAGCTGAACGGATGTCCCATCGCTTCGAGATGAACGGTCACGCCGCGCGTCGCCGCGTAATCGCAAATCCTGGCGAGCGTCTCATGAAAGATCGCGTCGAACTTTTCGATTCCCATCTGACCAATCTTCACCGTCCAGGCGGCCATCTCGACCTCCTCCCACGGCATGGCGGGTTGTCGGAAGTGGAACACAACCACGGGCGACATCCATTCCGCCGCGACATCGATCTGACGTTTGAGCTTCTCGATCGCTTCGGGCTGATGCGCGGGATCCTGCGCCACAAATCCCCCGATGCCATGCACGGAAACGACCTTCAGGTTGCGCTTCTTGATCTCGCGCGTGATCGCTTCGACGGGCGGGTTGGGCGCGCGGCTCTGGTAGTATTCGGGCGGATACAGCTCGCCGATGCCGCAACTCGGGATGCCCAGCGCAAGCAGTTCATCCATGCGAGCGCCAACGTCGCTGTATGGTGAGATATCGAAGGCCAGGTTGGTCATGGCAGCCATTTCATGCTTCAGGGCAAACGCATTAAAAATTTCTTCCTCTGTAGCGGCGGTCTATGACCGCCGATATGGGAATGGAAACGGCGGTCATAGACCGCCGCTACAGGGCGAAAGGCATTTTTGGGTGGTTTTAATGCGTTTGCCTTGTTTCATGCTTGATCACTGATCACTGATCACTGAGCCTGTCAGTCGCTTCATTACCTGTTTCGGCGGCAGTTTCCAAACCCAGTCGCTGTGCAACTCAATGGACCACGGCCCTGCGAAACCAGTCCGTTTGCGAATCTCTGCAATCATCTCTCGCCACGGCAGCACGCCCTCGCCTGGAAATGTGCGGTCGTTGTGCGTGAGCCACTCGGTCGGCAGCGGTCGCGCATCGTCGATGTGGCCGAAGAACAACTTGCCTTTGGGCAACAGCGCCAGGTCTTCGAGTCGGCTCTCGGAAAGGTGATAATGGTACAGATCGACGAGCAAACCGAAGTTGGAGCGATTGACGGCGCGGATCAGGCGGATGGCCGTGGACATGCAATGGACAATGCCGATGCGGGCGAGAAATTCCAGACTGATGCGGATATGCCGTTTCGCGGCTTGATCGGCCAGCCAGCGACAACGTTCGATGACGAGGTTCATGTCCGCCGCTGCTTTCGAGCGTTCGCCCGCGACGATGCAAACCATTGCAGGCGCGCCCAGCTCGGCTGCGAAATCCAGCTTGGCTTTGATCTTGGCCTGCTGCGGTTTCCAATCCGGGCTGCCCCTGTTGATGTGAATTCCAACCGCGCACGCTCCGATCACTTTCAACTCGTGGGCGGCGATTTCCCTGCGGGCGTCGGCGAGGGTTCGTTTCTCGCGCGTCATCCAGTCCCGCACTTTGTCGGGCCAGATTTCGATCTCGGTAAAACCCGCGTCGCGATAGAAACCAAGCTCCTTTGGAAACGGAGTGGTCATCAACGTCGCGGCGTTGATGGCGAAGGCGTTCTTCACAACATCACCTTCTGCACGGTCCCCGTAAGCGCGCTCTGGACCGCCGCCAGCGTCGCGGCGAACGATTTGCATGCGTCGGCGTACGTGCAGCGCAGCAGGCTCTGATCGCGCGCGGCGACCGCCTTCACGAACCCCGCCAGTTCCGCCTCATAGGGATCGTCCTTGGCCTGATAGGACACGTCCACGCCGCGCACTTTGCCCGTCATGCGATTATTCGCAATGTCCCATAGCAACTCGAAGTCGTGACCGACGAAACGAATCTGGAAAATCCAGCCCTTGTGGCTCCACGAATGCACATGGGCGCCGAGCGTGCCTTTTGCGAAGCGCAGGTTGGCCAGGACGGTATCGTGGATCGTCAGATTGGCGCTCTTCGGCTCGATGGGGTTTCCGCCGAACGCGTGCGCTTCGATCACGTCGTCATCGAGCATGCGCCGCGCGGCGTCCAGCAGATGAATCCCCTGTTCCATCATCGGACCGCCCGATTGGTCCTGCCGCAGGAGCCATTGGCTGGGGCTGTCGGGTTTGACCCAGTAGATAACCGACCAGCAGCCGGTGATCTGGCAAACGCTCACTTTCCTGCCGTCGAGCCACTCGCGCACGCGATCCGTGATGTCTGCCCAGCGATACATCAGGCCAACGGTATTGAGGATGCCCGCCTTTTCAATCGTCTCGATGCATGCGCGCGCATCCTCGATCGTGAACGCGGGCGGCTTCTCGCAAAACAAAGCCAGCCCTTTCGCTGCGACCGCCTGAATCGGCGTCCGCCGCGTGTGGTGCGGAGTGCAAAGCAAAACGGCGTCGAGAGGCTCCTGGTCGAGCATCTCCTCAAAGCGCGCGTAGGCGCGCCCGTTGTGCTTCTGCGCCAGTTGCTTGGCCCGTTCCTCCTGGACGTCCGAGAACGCCGCCAGCGCAGCGCCGGGAACTTTCGTCAGGCGCTCGGCATGCGCGCCCGCAATGTATCCGCTGCCGATGAATCCGATGCGAACTTTGTCAGTCATGGCGGGATTGGCACAAATGGATCATGTCATTTCTTGATTCGCTCTTATAAAAGTGCATGCGCGAATCAAAGAAACATAAAGAACCCCCGGCCGGAAATTCAACCGCCAATGCTTGGCTCTTTTGTGAAGCCAACCGGCACATCTCGCGCCCTATCCACGATGTCGGCGCCCAGGGGATCAAGATGGACCCTCCCAAAAATCCCCTGGCCATCGTGCTTCGATTTTGCCGTCATCAGGCCGATATTCGCAAAGCAAACCGCAACTTTTCAAATCGGGCGGTTTTCATCCTTTCAACCCAACCAAAGGAAGGATTCCATGAAAAAACATGAGATTTTGATAACACAAGCGGGCGCCATCGGGCTGGCCGTGATCCTCTTTTTCGGCATGAGCAGCGCGCTCTGCGCGCAAGGACATCCCGGCAGCGGCGACAATCGGGACGATTCGCGAAGCGGAAAAGCGGACCGACCGGGCGATGGGAACAGCGGCAAGGGAGACGATCTCCACAAAGGACAGGGGGTGTCCGGGGAGAAGGCACCGCAGCGTCGCCAAAAACTTCGCGAGCATCTCCTCAAAAAGTTTGACGCGGATGGCGACGGCAAACTCAATGATGAGGAGCGCGCCAAAATGAAAGCGGCCGTTCAAGCCAAAAAGCAGGAGTGGCTCAAGCGATTCGATGCAAATGGAGATGGCAAGCTTGATTCTGAAGAACGTCAAAAGGCGAAGGAGACGGTATCCCAGGAACGTTTCCAAAAATTCGCGCAAAAACATCCGGAAGCCGCCAAACGTTTTGACGCCAACGGTGACGGCAAGTTGAGCGCGGAAGAAGGGGCGGCGGCCAGGAAGGCATGTAAGGAAAAACGAGGTCTCAACGGCAAAGGTGAATCTTCCGACGGCGCGCGTCGCGGAAAAAAATCAGGCAAGAACGCCTATAAATATCCATCCAACACCCGGGAATACCCTCCGCATCCCGGGGAGAACGTTGCGACAACGGAGTAAGCGATAGGAACCTGGGGGAAGGCCGCGATGAAGCGGGACATGGTGTGAAAAAAACCGGGCGCGTCCCAATCAACACGTGGTCGTGCTGATTGCGCGCACAAGTGCTTGATTGCAATGGGCGGCGGCTGTGATACTTTCACAGCACAATGAAAGACAAACAGAGCGAACGAGATCTCCGCGGGGTGCGGGTCAACAAGGTCGGCGTGAAGGGATTGTGTTTTCCCATCGTGGTGCGCGACCTCGCGCACAAGACCCAGAACACCGTGGCGACGGTCGCGATGCTGGTGGACCTGCCCCATCATTTCAAGGGCACGCACATGAGCCGGTTTGTGGAGGTTTTGAACGAACACGGGCGCGTCATCCATGTCGAAAACATCCCCAACATCCTCCACGAAATGCGCCGCCGGCTCGCCGCAGAATATGCGCATTTGCAGATCGAGTTTCCATATTTCGTCGAAAAAAAAGCGCCTGTGACGCGCGCGACGGGCATGATGAACTATACGGCAACCTTTCTCGCCAGCACCGTGAATGACGACATGGATTTTGTGCTGGGGATATCCGTGCCGATCACCACGCTCTGTCCCTGTTCCAAGGCGATCAGCGCGCGGGGCGCGCACAATCAGCGCGGCCTGGTGAACCTGCAAGTCCGATCCAACACCACGATCTGGATCGAGGAACTCATCCGTATCGTGGAGCAATCCTCCAGTTCTGAATTGTACTCGCTGCTCAAGCGCGAGGATGAAAAACATGTGACGGAACACGCCTACGACCACCCGGTCTTTGTCGAGGACCTGGTGAGAAATGTTGCGGTCCGACTCCGCCAGGACCGCAGGGTGCTTTGGTACCGGATCGAAGCGGAAAATTTCGAGAGCATCCATAATCACAGTGCTTATGCCATGGTGGAAAGCCCCCCGGACTTCAAGCATCGGCGCAATGCCCGGAAGAAACCGGATCGCACCCCCGATGATGGGGCAGCCGGTTAAGTCGCACGCCTCAAAACCACACACGAAATGACCGCCGGCAACAACCTGTCGCCAAGGGACGTTGGCAGGAAGATCGCGGACAACATCGGCTGCGTCATGAGGGGACAGCCCGCCGCGATTCGAAAACTGCTGGCCGCCTTCGCGAGCGGCGGACATGTTCTTCTGGAGGATTATCCCGGCACCGGCAAGACGACCCTGGCCAAGGCGCTGGCGCGATCCATGGACGTCGGGTTCAAACGCGTCCAATTCACACCGGACCTGCTCCCGTCCGACATCCTCGGCGTTTCCATTTTTGACCAGCGCGACCAGGCCTTCCGCTTTCATCAGGGACCGATTTTTACGAACGTCCTGCTAAAAATTCCCGTCCCGGCCTGAACCATCAGACGGCCCCTTGAAACGCGGCCCGCTTTGGGGCATCGAATGGGGGTCCGTTCAGAATGGCGTTTGATGCAGCGCGGCGTCTTCGACAGTGGATTCGTTGAACTCAGCCACGGCTTCTCCTTTCGCTCCGCACTTTGTAAAGCCGCTCCGTGAAACCGCCTTCTTTCTCAAAGGCCTCGGCCTGTGCCGCCAACTGCCGGTCGAGAAAGTAGCAACACAGGTTTAGCAGCGAGAGCGCGGCATTGGCCACCAACTCCTCTGACTTGGGCACGGACAGGCACGGACTCTCACGGACTTTCACCGTCGTGTTTATTTTTACCCATCCTTGTCGGTCCGTGTTCGTCCTTGTCTGTCGGTGTTTGTCGCTCCGCTCATCTTTCACCCACGCCCGCACCGCCTCCAGCGTGGCACACCGCTTCGCCTTGAAGCGCATCAGCGCAGGGTGGTCCGGCGCCCACAGCGCCAATCCCCGCTGCCGCAGAAAATCTTCATAATCGAGGCGCAGTTCCTCAAGGCTGGCGCGCGCCACGTTGGTCAATTTCAACTCGGTCTTCTTCGATGTGCCGCTCGCCTGGCTTCCCTCGGCGATATTTTGAACGCCCGAACGCGCCGCCTGCACCATCTGATCGCGTGTGCGGCTGCGACGGTCCACATAACGCTCGCAAAACCGCACCGTCACATCATAAACCAACTGTGCCACCTGAAAACTTTTCAGATGCCGATACCCGCCGTGTTTGGGAATCAGTTTTTCCGGTTCAGGCATCGCTCATTCCCTCCAGTCTTTTCGTCCACACAGTCCACGCCGTCCAGAATCTTCCGCCTCTTGTCCGCCATAGCCTCGGAGACGGCGGACACCCCTGCCTGCGCTCCAACCGTCGCGGCAAGCAGCTTGGGCGGCAGCGCGTGGCGCAACGCGGTGAAGATGCAGAATTTCAAAATCATTTCAGCCACAAGATTGTCGAAACGGCTCATGATTTTTTCCAAGAGATTCTTCGGCATTTTCATGGTCTCTTTCCGTTTCCTATGGCTAAGATGAAATCCTTGAATTCAATTGTCCAGATATAGAACTGGTCGGAAAATTTCATTTTCCTTTCGTTTCCTCCACAATTTTGATCTCATCGGCGCTCAGGCCGTAGAGACAATAAACCAGTTGGTCGATGGCGCGGTCGGTGGCGGTCACGGCATTTTGCAGCACGACGCGCTCGGACTCGCTCTTGGCCGCCCGCAGCTTCGGCGTCAACGCCAGCATCTTGTCCACCAGCCCTACCATTTCGTCATGTGCCGCACGGTCGGCGGACTTCGACATGTCTGGCTTTGCAATTGGCAGTTGAGCAAGGTGACCGCGTTTCACCTGCGCCAAAGCTTCTCCCACTTCTGGATTCACAACATGTTGGTAGTGCCAATTGAGCAAATGGGAGTTCAGAAGTCCGAGCACAAAGCGCAGGTCAAAATTGGAATTTCGGGGAACAATTGTGTAAAGGTTGTCGCGCACGATAAACTTCTCGGAATCAAGCGTTGCTATCAGGGAATCACCCGTTTGGCGTATAACGATTTTGGCTGGTGCATCATACTGTGCAGAATATCGCGGCTCCGCCAGCCAATCACCGAAGCTTATCCAAGAATCCTTGTTCCAGAGAATTTGGTATTTTTGAATTAAGCTTCCCCGAAGAAGAGGACGGAATGTTTTATTTTTCTTCTTTTCGGAGACAAACGGCTTTTCATCAACGATTTTACGAGTCTGACGCGGCTTTCCTTTGCCAACCTGAAAAGGCTTTGCGCCTTGCGTAATCACGCAAACGTCATCGAGCGAAGGAAAGCGCCGCATTTTGTCAGCAAATCCTTCGCGCTCTGGTCGTGCAAAGATGTTCACTGGTTTTCCGTCTGCCTTTCGCCACCAGATTTGCGGAATTTTGTAAGTGTCGGTCTTGTTATCCTTTTCAACAATTGTGATTCTGATCTTGTGACTGTCTGAGGGGCTTTCTTTTTGAAAAATTGCCGCCTCCGTGTCAACCGTGACTTTCGGAAATACTCGATGACGGTAATGAACGATGTTCTCAATCTGCACTCCGTTGAAAATTTGCCTTCGTATTTTCGGTGATTGCAGATTCAGCAACCACGTATTCGGGATGATGTAACCAACAAAACCTCCAAGCCTTCCCAGCGCAAGAGCCTGTTCAAGAAATAGCAAGTAAGTATCAAGCTGGTAGTCTTGGGACTTGAAATGGCTGTAGAAATAATCTGTTTCAGTTTTAGTCAGCGTTCCACCATACGGCGGGTTGCCGATCACGGCGTCGAAGCCGCCGTTGGTCATGATGTCTTTGAAGCCAACATTCCAATCGAAGGCGTGGACGCGAGTGAGGTCGCTGTGGAGCATGGAGAAGTCGGAGGAGATGAGGGAGTTCCCTTGTTTGATATTCTGGTCGAGCGGCGGGAGGATGGGTTGGTCGCCAAACATTTCGCGCTGGGCATTCATGGTATGTTTGGTTTCGCCCTGTAACATGCGCAGGTAAAGCGAAAGCTGGGTGACTTCGACCGCCTGGCCGTCAATGTCCACGCCATAAATGTTGTCGGTGAGGATTTGGCGTTTGAGGGCGGTGGTGAGGCGAAGGTCACCATTGGCATCTTTGTAAGAGAAACGCGGGCGCTGCTCTTTGGGATGGTCGATGAACCATTCGACGTAGTGCTCGAGAATGCGTTCGTAGGCGCGGATGAGGAAGCTGCCTGAACCGCACGCGGGATCGAGGATGCGAAGCTTGGCGACTTCTTTGGGCGATTTGTCTTTGAGGAGTTGGCCGACCGTTTGCTCGACGATGTAGTTGACGATGTAGCGCGGGGTGTAATAAACGCCGCCCGCTTTGCGAACTTCGGGCTTTTCCTCGATGGTGACGCCCACGCCTTTGGGGCGGACGATTTTGCCGATGAAGCGTTCATAGACCGAGCCGAGGATTTCGACGGGGAGGCTGTTAAAGAGATAAGGCGAGTCCTCGGCGGAGATATCGCGGATGAAATTGGCGAGGAAATCGTCGCTGAGATTGAAGTCTTCGCTGAAGTGCGGCTTGAAAAGCTGGCCGTTGAAATAAGGGACAAGCGCGGGTGGACGGCGGTCAAGCGCGCGGAAGTGGTGGACGATGGTGTGATAGAAAGGCGCGGGCGGCGTCCCGCCTTGGCGGGATCGGTATTTTGCATTTTCCTCTTTGACCAACGGCAAGGACTGGGGCTTGGGACGCAACGTTGATTCGGGCTGTGTCTCCAGCCAATCGTCAAGCAGACGATTCAGGGGCCGGCCCGTATCAATGTCACGGTCCTCGCAAATGCGCAGGAAAACAATGCGGTCGAGAATCCGCTGGACGGCTTCGTTAAGTTGGGAACCTGCTTCGAGGATCTTTTTGGAATTGTGACGGATGAGGTCGCTGGCCAGTTCGCGGCGCACATCGTCAAGAAAGTCGAGAAATTCCGCGTCCACCGCGCGGGTGCGGTCGGGCTTGATGAGCCATTGCTGGCGGAATTTGCCTTTGAGCGGTTTCGTGGGCAGCGATTCAATGAGCTTCTCAATGCTGCCAGCGGCGACGTTGTCGCGGGCGAACAAATTCCACATTTCCTGCGCAACAAGTGGATATTGCTGAAACGACCAGACACGGTATTCGCCGTGTTCGGGCTGATCCAAGTCAGGACGTCCGCCGATAACATAGACTTTGAATTCCTTAAAATCGGTGAGAACGGAAAGCGGGAGATTGCGATTCCACGCATAATTTTTGGTCTGGAAGACATCAGGGACGGCAAGCCCCCCATGAGGGCGCTTGGCTTCACAGACAAATTTCTCCTGGCGATCAATCCGAAACTCGTAGTCGGCCCGTTTCTGGCGGGCGCTGCCTTGGCCGCGCGATTCGACCCGGACTTCGCGCAAGTGAGGCGCCAGACCCGCGCGGTTGCTGACATCCCAGCCAAGCGCTTCGAATAGCGGGTTCAGGAATTCGTTGCGCAGGCTGGTTTCGTCATAATCCGCCTGTTGATAAGCGGAATGATTTTTCTGAAACTGATCAACGAGGCGGCCAATTTCTTCTTGAAACTTGATGAATCTTTGTCCTCCCATGGCGCGCAAGCTAGCAGAGGGAATGGGCGTTGGCAATAAATCGGTTTTTTCCTTTGAGCCAATCAACGTTTACGCGATTTTAATGCGTGTTCCAGTCTTGTGCGAATTTCTGCACCCCCCCTTTTGCAAGCGTGCCGCGAGCTTGCTTGATGTTGTCCACAATGATGCGCGCGGGTTTCGACAACACAAAGGGAATGGCTTGCGGACTCAGGACATGTACGCGATACTGTCCACATGAAAGCCATGACCTATACTGCCGCCCGCGAAAATCTCGCAACCACCATTCAACGGGTGTGCGAAGATCATTCCCCGGTGATCATCACCCGCCGTCGCGATCAGGCGGTTGTCATGATGGAGCTTGGCGACTATGAGGCGCTGGAGGAAACGGCATACCTGTTGCGCAGTCCGCGAAACGCCAGGCGCCTGCGGGAGGCGGTCGAGCAACTGCGCAAGGGCAAGGGGATGGCGCGAGAACTCCCCGATTTGGCATGAAGATCGTGTTTGCCGACCGGGGGTGGGCGGACTTCACCTTTTGGGTCGAGCATGACCGGAAAATCGCAATTCAGCGTTCCACCGGCAACCTGGCTTCCACCCACGCATCCCAGCCGCCCTTCAATAAGCGGACCCGTGCGCCGCCTGCCGCGGTGGACGTGCGGGTCGAGTCGAAACCCATTTCCACAAGCGACTGCGCCACGCCCGGCCCGTCTTCACAACCGTCGTTCGAGCAATAAACCACCAACGTCCTGGTCGTCTGCGCCATCAGCTTGGGCAACGCCTTTTCCAGGTCCGTCTCAAAACGTTCCCGAGAAAGACCGATCGCTCCTGGGATGTGTCCTTTCTGGTAAACGTCCTCTGCGCGCGCGTCCAGGATCACCACATCCGTCCTCCCCATCAGCGTTTGCAGAGCGCGCGGGCTGATTGCGCGAATCGGGTTCTCCGGATGACACCTCTCCGATCCTCGGAATGTCATCGCCCGCTCCGCCGGCGTCTGGTAACGCAGGGGCAACGGGTTGGATCGAAAGACGTTGATGACAAGACCAACGACCAACGATATCACACATAACAACAGGAATGCCGCCAGGTCCCGCAGAATGGCGCGCTTTCCGACCGCAGTTTCACCCGTGGTCCTGCTCATGGCGTCGGCTGCGCTGGTCGGATGACCCGGATGGGAAGCTCAATTTCCGGCTCGGCTTGATGATCCGTTTTGATGACAATGTTCTTCCCGTTGAGTTCCGGATCGGCAACAATGTTTTCCACTTCCAGCCGGTATCCCGATGTTTCCATCGGGCTGTGCTTCACCCGGACATCCGAACGAGGCGAAACCACGTCCACAATCTTGAATGGCAGATTGTTCTTGGAATGCAGCAAAACACGATAGGAAAGCGGCGTTGCCTTGGTTGAAGTTTCGACGGCAACGATCTCACGGGGAGTAAGAAAAAAATCGCTTGAAATCGTGGCAACGACCGGGATATCGATTGCCCCATACTCATTCTTGTCGGGTGACACGCGGAGCATTCCCGATGTTAGGCCGGGTTGCAACGGCGGCACGGTCCGCACCGCAATGCGGTAGGACCTGCCATCGGCCGCCTTCTCATGGGTAACGACAAATTTCGGAATTGTGGACTCCACTTTTTCAATTTGAAACGGAAAATTCAGCGCCAACACAACTTCCCTTTCGGCAACCTTATTTCTTGCAATCTCGCCGAAATTCAGCAGGCGAGGCTGAATCTCCGCTGGTCGAATCGCTTCTCCTGTCAGCAAAAGCTCAAATTTTGGATGTTTCGGATCATTTGATTCGACGACAATGCTTTTGGACTGTTTCCCATGCAGACCGCGCAAAGACATCTTGGCGCTGACCGAGGCAACAGCGCCCGGCGCGAGGTTTGTCTCCGTGATCGTCGCCGCCACACCACAACAAGATTGAATCGCGTTAATCTTCAGCGCCCCGTCGCCGCCGTTCCGGAGAATAAAAGCGTGCTCGATGACCTTGCCATTGGGCGCCACGCCAAAATCATGCGCGGGTTGCTCGCAGGAAATCATCTGCGCATTCATCCTTGCGCAGCTAAGGCAGAACAACACCATGCAACGAATGACAAACATCCCTGCCCTCATGCTTGCGCCTCCGGCAAGGTCTCTCATCAGTCGGGAAGGCGATTTCATTCGACCGACATCCGTCTTGCCTTCGACCCACGAAAATCAATGATCTCGGATTCGCCTCGCGGAAGATCGGCATTAACCTGATTGACAACCTCGTTCCTGAGAGCGATTGCCCCGGCATTTGAGGGATCCACCTGTTCAAAATCCAGCACCTCACATTGCGCCTCGTGATCGCCATATCTAAACACTCCGGTCTTCGCAAGACTTAATTCTGCACATTCGATTACACCAGAGTTGGCGACTGTCAGGACAGGTTTTTCTAATCCGGCAACGTAAAAATTGCATTCTCGCACAAGAAAGCCCAAGGTCCTCTGACATGTCATAACCCATCTCCCTTTTAGACTCTTACCATGGGATCCATTGAACTCAAGGCTTTCCATGTTCGTGTCTAACTCGCGACTTTTGTTTGCTACCCACTCAGACAGATGATGTGAAAATCCGCGACCGCAAGCCAGCAATAACTGATCAAACATATAAATACTATCTCTGCTGCCTATCGAATAACGATACAGTTGTGTAACAGTATTGGTGCTGACAACGGCTCCGTTGGAATTAACCTTGTAGGAATTGGACTTTTCAATCATATCGTTCTTGTCCTTGCTGAAAATAATGTGTTTCTGTGCGGACCTCCAAACGATCAATTCTCCCTTGGTGCTATAATCATACTCTGCATATCCGCGCGTCCCAATTGGACGAAAGACGGGTCCATGTTCATAGTCGGACATAATCTTGATCACACAGATGCCGGATGTCCACACTGCCCTGCAGGTGTCAACCTGGAGTCCTTGGGCAGGGCCAAAGTGATGTGGTTTGGTCATTATAAAAGAGACGATGAGTTGCCGATTTGTGGCCTGATTCATTCCAGGAGTTAGAATACAATCTTGTTTTTGCATAACCAACATCGGGTTGGATTCAGTGGCTATCGCACCGATTGGGACAAATTCAAAAAACACCACAATGGCAGCCGACTGAATGCAAGCGGTAAAGATAATCCGTATGTGATAGTTCATAAAATGCCTTCCTTCTGTGACACATGTCGCATTGCTCGATAAGTTGGCCTCATTCTTCTAGAAGATTTAGCCGAAAATGTTTCACGGACAATTTCCAATTTCATTCTTAATGCCGCGATTAGTAGGTCCGTCAATTTGTGTTGCGGGCCCAGGATTAGTTGTCTGACATGCCTTCGTCAATGCCTGGATATCACAATCAGTGCCACAGCCCTGAAAAAGGGCAACCCAGAGGGACCAGCTTACAGTTCCCCCTGGACAGAGCGCTTCATAGAATGTTTGAATGGCCACCCCCGGTTGTCCGGTGACATGGACGTTACATTGTTCTAGTCCGGTTCTGCCTGGATGCTTGTCACAACTTGCACCGCTCAACACGTTTTTGATGACTTCGATCGTTGAACATGCTGTGCCCTCCGTATCACTCGCATAGTGATGGCATTCGAATAACGTCTCGTTAACTGCATGGGGGTTGTCACACCTGGGCCCGTCGATCACCGTAAAATCGGCGGACCCGCTGCCGTTGAAAGAAAGACCGTCCGCTGTTGTTCCGGTTACGACGACGGTGGCGGTGTTCAAACCGAGCCTCGTGGTTTGCAACCAAACGGCTGCAGCATTCTGTGGAATCACATCGCCGGACCACGCATACTGCGGCGTCACCGGAGGGTTGTTGCATGTGACCGTGGCGACCGCGTAGCCGTCGTCGCCTTTGTAAAACGTGGTGGCCGCCACGTTGTTTGTGTTGTAGGTCTTCACATCCACATCCGCCGCATGGCCGGCGGCGATAAACAGGAGGTTAAAAACGAGGATCGCGCCGCAAAGATGGCGCCCGATGGTGAGAGAGGTTTTCATGTTTATCGCACTTCGGTTTTTTGTTCGGTGTTTTGAATCCAGACCGTCTGGACGAGTTCCAGCCGGCCGATGTTGAGATCGAGAAGATCGAATTTGTCCTGATACTCGAAGGGTGGACGGTCCGGCCGCAGCGGGTCGCGCACGGATCGGATGGCCAGCCATTCGGGTTTGCGGACCGTGAGTTTCACGTTCTCCTTCGGCGTGAACTTGAACCTCGGCGCGGCGCCCCACTGATTCGGTTTCCGGTCCATCGAATAATCCAGGTTTCGGATGACAACCAGCATTCCCTCATCGCCGGAAGCGAGGGTATAGACGCGCAGGCCGCTCTCCTTGGAACCGACGGTCTCCACGGAAAGCGGGATCGCGGCGGATAAAATCGGCGCCAGCCTCTTGATGTCCGCATTCAGGGTCTTGATTTCCGCAGTCAGCGGTTTGCTGTTTTGAAATCCCTCCTTCCCGCCAAAGACATAATATTTGATCCCCTTGCAGCCGCGTCCAAGGGCGGAGTATGTGAGTAATCGCAAGGCGCCAGGCTCCAGAACCAATCCCGCGATTTCAAACACTTCCGGTATCCAGTGCCAAGGGCGCGGACGACCTGCTTCCCAACCCCATTGAAAGGAAAGCTCTTCGGCTTCGATAAACCTGGGATTTGTTCCGTAGTGAAGTTCATACGGATTCACCTGGATCGCGTCGCAACACTGGCCGTAAATGGAATAGGCCGCGTTTGGCGTCGCAGCCGTGCAGAGATAGACATAAGAAAGGCGGTCATTCTCGTTGGTCGAGGCGTACAGGGACCTTCGCGCCGCAAGAATTGCCGCCATCGACCGACCGTATTGTTTGCCCGCATGCAGGTCTTCGCAGGCCGGGTCCGCGTCGAGCATTTTCGACAGCGGGCGAATATCCAATCCCAATTCTTTGCGCAGTTTTTCATCCTTTTCGTCAACGCCAAAGGCATCCAGGAAGAAGCCGCTTGACGCCCGGAGAAGCGACTGAACCACGCCGTCTTTTCTAAATTCCAAGCGCAAATGAATGGGAAGTCCATGCGACGCGGGTTCCGGCAGATCAACCGAAAACATCCCGGGATTTTCTTCTGTCGTGGATTGCATTCGACCGCTGGTCCGCTCCATGAGCCGGATGTTTTTCGTGCAATCCCTGCCGTTGATTGCCACGCGGACGGGGCTTAACCCTCTTCTCACCGAAAAGTAGGCGACAAAAGCTCGGCGAAAATCAGGACTGAACGTTATGCCCGTAAACCGGGTATAAGGAACCTTGAAAGGACCGAGTTGAGCATTGACGCGTTGGCCGTCCCCGGTTTCCGCCTCAATGGTTTGTAGAACGGTTGGAGGTTGGATCAGGTTGATTTGCAGGAGAACGGTCTCGCCGGATTTTGCCACGGAAGTCGGATAAAACTGAGTCCAAACCACGCCATTGGTCATCCCTTGCACCTCAACGCCGTTCAAAAACGCACGTTTCCATTCGACCGGTTTGCTCGTCGCATTGGCCAGATAAACTTCAATCAACGGGAACCGCCCCGCGTCCACGCCCGGCCGCCACTGCGCTTCCGCCGAAAGTCCCGGCGGCGACGATGCGGGCGGCGCGGCAGAGGCGCCGGAAGGCGCATTGGTTTGTTGGGCTGGGGCGACGGCGCTTCCGAGCGCAAACATCGCAATCAATCTCGCGATGCTTCGGGCGTTCTGTCCGAAAAAGTCGCGCCAAACGTCCCCAAACGCAAACGCGACTTCGTGAAGCGCAGATTGCCTTTTCGACCGTTGCGAAAAGTCTCCATCACTGGCGGACCGTGCCTTGCATTGATGCGGTCTGACGCCAGGGAGTGAGGGGGAGTGAGGGGGAGTGAGGGGGAGTGAGGGCATGACACGCCTTCCCTTTTGCGGAAGTTTCCGGCTGCGCTCGGGACCACAGATGATTTCGCCAAGGCTTGCCCATGGTTTTCTTCTCTTACACGGAATCGGCACGAAATTCAAGCATTTATTACACCTTGACGTAAGCGTCGGCGTAGATTTCGCGGTTCATCATCAACTCGGCGGTGCGGGCGGCGTTGATGAGGTCGGTGTCCAGGACATCGGCGATGGTGGCGTCTAGGCCGTTGGCGATGGCCATCACCAGGAATGTGCGGTTGATGAGCTTCTTCTCTGTCGCCTTGCTCGAGATATTGGAAAGGCCGCAGATGATGTGCGGCGGCGGGTCGGAGATCATGGTGAACTGCCGCGCGCCCTCCAGGAATTCCTTGGCCTGGTCCTGCATGAACTTCAGGGGCATCACGATCGGGTCCAGGAACAGGTGTTCCATCGGCAGGCCGGCCTCCAACCAGGCGGAGGCAATCATGCCGGCGCATTCGACGCGTTTGGCGGATTCCTTGGGCGTGCCGCTTTCGTCCATCGCCAGGCCGATCATCGAGGCGCCATACTTGCCTGCGATTTCCAGGAACGGGTCGAGTTTTTCCTTCGACGAAGTGGTGGAGTTGAGCAGCGGCGGCTTCTTGCAGGCCTTGATTGCCTCGGAAAGAATCGCCACTTTGTTGGTATCAATGGAGATCGGGGTCTCCACCGCCGCCTGGACCGTCTCGATCATCCAGCACATGTCCGCGGGCTTGCTGGAAACCGCGCCGAGATTGACATCAATGTAATTCGCGCCGGCTTCCGCCTGTTTCCTGGCCCATTCCTGCAAGGGTTTGGGGTCCTTGTCGAGAACGGCCTGTTTGATGTCCTTGAAACCTGTGTTGATACGTTCGCCAATAAAGATCATTTGGAGTCTCCTGTCATGAGTTGAGTGATTGTTTCTTTGACTGTTGCGATGGCATCGGGGTGCGCCAACGTCACGATGTCGGCGCCCGCCTGGATGTAACCCACGGCGGTGGTAGCTTCCCATTGCGGCCCCCGTTTTTCGAGCTTGCCCCATCCGGGCAGGATGTCCTCGTCGGCCAGGGCCTCCTTGATCTTCCACACTTCCCATCCGACATTGGCGATCTGGGGCAACGCCATGTGCTTGTCGCCGCGAAGGCCTGCGATCCGGACGCGTTCGAAAATGGTATAGACGTAATCAAAGCCATAGCCGAGGGCGGCGGTGACCTGGCACATGACGACATCCTTGAGGTCGAAACCGGCGTCTTGCAGGAGGATGTTCACCTGTTTCGCGATGTTGATATCAACCGGCGCCTCGCCGATCAGTTTGTGCTTGTCCGCCTTGCCGATCGCGCCGAGCGTCCGGTAATTTTTGTCGGTCGCCGCGCCGATCAGGCAATTCTCCCCTCTCGCGGCCATGGAACATGGCGGCAGGACTTCGTTGTCCTTTTTTTCATCGCCGCATCCCCAGATGATGAGCGGGACATCAACGGCTTCGAGGACGGCCTTTACGGTCTTGGCGGCGTGATCGGCGGAAAGATTTTTCCCGACCGGATCGGGACCCAGGAGCTTCAGGCAGATCAGGTCAACCTTGAATTTCTCGACGCACTTCCGCGCCCATTCCGCGGGAGAACGGATTTCATCGCCGATGGCCTTCTTGAGAATGTCCGGCCAGCCTTCCGGGACAACGTCAACAACCAGGCCGGCGATGGCGGGCGGGTGCGGCATTTCCCCTTCGGATGTGAGAAAGGGCAGCGTGGTTTCGCCGCCCACGGTCACGGTTTTCGCCCGTGTTCCGCCTTCGGCGCGCGTGGCGCCGAGGGTGATGGCGTTGATTTTACTCGTCCATTTTTCTTTAGCATCAGGTATTTGCATTAGGTCTCCCTTATCTTTTTCATGATCTCATTCATTTTCGAGACGGCGGGGCCTCCGTCCAGTTCAAACAGCGATTTGCCCATAAAAACGCAGTCCTCCAGGGTTTGGTCATAGGGAATGTTCCCCAGATATTCAAGGGGCAGTGGATTCAGCCTTGCCCGGAGCGGCGCGATTTTCTCCTCGCCGACGCCGTCCAACAGCACGTATTTCCTGCCGATTTCATTCTTCAATTCCGAGATGAGTTTGTCGATTCTTTTCGCGCAATCAACGGAGAGCGGGCTCTTGTTCACCACGACGATCATGTGGTCAACCCGCGCTGCGGTTCGGCGGCTGAGGTGTTCGAGGCCGGCCTCGTTGTCCATGACCACCCATTCATAGGAAGTCTCAAGGTCCTCCGCGAACTTGCGCAGAATGCTGTTGACGTAGCAATAACAGCCCGGCCCCTCGGAACGGCCCATGGCGATCAGATCGACCTTCGGCGTTTCGGCGATGATCTGATGAAGTCCCGCCTCGATGTATCGGGTCCGGGACAGTCCCGCAGGCAGGTCATTGATTTTTTCGAGGGTTTCTTCGCGGAGATCGCCGATGGTTTTCTTGATCGGGATGCCAAGAACGGTTCCGAGATTGGCGTCCGGATCGGCGTCAAGGGCGAGGATCGGCCCCGCGGCATGTTCCTTCAGATGCTTGATGATCAGGGCGGAGACGATTGTTTTGCCCGTGCCGCCTTTCCCGGTGATTGCGATGGTTGTGGCCATGATGAAGTCTCCTACGCAGCACTTGTCTCGCGGTCGAGCAGGGATGGAAACAGTTCGATGTCAGTATGCGGCAGGAACATGGCCTGCTTGAACTGTTCAACGTAATCGGATGTGCCGATCAGGTCGTAATAGGTTGTTTTCAATCGGATTTCATGGAGCGTGCGGTATGCCTCGGATGAAAACGCAGCCAGCTTCGCGCCCCACAAGGAGGTGTTCCCGACATAGTGGATGCGGGAAACCGGCAGGTCCGGCAGCAGGCCGATCTTGATCGCGTTATGACGATCGATGTAACTGCCAAAACCTCCCGCCAGAAAAAGCTTGTCAATGTCGGAAAACCGGAGATTGAGGCGCTCGACCAGGATTTTGGCGGCGGCAAAGACGGCCGCTTTGGCGGTGATCACATTTTCAATGTCGTTCTGGGTCACAAAGACATCCTTGCCCGTCTGCGTCTTTTCCTTTTCCACAATCACGAACCGGCCGCATCCTTTTTCGAATCGGACGGCCGGGTCGCTGCCTTCGACCAGTCGGCCGCTTCGATCAATGATTCCCTTGTCAAGGAGCGCGGCGATGAGATCAATGATTCCCGACCCGCAGATGCCCCTGGGGGCGGTGTGGCCGATCACCTTGTAATGAATCCGGTCATCTTCGAGATAGACTTTTTCAATCGCCCCTCTTTCAGCAATCATCCCGCATTCAACGCTTGCGCCCTCCAGGGCCGGTCCTGTGGAGGCGGAACAGGCGACCAGCCACTCCTTGTTCCCAAGGATGATTTCCCCGTTCGTGCCCACGTCAATCAGCATGACGGTTTCATTGCTCTCGTGCAGGTCGGTGGCGAGAATCCCGGCCGTCAAATCGCCGCCAACCCAACTGCTGATGCCCGGAACGACAAACAGCAGCCCCGCCGGGTGGATTCGGATACCCACCTCGGTGGCGCGAACCGGTGGCGGTTCGATGCTTGCGGCGATGTACGGATTGCGCCGGATATTTCCTGCGGGAAGTCCCAGGAGGAAATGCGCCATCGTGGTGTTGCCTGCAGCCACAACCGCCAGGATGTCTTTGAGACGGATGCGGTTTTTCCTGGCCAGCGCCGAGATGAGCCGGTTGATGTCGCCAACCACAAGCTCCTGAAGATGCGCGCCGCCCCGTTTTTCCGAGGCGATGATTCGCGCCGTGACTTCCCGTCCGTAAATGGACTGTGAATTATAACAGGCATGCGCATCAAGGGTGGTCATCTCGACGGCGTCGACCAGGTGAACCACGATGGTGGAAGTGCCGACATCCACAATGGCCATGCAGTTCCGGCCGGAACGGTTGCCCCCTTCGATATCCAGGATTTCCGCTGTGTCGCCAAGTGTTCCAACCGTGACGGTCACGGCGAAATCGTTTTCCCGGAGAACCTGCGGCAACCGGCACAAGAGTTTCAGGTCTGCATGGACCGATGAAATTCCGGTCGTTTTCTTCAACGCCCTTTGCAGCCGTTCGTAATCGCCGGGGTTGTCGTCAAGCGTGGGGCGGTCCAGGGTGAGGAAGATTTTGCGGACAAGGGGCGATTTCGCGAATTGTTTTTGCGTGATGCCCGGATGGATCGCGCGGAAGCGGCGCGCGTCCTTGTCCAGCTCCAATTTGTCGGCGGAATGGGTTTCTTCCGGAATTTCAATCAGGAGATCGCTTTCCGGGTAAGCGCGGCAGGCAAGCACAAAGCCCCGTTCGATTTCCTCCGGGGCAAGCCGTTTTGCGGTCTCAGACCGCACCTTTCCGTCTCGCACGACGACCTTGCAACGACCGCACCCCCTCCCGCCGCCGCACACCTTGTCGAGGATGATGCCGGCCTTGGCCGCAGCTTCGAGGAGGGTGGTCTTGCTCCCCACGCAGATCGTCTTATGCAGAGGCTCGAAAAGGACCCGGTAAGAATCCATGACGCGCCCTTCACTTCCAGTTCCCGGCCAGGAAGGCGGGAATCCCGCTGGCATTCTCCGGCCCGATCAACACCTGTTTCCAAACGGATGTGTCTTCAATCTCCGCGCGGAACGCGGGCAACAGTCCCGGGATGACGAGCTTCCGGTGTTTCACCTTTTCCGCGGCCTTTTGGGCGTCAAGCGCCTTGACCACTTTTTCCGCGGAAAGTTTATCGCCGGCGTAGGCATTCAAGACGCCCAATCCACCGGTATCAATGACGCTGATGAAACAGGGCACCTTGCTCCGCTCGACCTCGCCTTCCACGCTGAAATAAGTCAGCGCAAAGTTCGTGGTGAACAGGACGGGAGAGTTCTCATTGACCGCGCCGATCTCGTAGAGCTTCGACTCGACCGTGTTGGGGACCTGCGGATCGGTGTAGATGTTTTGAATCGCGGTCAAGATCGGCAGGAGTTCCGCCCCATCGAGACCGTTGATGATCAGGATGCCGGCGTACTTTGCCACGAACGTGCTGGCCAACGCGGTTTCCCTGGCCATGTCATCATGCGCGACATCCACCATGGACGGAAAGCCAAACGGCCGGAACCCCTTCTTGAGCGCCGCCCGCCTCGCCGTGGTGATCGCGCGAATGCTCCGGGCGGTGTCTTTTCCGTCAAATGCAAGGACGATGTCTGCGACGCCCTTGTCCTTGGCGGTCTTGGCGAGATCGGCCAATTGTTCGAGGGTTTCTCCGCTGATCGCCAGGGGGCATTTCTTATCGGCGGCGATGCTGATGAAGCGTTCGGCGTTTTTCGCCGTTGCCTTGTAGATCAATGGTTTCTTGTCGGAAACAACCGCAACAGCAGCGGCCATGGCATCCGGGTCTTCGGCCATCAGGACGAAGGGCGCGCGGCTTTTTGCGGCGAAGGCCTTGGTCCGTTCCGCCGCCTTTTCCGAAGGCAAACCGGCGAGATCAACCGCAACCAATCGCACCGCCAGTTCTTGTCCAACGCGGGTGAAGACCGCCTGGTTGATTTGTTCGATCTTCTTGAGAGCCTCGTCATTCGAAAGCGACGCGGGGATTTTCACCGCAAGATTCGGCGCATGATGAAATTTTTCTTCATGCCGGAACATCACCGTTTCCTGTCCGATTTCGACGCCACCGGTTCCGGCGGGGCCGATGCGCACCAGTTTCATGGGCGGCGAGGCGGCTTCGGACAGAGCGCTCTTGGCCTGTTCCGAGAGATGCGGGCAATCCGTTGCCGCTTTTTGTTTCGACGCGACCTGCATTGCGAAGGCCATGCAGGTGGGGAACCCGCAGTCGCCGCAGTTGGTGCGGGGCAGGTGCTTGTATAATGCCATTGCAGTGAGAGCCATAGATATCTCCTTCGATCAAATGATCGGGTCCAATTTCAGCGCCGGATGATCAACTGATTCGAGGAATTCGAGCAGTTTATCGGGCGTCTCGGCGTTTTCCTCCGTGGCAATTTTGTCAAAGAGGTCCTCCTTGCCGATCTTTTGCAGGCGTTCCTTGAGTCGCACGCCAACCTCCTCCTTCAGCGTCCTGGGCATCCAGACCAACCGCTCAATGCCGCCCTCCGCCGAGATGAACTTGGGGCTGGAGATGTAGAGCTTGCCGATGCCGATGAAACCCGGCGTCTGGATGCCGCCGCCGATCTTGCCGGCGAGCGTCGAGAACTTCATCCCCACGGGCGTCATTCCGGCATGATCGCGGTCCACGATCATCACGCCGTTGGCTTCGGGCACGATCCCGCAGATGCACTCGAAACAGCCGCAGGATGTCATCGGGTCCTCCAGCATCGAGTAGGCGTTGAAATTCTTGAGGTTGCCGTGGGACTTGACGGCGATGTAATCGTTGACCCCTTTCCATTGGCCCTTGACCGGGTCCAGGCACTCGCCTTTCTGCACGGGTTCGTTTGGTCCGTTTTTGTCAATTTGATACGACGCCTTGCAATCGAGCCAGCTATACGCGCCGCAAAGCCCCAGCCGCTGCGGGGTCACGATGCAGACGTGGTTCGGCGCGTAGGATTGACAGAGGGTGCATGAGTAGAAATCCTCAACATCATCGTCGGTCATGCCGGCGATGCGATCATCGCGATGTTTGTACATGCGCTTCGCTTCTTCGAGCGGGCCCTTGATCTTTTCGGCATCGGTGATGAGTTTCACCTGCACGCGGTCTATGATGCTGGAGAAGTCGTTATGAATCTTGGTCACCAGGATGTCGCCGAAATGTTTGATCTTGAAACCCTTGGCCTTGGCCTCCTTGCTGATGCGCACCCAGATGATCGAGCGTTGGCCCATGTGGAAGATGCCGTTGGCGCAGGAGATGTAATGATGAATGCGCCGCTCGACGACCGACTCGAAGTCCTCCTGAAATTCGCGTCCCGCCACGTCGATGAGTATCCCGAGCGGAAAGGCTTCGCCCTCCTTCATGCCGTCGATTTCCGGTCCGATGACCTCGATTTTGCCGTCTTCAATCTGATCGAGAGGTTTCATCCTGAGCAACTCGAATGCGTCGGTGTACTGGCCGCCGAATTGGGCGTGCATGTCCTCCTTCCGCACCCGTTCGCCCTCGAACCCGGCGCCGAACGGGACCGGGATCGGGATTTTTTCGATCTTGATCTTGAGGCCGCGGACTTCGGCGGCGCGGGTGATGATCTCCGCAACCGGCACGTTCGCGACGACGTGCTCGTAGGTGCAGATGCCGGACGGCAGGATTTCGGGGATGTTCACATCGGAAATCACGGGAAACCCGAAGTTGATCGCGCCCGCGGCTGTGGCGTATTTTTCGTCGGTCAACAGTTGGCCGTTGACTCCAGGATCGGCGTCGAGGGCAAGGACAAACGCATGAACGCGTTCCTTGTTGTAACGCAAAATCTCCCGCGCCTGCTTCATGCCGCCGGGTTCGATGCCGCCGAAGGTCATGGCCGATCGCGCGGCAAAATTGAGGGCATGAATGGCGGAGGTGATTTCCTTGCCGTAGGGAACGAGGAAGGTGTCCCAGTTCATTTCGACGCCTTCCGCTGCCAATTGCTCGGCGATGGCCCTGCCGCCGGAATTCCCCGCCATGAAGACCAGGATATTCCTCTCTTGCAGGCCGCGGATGAGTTCCACGGCTTCCCGATTGGTTTTTGTCGCGCCCACAATCGCGGCAAAGCCCGGCATCCGGCCGTCCACGAGTTTGATGCCCTGCGTTCGCAAAATGGCGTCGTCGGTGAACCCGAGCCAGATCCCATTCACCGGGCTGGGTCCCATGAAGCATTTCAGGACCTCGATCGTTTCTTCTGCCAGGAGCGTTGCGACGCCGCAATCCAGTGTGTCGCCGAGATAAGGCAGCCACAGATCATCGCTCGGCGGGTCGTGCAGGAGATTGCGCGCCTCCTGCATGGATTCTTCGAGGTCGCCGAGCTTCTGCACCTTCTGTCCGAGGAACAGATACATGATGGGCAGGTAATATGCCGTGTTGGGATACTCGATGGCGGCGTCTTTGCCTTTCGCCTTGATGGCGTCGGCGAGAGCCGCCTCCGCCCGGTTCACCAATTTGTGTGCGCCTCGAATGGCAGCCGTGGCGATGATCTTGGACATACAGGACCTCTTTTTGTGGGTTATGTGATCGAATCAATTTGCATTTCGTCATTCTTCCGGTTTGAGAGCTTGTTCGTACATCATGGGCTTGAGCTTCAAAGCCTTCCGCTTCTTGTCGATGTGTCGGATCATCTTGTGCGCGGCGACGACGGCATCCGGCTCAAACGCCCATTTGCCGCCAACCTCCTGTTCGATGTCCCGGGTCAGATAGTTGAAGAGGTTCTGGCTGCCCATCATCGGCAGCGGATGGCCGATGACGGTATAGACGCCGGACGCGACGAAGTAGAAGCCGATGGTGACCGCCTTCTCCGACATCCATTCGGGGGCGGCCCCCGCGACGGGCAGATCGGAGAGGTCGTTGCCGAGTCCGCCTTCGCTCACGATGTTGGTGAGGGTGCGCAGGATGCGGCTGTTGTCCACGCACGCGCCGACGTGAAGCACCGGCGGGATGCCGACCGCGCGGCAGATTTCCTGAAGCCCCTTGCCGGCAAATTCGAAGGCCGATTCGGGCTTCAACAGGCCGTGCTTGGCGCAGGTGATCGCATTGCAGCCGGTCGAGACCACGAGCACGTCGTTCTTGAGCAATTCCTTCACCATCTTGATATGCCCCGACTCGTAATCAATGCGCGGGGTGGAGCAGCCGACCACGCCCGCTGCGCCGCGGAGACGGCCCGCGATGATGGCGTCGTTGAGCGGACGGTACGTCGAGCGATATTTGCCGCCCAGGTGATGGAAGACGGATTCGGTGGTGAACCCGGCCACAAGCTTCTCGGTGTCCTTGGGGATATAGACTCGTTCCTTCTTGCGGTTGCTGAAGTTCTCGATCGCCTCCCCGATTATCTCCGTGCAAATCTTCTTCGCCTCGGTCTCGTGGAACTCGATGTGCCGGACACCGGCCATCCTGGCCTTCGAAGAGGTGGTGACGAGTTGGGTGTGGAAGCAACCGGCGACGGTGGCGATGGACGGCATCAGGCATTGCACGTCCACAACCATCATCTCGATGGCGCCCGTGAGGATGGCGAGTTCCTGCTGCATGAAGTTGCCCGCCAGCGGCACGCCGTGGCGCACCAGGATTTCGTTGGCAGTGCAGCAGATGCCCGCGAGACCGATTCCTTTCGCGCCTTTTGCCTTCGCCTTGGCGATGAGGTCCTCATCCTTCGACATGATCGCAAGCACGTCGGAGAGCAACGGCTCGTGGCCGTGGACGACGATGTTGACGTTGTCGGCCTCGATGACGCCGAGATTCGCGCGCGAGCGCAAGGGCTGGGGCGATCCGAACAACACATCCGACAACTCCGTGGCGACCATCGAGCCGCCCCAACCGTCGGCCAGCGCCGCGCGCATGCCCTGTTTCATGATGTTCTTGTAATCGGCGTCCACGCCCATCGTGGTGCGGTGCATGGTCTCGACCACCTCGCGATCAATCGAGCGGGGGAAGATGCGAAGCTTTCTCCAGAGTTCCTGACGCGTTTTCGGAGCGGTCGCGGCAATCCGCACCTCCCCTTCATAACGGCCGAACTCCTCCAGCGCGGCCTTGGCGACGTCTTGGGCGATGTCACTGATCGAACGGCCTTGAACCTTCACGCCATAGACCTCGGCGATCGCCTTGAGTTTGTCGGCGTTTTTGATCTGGTAATCGAAGTTCGGTTTCTCGGCGGCCTGAAGGAGCGTGAGGGCGACGCCGCGGCCGTGATCGGAGTGGGCCGCCGTGCCCGCCGCGATCATGCGCGCGATGTTGCGCGCCGCGATGGTGTCGGCGTTGGCGCCGCATGCGCCGGTCTGGGGGTCTTTGCCGGGCGTGAGACTGATGCGGCAGGGACCCATGGTGCATATACGGCAGCAGACGCCGAGGGATCCAAACTTGCATTGGGGTTGAACGGCGTCGTACCGGTCCCAGATCGTGTCAATGTTCTCCGCCTCGGCGCGTTTGACCATCTCGCGCGTGGCGTTGTCAGCAAACAACAAATCTTTAGGCATTTTGTTTCTCCAATTCTTTCACCGATTTTTTCGGGGCCAACCTGTTACGGAGCGGCGCGGTCGCCGGCCTGGTTTGCAGCCGCTCCAATTGACGGATGATCTTCGCGGCGATTCCATCGGCGGACCGGCTCGCGCCGGCAACGGATTTACCGGCCAACTCGGCCGCGCGCAGCTTCTCATCGTACGGCATAAAGCCGACGAACTGCAGGTTGGGGAGGGCTTCCTGAAGTAAGTCTATGTCGCTTTCCGACCGGATCTTGTTCCCGATGACGCTGACCTGGCTCAGGCCGAGGTCGGCGGCGAGGCCGCTGATTCGAAGCGCGGTTTCGACGCTGCACCGGCCCGGCTCAACCACCACAAGCAGACGGTCCACGGCCTCGGTTGTGCCGCGGCTGAGATGTTCGATTCCGGCTTCCATGTCCAGAATCAGCGCCGTATCCTTGTCCAGAAACAAATGGGAAACCAGCGCGCGGACGAAGGCGTTTTCGGGACAGTAACATCCGGTTCCGCCCTTCTTGACCGCGCCCGCGACGAGCACCTTGACGCCGTTGACGTTCACTGCGTATTTCTGCGGGATGTCATCCACGCGCGGGTTGATCTTGAACATGCCCCCGATGGCGCCCGGTTTGACTCCCGTGCGCTCCTCAATCAAATCGTTCAACTCGATGAGCGGCCGCACGGACCCGGCGGAGCGGCTTCCCATGCAGGCCAGCAGATTGGCGTTCGGGTCCGCGTCAATCGCGATCACCTTGCGTCCCGAGCCATGCAGCGCCCCGGCCAGCAACGCGCTGAGGGTGGTTTTTCCCGACCCGCCCTTGCCGGTGACGGCCACTTTCATGGGCCGCGTCTTTTGATGGCCATGACAGTGATCACACATGGATTTAGAAGAGACCTTTCACCCTGCCCGTCTCGACATCCACATCGAGTCGGCGAAAAGCGGGGTCCGAAGACGTGCCCGGCATCAGCTTGATGTCGCCGGAGATCGGCACGATGAATCCCGCCCCTTTGAACGCCAGGATGTCACGGATCGGCAGTTCCCATCCGGTCGGCCTGCCTTTACGATCGGGATCATGCGAGAGGCTGAGGTGGGTCTTGACCATGCACGTGCAGAGCTTCGACGCCTCGGGATCCGCTTCATACTGCTTGGCCTTCGCAAGCGCCGTGTCGGTGTACGTCACGCCGGTGGCGCCATAGACATCCTTTGCGATCAGCTCGATCCGTTTGCGCAAAGGCGTGCTCAGATCGTAGAGATGTTGGAAGTTGTTCTTTTCGTTGCACGCGGCAACAACCGCCTCGGCCAGTTCCGCCGCACCCTCGCCGCCCTTGAGCCAGCCGTCCGACACCGCGAACAAAGCGCCGTTCTTTTCGGCCAGCCTCTTGACGATCTCAATCTCCGGCTTCGTGTCGGTATAGAAACTGTTCAGGCAAACCACGGGACGGACGCCGCTCTTCTTGACTGTTTCAATGTGGGCGAGCAGGTTGGCGCAGCCCGCTTCCACCAGACCGAGATTTTCCTTTGTGTACGCCTCGTTCAAGGGGATTCCCGGTTTCACCGCCGGTCCGCCGCCGTGCATCTTGAGGGCGCGAATGGTGGCGACCACCACCACCGCGTTCGGCTTCAACCCCGACAGACGGCACTTGATGTTCCAGAACTTCTCGAAACCGATGTCGGCGGCAAAACCGCTCTCGGTGACGACGTACTCGGCCAACCTGGTCCCGATTTCGTCGGCAATGATCGAGCTTTGCCCGATGGCGATATTGGCGAACGGCCCGGCGTGAACGAACACGGGCTGGCCCTCAATCGTCTGCAGCAGATTGGGGTTCAGCGCCTCGACCATCCACGCCGTCATCGCGCCATCCACATTGAGATCGGCGGTCGTCACCTCTTTGCCGCTCTTGCTGTAGGCGACCACCATCCGCGCGATGCGCTCGCGCATGTCCTTGAGATTCTTGGAGACCGCGAGGATGGCCATCACTTCGCTCGACACGGTGATCTGAAACCCGGACTCCATTTCGAAACCGTCCATCTTGCCGCCCTTGCCGATGGTAATGCTGCGAAGCGCCTGCGCACAATAATCAATTGCCCATTTGACCTGCACGCGGTTCGGATCCACATCAAGCCGTTTCAGGCCGATCTTGGCCAGGCGTGCGTCATCGTAGTTGCGCTCGTGCTGCATCCGCGACGTCAGGGCGACCATGGCCAGGTTGTGCGCGTTGGTGATCGAATCAATGTCGCCCGTCAGACGAATCGAAAGGGGCGTGAGCGGGATGCATTGGGCGAGCCCGCCGCCCGCCGCCGATCCCTTGACGTTGAAGGTGGGACCGCCGCTCGGCTGACGGATGCAAGCAATCACGCGCTTTCCGATGTGTCCGAGTCCCTCGGTCAGCGCCATGGTGGTCGTGGTCTTGCCTTCGCCCAACGGGGTGGGGGTGATGGCCGTCACATCCACATATTTCCCCTGAGGCAGGCTTTTCAGCCGCCCTATGGCGCGCATGGAATCGATTTTCCCAAGCTGCCTCCCCATGGGAATGAGTTCATCCGCCTTGAACCCCATCTCCCCCGCAAGCGCGGCAAAAGGCTTCATTTCTGCTTCCGCGGCTTCCGCAACTTGCCAGTCTTTCAATTTGGTCGGGTCAAGCTTCATAGTCAGCAATTGTCAATTAAGAAACATTCGTTGTGCTTAGTAGGTTTTATTCTTCCATGATCTTCCCTTATCAGCTATCCCTTTCTTGGCAATTTCACAGCATTTTTTACCCTTTACTACTAACCTTTGGAATCTTGTTTTCCGGAGAAGATTTCTC
>JACQHZ010000324.1 GCA_016198745.1 Verrucomicrobiota bacterium
GGCTGGAGGAGCCGCTGCATCAGGATGATCTCGATGGCTATGTCTGGCTGCGTGACCGATCGCCCGTGCCCATTGCCGCCGGTGAAGGCGAGTGCGGACGCGCCGCCTTCCGTCCATGGATCGACCGGCGCGCGCTTGATGTCTATCAGGTTGACCTGGCAAGAAACGGTTTTACGGACGCCAACTACATTCGTCAGCGGGTGGAAGAGGCCGGCGGCCGGCTCTGCAATCATTGCTATAAAACGCCCATCAGCGTGGCGGCGTGTCTTCATTGGCTGAGCGTCTGCCGCGACGCCTTTCTTTTCGAGGATTGCGTCGAGGACTCGCCGTTGCGGCACGAACTGGCGATCGAGCCAATGAAGGCCGTCAACGGCCAGATCGCCGTGCCCGACCGTCCGGGACTTGGCGTCACCCTGAATGAGGACTTTGTCAAAGCTCACCTGATATCCGAATCAGGCCGATAATACTCAGGATGCGTCACCCCGAGACGGCGCAGATGGCGACCGGCGATCACGTCCGAATCGTTGCCTTGCCAAAGGCATGGGGATATGGTTATCTCGCGCGCGGATGGCAACTCGCGACATAAGAACGCATGAGGTCACGTTTTGCAGTCGCGTCGCCAAATGGGCGGAGGCGATCTTTAGCGGCAATGCCGGTCTGCCCTTCCGTCGGGCTGAAATCGAGGAGTCAAAGGGCATCCGGCGGAAACGTTCGGACCTCCGCATTTACGACGATCAAAAACGGCTTGTGCTCGCGGGCGAAGTGAAGTTTCCCGGAACGTCCGAAGGCCGCGACCCGTTTCACCATGCGCTGGTTGAAGACGCCTTCCAAAAAGCCGACCGGGCGGGGGCGCAGTTCTTTTTCACATGGAATGTCAACCATCTCGTGTTGTTTGATCGCAGCCTTTGGGAACGTCCGTTATTCGAGCGTCGGGTCAGGGATTGGGATTTGGGGCTGAACATCGAGTCGCCCGACGACGTCTCCCGGCCCGATGTCGAGGCGGCCATCCAGCGCTTCCTCGCTCAGTTTTTTGGAGAACTTAGCGATATCGTTTCCGGGAGAAAGCCGGACTGGGGCATGCCGCCGGATGAGTACTTCGTCCGCGCTTTTGAGAGCCATATTGCGTGGCCCGTGAAGCTCACCGCGGATTTCTTGATGACGAAGGCGGAGGGCGACAAGGCTTTCGACACCCGATTGCAGGAGTGGATGGCGATGGAACAGGGCTGGGTTGTCATCCGCCGGGACCCGCAGGAATGGCGCAATCTGATCGACCGCGCGGCGTCCTCGCTCTGCTACGTGTTTTCCAACCGCTTGATTTTTTACGAGTCCGTTCGGGTCAAGTTCACCAATCTCAAACCCCTCGCCATACCGTCTCGTGTTCATGGCCAGGAACCGTTGTGCCAACATTTTCAGAGGAAATTTCAAGATGCCGTTGAGGTCACCGGCGACTACGAGACGTTGTTCTATCCGCTGGAAAAGGAATGGGCCGCTCCCCACATCTTCGGCCATCCGATGTCCGCCGAGGCGTGGCGATCAGTCTTGGAAAATCTCAAGCCGTTCAATTTCAAGCTGATTCCCGCCGACATCCTGGGCGGCATTTTCAAACGATTCATCTCACCCGAAGAACGTCGCAAGTTTGGCCAGCACTATACCAATCAAGATATCGTCGATGTCATCAACGCACTTTGCATCCGCAAAGGGTCGGATGCCGTGCTCGACCCGGCTTGCGGGTCGGGGAGTTTCCTGGTTCGCGCCTACCATCGGAAGGCGTGGCTGGATAACGCCCGGTTTCATCAGGAACTGCTCGGCGAAATCTATGGCGCGGACATTTCGACCTTTGCCGCCCACATCTCAACCCTCAACCTTGCATCGCGGGATGTGCGCGATGAGGAGAACTACCCGCTCATTGCGCGGCGCAATTTTTTTGAGATCGCGCCGGACAAACCTTTTTGCCACACGCCGCGGGGTCTGCGGGGCGAACGCCGGTCGGAGCCGGTCACTTTGCCCGGGCTTGACGCTGTGGTGGGCAACCCGCCTTATGTGCGGCAGGAGAAAATTCCCAAACGCGGCCAACACGGAGTCAAAACGATGCAGGCCAAGGAGGACTTGCAAGAACTCTGCGCCAGCGCCAAGCCCGGCGTCAAACTCAGCGGTCGCAGCGATCTGCACTGCTACTTCTGGCCCGCCTCCTGTCGTTACTTGAAAGAAAAGGGATGGTTCGGGTTTGTGACCTCCTCCAGTTGGCTCGATGTCGAATACGGATTCGCGCTGCAAGCCTGGATTTTGCAGAACTTCAAGCTCCACGCCATTATCGAAAGCACCGTCGAACCGTGGTTTGAAGATGCCCGCGTTAAAACATGCACGATCATCATGCAACGGTGCGACGATGAGCGCGAACGCATGGCAAATCTGGTGAAGTTCGTGCGGCTGGACCGACCGTTGGCGGAGATTCTGGGCGACCGCCACGACGAGAATTCCAGGCAAAAGGCTGCGGAGAAATTCCGCGACATGATCAACCGCGCCAAGGAGGACCTGACGCATCGCGACGATCTGCGCATCATCGTCAAGGGACAAGGCGACCTGTGGGCGGAAGGTTTGCGCGCGGGCGAGTTGTTTGCCAAGCAGACGGAAGATTCACAGGAGCACAAGACCGGCGCGATTCGCGAGACAGCCAGCCTCTACCCCAATGAAACTGCCGGCAGCGGCGATGACGAAAATGGCGACAACGATCCTGACCAGGCCGACTGTGTGGACGCAACTCGCGGCGGGTACGGCGGCGGCAAGTGGGGCAAGCACCTGCGCGCGCCCGAGTTTTATTTCCGCATCATGCGCGACTACGGGAACCGCTTTGTGCCGCTCGGCGAGATTGCGAAGATTCGACGTGGCGTAACAAGCGGCTGCGATGCCTTCTTCATGCCGCGCGATATAAGCCAAAAGTTTCTAAACAATTACGGCGAGAAGGAATGGCGCAACGTCCCGCTCTACACGCACTGCAAACGGAGTGAAGTCGAAAATGGCGAGGTGAAACTCATTCTTGCGGGGGATGGAACGGTGCATCCCATTGAGTCCCGTTTCCTCGCGCCTGAGGTCCACAGTCTGATGGAAGTGACGCGGCCAATTGTTGCGGCGGATGGCCTCGATCATCTGATCTTGCTGGTTTCCGATCGCCTCAGCATTTTGAGAGGCACGTATATGGCCAGGTACCTCCGCTACGGCGAAACGCACACCTTCGCCTCGACGAAAAGCAAAGCCGTGCCGGTCGCCCAACGCTCAACCTGCGCCGCCCGCGATCCATGGTATGACCTGACCCATACCAAGCGTGGCGACCTGATCTGGCCCAAGTCGCAACAATACCGTCACATCGTCGTTCACAACGGCAAACGACTCGTTGTGAACTGCAACCTGTATGATGTGTTCGTTCGCAGCGAGGCCGCCATCGCATCTCAGACACTCGCTGCCGTTTTGAATTCCACCCTCATCGCCCTGTTGAAGACTTTCTATGGCCGTTACGCCGGCACCGAGGGCAACCTCAAGACCGAGATCGTGGACGTGAATCTGATGGAAGTGCCCGACCCGCGCGGGGCGGCGCCCGCAGTTATGGGCAAGTTGAAAGCCGCGTTTGAGAAATTGTGCGCTCGCGACAACATGCACATGGTCGAGGATGAGTTCATGGCGTGCCATTCGTCAGAGCGGGCGCGCAAGCTGGCGGAAAAGCCGGTCGGACTGCCGAGGGAGTTGACGATGCTCGACCGCCGCGAACTCGACCTGGCAGTGTTTGAACTGCTGGGGGTCGCTGACGCGCAAGAACGCGAGCGCCTTTGCGACGAATTGCACCACGCAACCAGCGCGCATTTTCGCCAGATTCGCGTCGCAGAAATTCAAAAACAAGAGCAACGCAGCCGGACCGAAGGACGCGAGTTCATGTCCGATGAATTGGCCGCCGACATCTGGGATGGCCTGGCCGAAGAGGAAAAGACTCCGCTTGCCAAATGGCTGGCACAGCACGTCGCCGATGGGTTGGAGCTTGTGATCCCCGAAGGGAAACCCTCTTTACCCGACGCGACGGACATGCTCGAAGCCAACACGGTGCATTTCGCGCAAGGCCGTGATGCCAGCCGCAAGTTGATCGTCGGGAAACTGGATTGCCCGACCCGCTCACACGCTGAATTGATCGCATTGCTGGCTGCTCAAAGCGTTCATGGAACAGTACACATTCCCAAAGGGGAAAAGGATGCATCGGCGTTGCTCGGCAAAGCAACACAGCGGATCGAGGAAATCCAAAAACGATCAGCGGAACTGGCGGCCAGCCGCACGAGCGACGCTCGGCGCACCCACGACGTCGCCGGCATCCTCATTGCATGGATGTTGCGAGGAGTTTCAAGATCGGGTTAGCCCGGATACTTCACACTCCTGTGTGAAGTATGCGCCGAAGGCAGCCCA
>JACQHZ010000312.1 GCA_016198745.1 Verrucomicrobiota bacterium
AATGATCCGAAAAGCGGTCGCATGACCGAAACTCAACCAAATTTGCGGCAGGAAAAAAAGGCAAAAAAATGTTTGCCAACCGATCACGCCTTTGGCATTTTCCCTCAATCCAACCGAATTTTGCGGTAATAGCCAAACTCTGTGCATAACCGCAATGTCTAGGAGACCCTTCCCGGGTGATCGTTCAGGACACGGTGGACGGTTCCGAGAACCTCAGACGGCGTGATCGCTGTCATGCCCCCCGTGTCGCCTGGGATTTCGTGACCGGTTCCGAAGATCGCCACCCCACGGCCGCCGCCAGCGGTTGTCAATCAAGGAGAAAGGCACGGAACGACGCCCGCGGCTTTGCGGATCAGCACCGCATCGCGCGAAACCAACGTGCAGCCGTGAGAGCCGGCGGTTGCCAGAATGATCGCATCCGGCACTTTCAGACGATGGCCCTTTCGCAAGGAAATCGCGGCGGCTTCGACGCCGGCGGAAACGGGAAGAACGCCAACGTGGCCGAGAAAGGCAAGAACACGATTCTCCTCGTCCCGCTGAATGCCCGGAAAACTCAGGAGTTCAATGCGGGTGATCTGACTCGCAAAGAGACGACCGCTTGCGAGCTGCGACCGGTAAAGCGTCCGAGCCGCAGGCAGACCCTTCAACAGGTCAATGACAACATTGGTATCCAACAAAAAATCAGACCCACTCATCGCGGAGCCTCCGCTGGGACTGGACCGCATCCTGCGCGAACGTCTTGGAGTCCTTGAGGCAACCAATCAGATTTTCCACGCCGGTGTTTCCATTTCCGGAGCGCGGCTCGATGATCAGCAGGACGTCCACCTCGCCCTCGGGCGTCTCGGGGGGCAGCGTCAAATCAAGATGCACCCGTCGGTCTTTCGGAATCAACCAATGCTGGGTTAGAGTTTGCATGGGGCTGGGGATGTGGCGTCGGTTTCACGACCCGAAGGACCATAGCGTAGCATCAGCGCAAGCGCAAGACGGGCCTTGGGAGATCGCCTGTTCGTTGGGAAACCATCCTTGGCGCAGGCGGGCGATGCTGTCGGCGTGTGTGGTTTCGATTGGCATCAGTTGGTTGGCAGCACGTCGGGATAGGTCAAGGTGCGCAGGTCGGTGGCGTTCACCTGGGTGTGGCCGCTGAAGCGCCGGAAATACTGGTCCACCACGGTGGAGTTCAGGAAGGCGTAGAGACCGACGGCCAGACTGCGCTCCAATCCGTGACCGTTCGCATGGAAGTAATTCAGGTGGTTCTCGAAACCGATCCATTTCGCTTTCACCTGGTCCGGGTCGAACAGGCAGGCCACGAGGCGGCGGCGCTCTTCTTTGGACGTGAAGCGTTTCGTGAGCAGATAGACACCGGAGGGCACGAGCCACGGGCGTGTCTCGTCGTTGTCGAGGATGGCGTTGGGTTTGCGGGCTTCAAGCTTGGGCCAATGAACGGTGCCGCCATTGAAATGACAGGGATAAAGCAACGGCACGGTGCCGCGTTCGGGTTTCTTGCGCAGGGCGTCCTTGAGGCGGAAGTCCACGACGCGCCCGGTGGAGACGGTCACGCCCAACGAGGCAAGGCTGGAACTGAGGCCGTCCATGGTTTGTTTGGCCGAGGCGTGGCTGGCCGTGGAAGGGATGTGGATGAACTTCCCGTCGTCGTGCGGGGGGACGATTTCAGTGAAGGGAAAGACCGTCTCGGTGATTTCGTCGCCGGGTTCTCCGCTGCTGCTGGAGATGATGATTTCACGGGGTTGGTTCCGTCCTTTCACCGCATGGAAGATGATGTTCTCCTGCAACACGCTGTCGTCGCGGAAGGCGGCTTGGCGCGATTCAAACACATGCAGTCGGCGCAACTCCAGGTGGTTCAGAAAATCTTCGCGGAACGGGCGGAAGTAAGGGCCATTGCAAAAACTTCTCGGCGTGATGCCGACGAGTTGTCCACCGGGAACCAACAGTCGCTGAATCAGCGCGATGAAGCCGGTGTAGAGGTTGCTGGTTTCGACGCCGACGGAATGCAGCGAGCGTCGCGCGGCGGAGTCCGTGCTGATCTTGCGATACGGCGGATTGGCGATGGCGGCATCGAAGGCGGGCGGCGCCGTGCCGAACAAATCACCTGCGAGACGCGCTGACATTTCTTGAATGAAGTCAGCGGAATGAATGGTGAACGTGAAGTGGATGTCCGACTCGGCGCAGACACGCTGGCATTCGCGCATGGTCGCGGAGAGTGCGTCCAGGATGTCGAGGTCAAGCTCGTAGAGCGTTGCTTCAATCGCGCGGCCCCCTTCATTTCCTCCACACAAGCGCGAGACGAACGCGGCGGTGAGCGAGCCGGCACCCGCGCCAGCATCCAGCAAGCGCACCACTCTCGGGAGCGGCCCGAACATGGAAGCCATGAAGTCAGCCACCGGCGTCGCGGTGAGGAACTGTCCCAGTTCCTCCTGCCGACTTCGTGGGTGCTCGATGGCCGCAACCTTCATACGCTCAAGCTACCAAACTCAGCTCCGTTTAGCCACTGAACAAACGGGCGTTGTTTTCAGTTTCGGCGGCTTTGGAGAAAGGATCCGTCCTTTGGATTATCGGAAACAAGCAATTTCCACCGGCGCTGACTTTGTTTATCCTGTCGAAGGCGTTCCCCCTACATGCCACAGACCGTAGCTTAACGTGCCCGCCGATTCAAACCCCAATTGCCCAGTCAGGCAGCGCGGGACAACTCGCGTCCGCACCCCTTTTTTTTAGGCCAATTTGCGTCGAATTAGACGTGGCCATTCACGACCATCTGCATAAGACCAATCGGGCGGTTTCACTTCGATGAATTCCGCCGGCTTGGAGGGCGGATGGCACAGGGCGAAGTCAGCGCGGCCTTCACCGGTCTGGTACTCGGGCCAGACCGAGGTGGTGTCATAGATATCCCAGCCCAATTCCTGAAGCACGCGCAAGACGATGCCTTGGGAGATCGCCGGTTCGTTGGGAAACCGGCCCAGGCGCAGGCGGGCGATGATGTCGGTGAGAATGGGTTCGAGGGACATAATTATTCAGTCCATCAAGTCGGTTTCGATGATGGTTTGGCGAATTAAAATGAAACGCATTCTGCCATGAAAGATCAGAAGCCACAACCCCGGAAACATCCCCCGCGTTGCGGAGAAGGGTGAGAGGCTTGAGTTTCCTCCCGTGGCGCGTTAACGTGGCATCTTGAAATATTTGCGGATGGTGGCGATGACGCCGCCGAAATCGATTCACCGATTTTTTTCGCATCCCGAATCATGAAACCTTTTTTTCGATTGCTTTGCGCCGCGACGCTCATCCTGGTTCCGTTCGTGGGTTTGAAAGGGGCGGACGCCCCGGCGCCCCCCGCGCCGGCGACCGGCGATTCCACGATCACCCGCAGCCGCGTGAACCTGGCGCTGCACATCCCCGCTGCGGCGGCCGGCGAACACGGGCCTTTGGGCGTGCTCATTTTCTTTGGCGGCGTGGGCGATTCCATCGAGTATTATCAAAAGGCGTTCACGCCGGCAGCCGACGCGCTGGACCTTGTTGTTGTGGTCCCCCAGATGCCGTGGTTCGCCAAGCGGGGCGAAGTGGAGGCGAAGGGAGTGCTGCAGGCGCTCGATGGTGTGGCGGCGTCCATCGAATCTCAATTCCACAGCGATCCCGATCTCCGCCTCGTCGGCGGCGCTTCCGCCGGCGGCCCGCCCGCGCACGATCTCGCGAAAAAATGGGGGGCGCGGGTTCCCTTCCTCCTGCTGCATTCCACGCTCGATTCCGCGTGGGTGAAAGGACCGCGCCTCCTGCATCTCGTCGGACGCAACGAAACCGCCTGGCTCGGAACCGACGCACATGGAGGACAGGGGTTCGACGTCCATGAAAAGGATTTGTACGCGGTGCCGGACGAGGATCACCAGGTCCACTTCAAGCACATGCAGCCCTGGCTTGAAACTGAACTTTCCGCCTGGCGGATTGCTGTGTCGGAGCGGACGCTGCGGGTCGTCGAGGAAAAGCTGAAACAGAACCAGCCGAGGGAGGCCGGCGCGATCCTCCATTCCACCAAGGAGGCCGTCCGTTTTCTTTCGGCAACGCTGGACGGCAACGATCCGTTCTTCGCCTTCCAAAACAAGCGGCGCAAGGAGCTGCGCGAAAAATACCAAAAGGAAATTCAGGCCATCGAGACGATCAGGCTCCGACTTAAGATCGTGTTTTGACAGGATGACCGACCATGGCCATTCGAAACAACGCTGCCAGCGTTCCGTTGGTGAAGCCTGATGTCACGCCGGGCACGCGCGGGCGTTGCGATCCGCCGCGTCTTCGGATACAGTGGCGACGCAATGAAACCCATTTATCTGGATTATAACGCCACCACGCCCGTGGACCCGCGGGTGGCGGCCGCGATGTGGCCGTTTGTGGCGGAACATTTCGGCAACTCGTCCAGCGCGCATGCGTTTGGGAAAAAAGCGAAGGAGGCCGTGGAGCAAGCGCGGGCGCAGACAGCGGAACTTCTGGGCTGCCAGGCCTCCGAAATCGTATTCACCAGCGGCGGCAGCGAATCCAACAACACCGCCATCAAAGGCGTGGCATTCACGCTTCGGGCCAGGGGAAATCACCTCATCACGTCGCAAGTGGAACATCCCGCCGTGCTCCGGCCGATTGCTTTTCTCGAGGCAAACGGTTTCCGGGTCACGCGTTTGTCTGTGGACCGTTTTGGAAAGGTCGCCCCGGAACATGTGCGTCAAGCGATCACGAGCGCAACCATCCTGATCACCATCATGCACGCGAACAATGAGATCGGCACAATCGAGCCGATCGAAGCCATCGGGCGGATCGCGCGCGAAAAGGGGGTCCTGTTTCACACTGATGCCGCCCAATCCGCCGGTAAGATTTCCACCAGAACAGATGCGCTCAATGCGGACCTGCTCACGATTGCGGGGCATAAGCTCTATGCGCCCAAGGGCGTCGGCGTCCTCTATGTGCGGCGCGGCGTTTCTTTTGAACCGTTGATTCACGGCGCCGGGCATGAGAGCGGGCGCCGCGCGGGGACGGAGAGCGTGCCGCTGGTCGTGGCGCTGGGCGCCGCCTGCGCGCTGGCCGCGAAGGAATTGGAATCGCGCGGCAGTTACATGATGCGGTTGCGGGACCGCCTTCATGAGGGTTTGAAGGCGATCTTTGGCGGGAAATTGCACTTGAACGGGCATCCGACCGAGCGTTTGCCGAACACGCTCAATGTGAGTTTTGAAGGGCGCGCCGGCGGCCAGGTTCTCGATGCCCTTGGCAACGTGGCGGCGTCCACCGGTTCGGCGTGTCACGCCGGCTGCGCCGAGCTTTCACCCGTGTTGAAGGCAATCGGCGTAACCGAGCCCATTGGAATGGGCGCGGTGCGGTTCAGTCTCGGCAAGGAAACCACCGCCGGCGAAATCGATCGTGTGATCGAGCAATGCAAAAGCAGACTTCGCGTCAGCGCCTAATCCACAATTCCCGCCGTTCGTGAGAAATGCGCACAGAGGACCGCCGGTGCGGGGTTGGCCCTACAAGGGTGTAGCCTAAAAAAAACCGCTCCCCAGCGGATTTTGAAGGTGCATTCCTCATTCGCCGCGGCAAATGCGGGCTAATCGCTGCCGCGCTTGGACAGGCGATGGTCCAGTTGCAGGATGGCGCTGGCGTGGGACTCGATCATGTTGAGGCTGGCGACAATTTCGGCCGCGCTCTTCTCCTCCTCCACCTGTTCGCTGATGAACCACTGGAGCATGACCTGGGCGGGATAGTCCTTCTCTTTCAATGCAAGTTCATAGAGGGCATGGATGGATGCGGTCACCTTGGCCTCGTGCGCAGCCACTTCGGTAAAGACTTCCGGGCTGCCTTTCCAGTTGGATGGAGGCGCGTCAATGGCTTTGAGCGCCACGCGGCTGCCACGATCAATGAGGAAATCGTAGAGCTTCATGGCGTGCGCGCGTTCTTCGGACTCCTGCACACGCATCCAATGTGCAAAGCCCGGCAGACTCTTGTTCTGGAAGTATGCAGCCATGGAAAGGTACAGGTAGGAGGAGTACAATTCCTTGTTGATCTGGTCGTTGATTGCGTCTTGCAGGGCTTTGCTGATCATGGGTTTCTCCTTGTAAATGATGGGATTTTTGTTTTTGGGTGCTGGCCCGCCCTTGGACAGGCTCGGAACTTCAGTCCCGGCGGAAACGTTGCGCTTCCGCCCTTTCTTCTGGTTCAAATCCCGCATCTTGCGACCTTGTCAGCGTTGGCCCCCAATATCAAGCCCAAAACTCATCGCAAAAAAATCAACGGGATTTTGGGCATGGTTCAAAGTTCACGGGTTCGATCTGGAAGGTACCAGGGCGCGTTTCCCAGCGAGTGGGAGTTGGCCCCGCGAGTTTGGGGTGAGTCGTTCGAGCGCGCGACTGGGCGTGGATCATCTCGTTCGCCAGGGCATCGCCTACCGGGTTCCCGGGAAAGGGACGTTCCTGGTGCCGCGCACGAAATCGCGGGCGCCGCTGCTGGTCGCAAAAGGGAGCGGGTTGTTTCGACGCCTGATCGAAGACAGCCTGCTCCAAATCCGCGCCGAACTGCCCCACCTCGATTTGCAGTGGGTCGAGCCGAACGACCCAAAGGCGGAGATCGTTACGTTTATCGGCTCCTGCCTGCCGGCCCATGTCATCAATCTTTTGCCACTCGATCGGCTGATTCGGAGTGAACTGCCCGAAAGCCGTCCGTGCCTGCGGCCGCTCGCGCAACGGGCGTTCCAGTGGCGCGGAGTGCAGTACGCCTTGCCGATCGGGTTCACGCCGATGGTGCTCTGTTTTCACCGCGGATTGTCATCTCCTGCCATCCAACCTGGGTGTGCGATTGACCGGCCGATAGCATGCGGGCGCTGAAGTATGCGGAGAGCACCCGGCTGGGTTGAGAGCATCTCCCAACGGGCATGATGCTCGAATGGAAGGCGGTTTTGCGACGGCTGTTTGACAACCAGATTTCCATCGAGCACGCGATCGAACAGTTCGAGTCGGCCGCGGCGCGGGCGATCAACGCCACGGAACCGGGGATCGAGTGATAATTCGGCGGTAACTATTCAGGTCATCCCTTTGTTCGCTGTCATTCCTGCCCCGCCATGGCGGGAGGAATCCAGGGCCCGCGCAGAGCCGTATCGGGGAAAACTGGATGAGTCTTCGACCGCATGCACCCGCTTTCGATGGAATGACCTGAATAGTTTCGATCAAACCATCGAATAACAAGGTCGCCCCCCCTCATCCGTTGACTTGTAAACAAGGAAACCCTTGAACCCGTTGAAAAGATCACGGAGATGGCCGTTGTTTTCCGCTTGCATTCCACGCAGCCATATCAAACATTATGGCTGCGTGGAGGGTGGAAAAGGAGCGTGCCTTGCCTCCGGGAATTGACACCCGGATTGTTCCACCGAAGCAAAACAGAGCCGCAGGGTTTTCGATTTTGAAAACCGAGGCAAACCAAAACCCATGGGAGACAAGCATACGAGAAAACATATCTACATTGGCATGGATGTCCACAAAGAAACGGTCACGTTGGCGACCGCCAAGGGTCCCGGCAACGGGGATGTGCGGGAGTACGGCCTGCTCCTTACACGCAAATCCATTCATGCGCTCATCGGGAAGGGATAAACCCCTCCCCTACATCGGAAATTCGAAATCTGACTGGGCGTGTAGGGCCGGGGTTTATCCCCGCCCGCAGATGTGTAT
>JACQHZ010000313.1 GCA_016198745.1 Verrucomicrobiota bacterium
CGCACTCCATGTCTTCCGCGCTGGTGATGAAGTAGGGCGAGAGATAGCCTTTGTCGAACTGCATTCCCTCGACCACCTCGAGCGTGGTTTCGATGGACTTGGCTTCTTCGACCGTGATGGTGCCGTCCTTGCCGACCTTGTCCATGGCGTCGGAGATGATCTCGCCGATGGTCTCATCGCCGTTGGCGGAGATGGAGGCCACCTGCTTGATCTCGGCCTTGTCCTTCACCTTCTTGGACTGGGACTGGAGGCTTTCCACGGCGCGTTCCACCGCTTTTTCGATGCCGCGCTTGAGGCACATGGGGTTGGCCCCGGCCGTGACGCTCTTGAGGCCCTCGCGATAGATCGCCTCGGCCAGCGCCGTGGCGGTGGTGGTTCCATCGCCCGCGGTGTCGCTGGTCTTGGAAGCCACTTCGCGCACCATCTGGGCGCCCATGTTTTCGAACGGATCCTCCAGCTCGATTTCCTTCGCCACCGTGACGCCATCCTTGGTCACCGTGGGGGAGCCGAATTTTTTGTCGAGAACGACGTTGCGCCCCTTGGGGCCCAGGGTGACGACCACCGCATGCGCGAGCTTCTGCACGCCGCGCAGAAGGCGCTGACGCGCGTCTTCGCTGAATACCAATTGTTTTGCTGACATAATGATGAACTCCTTATGGAAAAATCACCCTGCCTGCCGCCCGCTTGGGGTGGGGAAGGGTGATTACAGGTTAATCCACGATACCGAGGATATCGTCTTCGCGAAGAATCTGATGTTCCTCGCCGTCAATTTTGATTTCGGTGCCGCCGTACTTGCTGATCAGCACGCGATCTCCCACCTTGACTTCGAATGGGATTTTCTTTCCGTTATCGTCGGTTTTGCCGGTGCCGATCGCGATCACCTTGCCCTCCTGGGGCTTCTCTTTGGCGGTGTCGGGGATGATGATGCCGCCCTTTTTGGTCTCTTCTTCCTTGGCTGGCTTCACCAATACCCGGTCGCCGATGGGTTTTACTTTCATGGGTTATTTCTTCCTTCGCCATCGTGCGTTCAGGGAAAAAGAGGGACACAGAGCGGTTCCTCGAACGCTGCGATGGCCTGGTTGTGGTTCGTGCTCTGTGTCCTCTTTCTTAATTGGGTTTTTGCTTTCGCCTGCGCCGCGGCCTGAATGCCGGGCGCATGGCAACGAAAGGATTTACAAGCAATTTCTATTTCTTCTTGTCGTCCACGACCTCGAAATCGGCGTCCACCACCTTGTCTCCGTCGCCGCCGCCGCGTTTGGCCGCCTTTTTCTCATCCGAACATCCGCAGCCGGCGTCGCCGGTCTCCTTGGTCTTGCTCGCCTTGGCGCTCTCGTAGAGCTTGGCGGCGATGCCGTGAAGCGCCTCCGTCAATTCTTCCTGACCCTTGCGCATTCCATCTTCATCGTCGGCTTTCAAAGCCTTTTCGAGCTTCTCGATGGCGGCTTCCGCCTTCTTTTTCTCGTCGTCGGAAATTTTCTCGGCGGCATCCTTGAGCGTTTTTTTTGCGTGATAAATCGCGTTGTCGGACTGATTGTGCAGTTCCACTTTTTCCTGCGTTTTCTTGTCCTCCTCGGCATGCGCCTCGGCTTCCCGCGCCATTTTTTCGACTTCATCCTTTGACAGTCCGCTGGAGGCGGTGATGGTGATCTTTTGCTCCTTGCTGGTGCCGAGGTCCTTCGCCGACACGTTCAGGATGCCGTTGGCATCAATGTCGAACGTGACCTCGATCTGCGGAGTGCCGCGTGGAGCTGAAGGGATGCCATCCAGTTTGAAGATGCCGAGGCGTTTGTTGTCGCGGCTCATCTTGCGCTCGCCCTGCAGGATCACGACGTCAACGGCAGGCTGATTGTCCGCAGCGGTGCTGAAAATCTCGCTCTTGCGGGTGGGGATCGTGGTGTTGCGCGGAATCATCGGCGTGGCAATGCCGCCCATCGTTTCGATGGAAAGCGTCAGCGGCGTCACGTCCAGCAGGAGCACGTCGCGCACCTCGCCCTTGAGCACGCCGCCCTGGATGGCGGCGCCCACCGCGACCACCTCGTCCGGGTTGACGCCCTTGTGTGGTTCCTTGTTGACAAGACCCCGCGCTGTATCAATCACCTTCGGCATCCGCGTCATGCCGCCCACCAGCACCAGCTCGTCAATCTGCGCGGCGCTGAGCTTTGCGTCTTGCAAACACGCCGTAACCGGCCTGATGGTGCGCTCGAAAAGGTCGTCGCAAAGTTGTTCAAGTTTGGAGCGGGTGAGCGTTTGCGTGATGTGTTTGGGACCGCTGGCGTCCGCCGTGATGAATGGCAGGTTGATGTCGTATGACTGCGAGGATGAGAGCGCCTTCTTGCCTTTCTCGGATTCCTCCTTCAACCGCTGCATTGCATCCGGCTGTTTGGTCAGGTCCATGCCGGTCTCGCGCTTGAACTCGGCAATCAACCAGTCCACGATACGGTTGTCCCAGTCGTCGCCGCCAAGGTGCGTGTCGCCATTGGTGGCTTTGACTTCAAAAACGCCGTCGCCGATTTCGAGCACGGAGATGTCGAAGGTGCCGCCGCCCAAATCATATACCGCGATTTTCTCGTCTTTCTTCTTGTCAAGGCCATAAGCCAGCGAGGCGGCAGTTGGTTCGTTGATGATGCGAAGAACTTCCAGCCCGGCGATCTTGCCGGCGTCCTTGGTCGCCTGCCGCTGGCTGTCGTTGAAATAAGCGGGCACGGTGATCACCGCCTGCGTGATTTTCTCTCCCAACTTGGCCTCTGCGTCGGTTTTGAGCTTGGAAAGAATCATTGCCGATACTTCGGGGGGAGAGTAGCGTTTGGACTGGCCCTGCTCATCCACTTCCACGTAAGCGTCACCGTTATCCTGCCGAACCACCTTGTAAGGCACGCGTTTGGCCTCCTCGCCCACCTCCTCGAACTTGCGGCCCATAAACCGCTTGATTGAATAAACGGTATTTCGCGGATTGGTAATCGCCTGGTTCTTGGCAAGCTTGCCGACCAACCGGTCGCCGCTCTTGGTGAAAGCCACCACCGACGGCGTGGTTCGTTCGCCTTCCGCATTTTCCAAAACGACCGGTTCGCCTCCTTCCATGATGGCCATGCAGGAGTTGGTTGTTCCAAGATCGATTCCAAGGACTTTAGGCATAGAATTAAGAGATTGTCATCTTGGGAAGAGCAACCATCATACCAAATTACGACAATTCTTATAACCCCTTGATACTCAAGGGATTATCCATTAAGACAACGATCTAAGCGAATGCGGTGTGTGCGACATTTATTCTCAAAAAGAAAGGCGATTTCAAAAGAAAGCGACAAGACGTCGCATGCGTTCAACCCGGGTGACCGCTCAGGTCATTCCCGCAACCTGCCCGCCGATTGGCAGGCGGGAAGC
>JACQHZ010000325.1 GCA_016198745.1 Verrucomicrobiota bacterium
CCCATCCCGAACAACCCCACGGGTGGGGGTAAACTCCACCCCTACACTATATAGGTATTTCGGGGACACTACACTCGCCCTGATTTTTCAAGTTGACACCTCCATATCTTTCGTTAGATTGACTGTCAACTGAACAGTCAATCACATGAAGGATGTGGCTACGAGCGTTCGAGCGGTTGCCCATTTTTCGTCATGAACGATTTATCCACCAAAGGACGGATTCGATGCAACGAACGATTCACGATGCACTCGGCTACGGCGAAGTGCTTCGCCGAGGCGAGAACGCCTGGGACCATGGATTGCTGGAACGCTGGAGTGATGGACAGGGTTGAAAGACCTCACAACCATCGTTCCCCACCGCTCCATCATTCCATCATTCAATCACTCCACGCATTCACGCTGATCGAACTTCTTGTTGTCGTCGCCATCATCTCGATCCTGGCATCCCTGCTGATGCCGGCGCTGAAAAACGCCAGGGAATCGGCAAAGAGCATCAAATGCATGAACAATCTCAAGCAACTCGGCATTTGCTGGATGCTGTATGCCGACGATTATGATGGCGCGCTGTGTCCTCCCGACAGCCGGTTTCTACCTTCAGGCAGTTATCCCACGGTTATTCCCTGGCCAATGATCATGCGAAACTACGTGAAAGACCCCAAGATGACCGCCTATGTTGCCAACGGCTATGCTGCCCTATCCGGGCCTTATCGCGGCGGCGGGCCGACGATTCTGCAATGTCCCAGCAGCAAGAGTTTGATGGTTTATTCGCGCGGACCTTGCTACGGAATGAACATGTTCCCATGGATCGGGGAATACGATCCAGTAAACTGGTCTTCTTTGATTCCGTCCTGGCACAAGGAGAATCAAATAATAAACCCCTCCAAGGTTCTTCTTCTGGCGGACTCCCGATTGAATGATCTTGCGAACGACTCCAGCTGGGACATCCAGCACACTTTCATTTACTGGCCCAACTGGCACAAAGGGGGGAATAACATTCTGTTTTTTGACGGCCACGTCGAGTGGTGGCTGTGGTCGCGCATTGATGCAGTCAACGACACGATTGCCCAACTTCAAGAACCGCCCTGGTATTCACGGTAAAATCAGCCAATGACAACCTAATGCCTATGAACCTGCTTCGACTTATTGTGCTTTCACTGTTTTTTCTCAGATTTGAGTTCTGTCTGTTGGCGGAGGAACCGCTTTTTCACGCGCCTTTCAGCGAGAGCCTTGACGCCGAGATAAGCCAGGGAAGCGTCAAACCGGCTTCGAAAAAGGGCGTCTATGAGTTCCCGAAAGGGGCGTTCGGACCGGGATTGGCGGTTGGGGCGCCGGAAAGTTTCCTGATGTATCCGGCCCATCAGAATCTTCACGGCGAGGAGGGAACGGTCAGCCTGTGGATTCAGAACGATTGGGAACCGGGCGACGACAAGTTTCACATGTTTTGGACGCTTTTGGCCAACGGACGGTTCAATCTCTACAAGTATGGGGGAGGGGACAACAAGCTGATCTTTCTCGTAGAGGGGCGGAACAACGGTTCAACGGTGTCCGCTGTGATCTCGATCGCCTCATGGGAGAAGGGCGGAACGCACCACCTGGCGGCCACCTGGGCGCCGGGCGTTGTGAATCTCTTCGTGGATGGGGTCAAAGTTGCGGATCGCGCGGACCCCGGTCTTCAATTGCCCGAGGTGCGCGCCTACGACATCTTTTTTGTCGGCGATTATTATCATCCCAATTTCGGAACACAGAGCGGGATGTCAGGGAAGGCCGACACCTTGATTCGCGATCTGCGGATTTATGGGAAGGCGCTCAGCGAACCGCAGATCGCGGAACTGGCCGGCCTGCCCACCGACAGGCAGGCGGGCCTTAAAAAAAAAGCAAGTGAGCCTTCACAATCTGCCGCGCGAGCCGTGACATCTCCGCCTTATGTGGTCGTGCCGCGCGCGCGCGTCAGCCCCAAGGTTGACGGCGATTTTACGCTCAACGAGTGGCGCGACGCCGCGGCGTTCACCGGCTTTGTTGATCTGGTTGGCGGCGCGCTGGCGGACCTTCAGACCACGGTCCTTTTGACCTACGACGCCGAACGACTGTACGTCGCGTTTTATTCGCTCCTGCCGCCGAAATATGAATTGCGCGCGCGGGCCGACACCCGGGATGGCCAGGTCTGGGACGATGATTCCGTTGAATTTTTATTCGATCCCACCGCCTCGCGCACGGTGGACTGCAGCTACCATTTCATCGGCAATGCCCATGGCGTGTTTTTTGATGACAAGAACCGCGACGTGAAATGGAACGGGAACTGGGCGTTCAAATCGCAACTGCAGGAAAACTGGCGGGGCATCGGTTTGCGTTGCTGGGCGTTGGAACTCTCGATTCCCTTCGCCGACCTGGAGCGCAAGACGCCCGTGAACGGCGAACGGTGGACCGCCAATTTTGGCCGCACCTGGTTTCGCGAGCGTCCGCTGTACTCGTCATGGGCGTGTCCGCCCATCGCGCAATACAACGCATGCCAACACTTTGGAACGCTGGAATTTCGCGAGCAGTCGCCTGCCCTGCAGTGGACCGATTTTCGCGACCTGGGCGGCGGCCAACGCGTAATGGAGGGTTCATGGCAGGGCGCGCAAGCGGGACGGATCACAGCGCGTGTGACGGGCCAAAAGGAAGCCCTCGCCGCCATAGATATGGCGTCCTCGGTCAAAACCGCCGAGCAATGGACCCACCCATTCGATTTGGCTGTCCAACCCAAGGGAATCCTGGAGGTGGCGGCCACCAAGCAGGACAGCACCAACCAGCTTTACAGCGCCCAGATTCCTTATGCGGTCGATGTCTCGGCCTTGCGGATATTCGTCTCGCCCGTGCCCAGCATGGACAAGCTCAACATCCAGATTGACCCCCTGCGTTTCCGCGCGGCATGGAAAACGGGATGGCGCCTGGATATTGAAATCAAAGATCACCAGCAGAAGACCGTGGCACAGCAGAAAATCACGCAGTATGATCCGCCCTTTGCCCAGACGAGTTTTGCGCTGGGGAGAATTCCAACAGGCAAATACCAACTGGTCGCCACCTTGCGCGACGAATCGGGCAAGACGGTGGCCAATGACCAGGCGCTCTACGAAAAACGGCCGCGCCCCGCGTGGGTTGGGAACAAGATTGGCATCACCGACAAGGTCCTCAAACCGTGGACGCCGGTGGAGGTTGAGGTTCAGGGTTCAGGGTTCACACCCATCCAGAGGGTGGCAGGCAGGGTTCAGGGGACGGAAGGTGGGAGGCAGAAGTCGCCAGGGCAATCCGTCTCCGCTAAAGCTACGGCGGACAAGTCGACAATTTTTTCGGTTTGGGGACGAAAGTACGTCTATGACCATTCGCTTTTCCCATCACAAGTCACCTCGCTGAGCAAGGACTTGCTGGCGGGCCCGATTCGTTTTGCTGTAGCGGCGGTCTATGACCGCCGCAAGGATGGTGAGCCGGCGACGGGCGACGGTCATAGACCGCCGCTACAGATCAAGGTCTTAAAGCACACACCTGCAGCAGCGGATTTCACAACCTGCTCAGGCGACATCACCGTCCGCAATCATCTGGAGTTTGACGGCATGTTGTGGTGTGAGGCCAAACTGCCGGCCGGCGAAATCAAACAGCTTGCCCTTGAAATTCCATTGCGATCCGAGGCTGCGACGTTGTTCCACGCCTCCAACGCCGAGTGGGCCGTGGCGGGCAGTGAGCCGGGCGCGACCCCGGCGCATTGGAAGGGTTCATGGAAGCAATCCATCTGGCTGGGGAATGAGGAGGCGGGCTTTTGCTGGTTCGCCGAGTCGGACCAGTTCTGGAATCTGGCTGATCCCAAACAGGCTTTGACCATCGAAAAGCGCGGAGCAACCACCGTCCTGCGGATCAACTTCGTGACCGAACCCAGGACTTATGCCGGCGGACCCGTTTTCCGGTTCGGCCTGCAAGCCACTCCGATGCGGCCGCAACCCAAGGGCTGGCGCGGCTGGCAGTTCCCCACCAGGGCCGACTACAACCCGGAACCCAACAATCCGGAAAAGGTCACCCACGCCATTTCCTGGTGGATGAACTGGTCGCCGTACATCGCCAGTCCTTTTAACTCCCTGCCGGAAATGAAAGCGCTGGTGGATCGCAACCACAAGTTCGGCATCAAGGTGATTCCTTACGAGGCCATGCAAGTTCTGAACGACAAGGCCCCGGACGTGGAAGACTACAAGGCGGAATGGGTGATCCGTCCTCAGATCGATGGCGGCGGCGAACAGGATCAGCGCTGCCTCTGGCTCAACCTCAAGGGAACCTTCACGGACTACTTTATTTATGGCATCCGCGATTTGACGCGCAAAGGGGGGTGGGACGGAACGTATTTCGATTTCTGCGAAGGCGCCAAACCCGATCTGAATGAATTCCACGGATCGGGTTACGTGGATGAAAAAGGCCAGCGTCGCCCAACCTGCGACGTGCTGGCGCACCGTGAGTTTCTAAAACGCCTGGTCGCCATGTTTCAGGAGGAGTTCGGGATGGAAGAACCGATCATCATGGTGCACCTCTCGGCCAACAAGATTCCTCCGATCCACTCTTTTTGCAATGTGTACCTGGATGGCGAACAACACGCCTATGTTCCCAAGGTGGAGGATGATTATACCGCCATTCTTTCGCTGGACACGTTTCGCGCAGAATTCCTGTGCCAGCAGTTCGGGGGTGTGCCCGTCATGCTGCCGGAACTGGGGAACCTGCATGTCGCCTGGTTGCAGGCCAAAACTCCGGATCTGCGCGCCCAACTTGCGCCGCGATTTCACGCCGCCATGGACACACTGGTGCTTTATCCGATGCTGCACGGGACGTTGTTCCAGCCGGCCTGGCTGGACATGGATTATCTGACGCCGCTTGTGAAGGGTCGCCAGGAATTCGGCATGGCCGACGCGCGATTCATTGGCTACTGGGAGAATAACCCAACCATTCAGTTGTCGCCCTCGTCGGATAAAATTAAAGCCAGCGTCTATGCGAAAGACGACAAACTTTGGCTGGTGGCGGGCAACCTCGGTGAGCGGTCTGTGCGCGCGAGTGTGAAACTGGACTTGAAAGCGTTGAGTCCGAAGCTTGATCCCCGCGCGACGTCCACGCAGAACATCTTCGGCGTCGGCTCGCTGGAGGCATCCGCCGGCGCGATTCAACTGGAAGTTCCCAGGAAGAGTTTGCGCGTGATTGAGATCAAAGGGGCAAGGGACTCCAATCCATGATCATCGAATCGCGCCGTCTATGAACGATCGTTAGAAAATGATTGACTTGTCATAAGATGTCTTATAAAAGGAGGGCATGCATTGGAAAAATTGCCCTTCTCTGACCGACCTGGCCCGCGAACGAATTCTGGCCCTGGTCAAACGCAAACGGCGCAGCCAGGGCGGGACTTTGCGGCTGCCGAGCGAAGCGGAACTCTGCGCAAAACTCGGAATGAGCCGTATCACAGTGCGGCGCGCCATGGACCCGTTGGTCGCTTCGGGCGACATCGTGAAACACCACGGGCGGGGAGTGTTCGCCGTCTTGAAGAAGAACCGGGCGCCGCGGGCGAGCGGGATGCTGGCGGGGCTTCTGTATCGGCACGATCAGATCAACGATTACACCGGCAAGATCATCGCCGCGCTGGACCGGGCGGCGCGACGCCGGGGGTGTCGGACGGCGATTTGCACGGAACTGGGCGACTTGGATTCCTGGAAGCCGGGCGTCGGCATTCCGGGCCCGCACGGGGCGATCTCAGGTTACATCTCAAACGCCTTCGACCTGGAGCAACTGGCGCAGTTGGAGTCGCGGCGGATCCCGACCATCTGCCTCAACAACACGCGGTTTCTCGGTCGGGCGCGCTACGTGCTTTACGAAGGCCCCGATAATTCCACGATCCCGTTAGAAAAACTTCTTTCGCTCGGACACGGTCATCTGGCCTATGTGGGGCCCAACACCAACGATCCTTATTTGCTCAAAGAGTTGGCCCCCTTCCGTCATCGGCTCGAAACGGAACATCCCGAGGTCACGTTGTCCCTGGTTCACTGCGGAGGAGAACTTTCCGACATGGCCGGTACGGCAGGGGAAATCGCCGGCAGCAGCCCGCCGATCACGGGGTTGCTGGTCTATGACGATCTGATTGCGGCCTGGCTGGTTCGCGCATTGCAAAGACTGGGCCGGCAGGTCCCGCGCGATGTTTCGGTGATCGCGTTCAACGCGTTTACGGACATTCGCGCTTCGCTGGCCGTGGAACCGCAAATTTCCTGCATGGAACTTCGGTACGACGAGATCGCGGAACAGGCGATGGATTGGTTCGTCCGAATCCTGGAGGGCGCGGCGCCGCCGCGGAAACGGGCGGCCACCACAAGGGAATTGATCGAGCGCGGCACGACGGCCATGGCGCCGCATGCTGGGCCGCGCGGATTCCAAACGGCCCATAAGTTCGCGGGACAGATCAAGGAGGCGGCATGAGCGCAGTCCCTGGATCCCAGTTATCGGTGATCACCCTTCCCAAGGTGATTTTTCCCCTAATCAGTGATCAGTCATCAGTTAACAGTAATCAGTGTTCAGTGTTCAGACTTTCACCATGAACGATTTGCGATTCACGATGCAACCGCATGGAACAATGGAATGCTGGAACGCTGGAGTAATGAAAAGGGTTGAAAGACGGCACAACCATCGTTCCCCACCACTCCATCATTTCATCATTCCATCACCCCATGCCTTCACCCTTATCGAGCTTTTGGTGGTCATCGCCATTATTTCGATCCTTGCTGCCCTGCTCTCGCCCGCGCTTGCCCGGGCGCGCGAAAGCGCCAGAAGCGCCAAATGCGTTTCCAATCTGCGCCAGATCGGCGTGGCGCTGACCATGTACCTGGATGACAACGGCGGCCGTTTTTTTTTGGGAACCGGCGGGGGCGGCACTTGGTACAATTACGATCCATCCGTGCCGTCTGGCACATCGGATTTCATTCGTTATCTGCAGCTTCCCTCGTGGAATTTCGGGAGCGGGTGGAAAGCCGGCACGGTGTTGGATTGCCCCACGCGAAAAGATTCGATGTGGGCTGCCACCATGAACAATCTGGTCGAGTATTCTTACAACGATGAATTCCGGAACACGGTGATTCCGCGCGACATGAATCTTGCATCCTTTTCCAATCCGGCCGGGAAAATCATTTTTTGCGAAGCATCCTACTACCAGGTGTCGGTGTACAATTGGTGGTGGAGCTACATCCTCAATCCGCACGGCAACCGGGGCAACGCGGTGTTTTTAGACGGACATGTGGAGGCGCTTTATCTGCCGCCCGATGTGTCGCAGCACACCCCATACGACCATTATTTCGACTCGAACTGATTTCCGATGAGCAACAAAAAAGAGACCGGGTCTGAAGAGAACCCACCCCGAAAGAATGCGCCTGGTCCCCGTGCGCGCATGGCGATGTTGACGGCCATGGCGCCCGACTGGTCTCCGCGCCGGGTGTTGGAACATCTTCGCGAACTGGGTCTGCGTCAGGTGGAGTGGGCAACGCAGTATCCTCCAGGCAAGCTGCCCGTGACCGCGCCGTGGCATCTTGATTTCACTCCGCGCACCGGCAACATCGAAATCATTCGCGATCTGTGCCGTGAATTTGAGTTTGAGGTGGCGTGCCTCAGCGGCCCGCAAAGTTTGGACGACAAGGAGGGGGGATCTCTGTTGCTGGAGGCGGCGAGCGCGCTCCGCAGTCGGATGGTGCGCCTGAGCGCGCCAATCTACCGGGAGGGAAGTTCCGCGCGGGAAGTGTTGCGACAGGTCTCAGCGGCGTTGGGCCGCTGGACGCCCCTGGCCCGCGAGCGGGGCATCAAGATTCTGGTTGAAACCCACTCGGGCAACGTCACGTGCAGCCCGGAACTGGCCCTGCGCGTGATGGAAGAGTTTGACCCGCATGATGTCGGCGTGATTCTCGATCCGGCCAACATGGTCATAGAAGGCATGCTCTCCTGGAAACTCGCCATCTCCTTGCTCGGTCCCTACCTGGCGCATGTGCATGTGAAGAATCTGGGCTGGTTTCGCACCGCCGCCAAGGAATGGCAGTTCGAATACATGTCTTTGCAGGACGGAATGGTTGATTGGCCCAAGGTGATCGAAGCGCTCGAAACCGCCGGTTACCAGGGGCTTTATTCCTTTGAGGATTTCCGCGGAGGCTATTGCTGCCTGCCGCAGGGAATCCGCACCGAAGACAAAATCAGGGAGGATGTGGCCTTTCTGACCAACGTTCTTGGTATTACTCAGGTTCACGGTTCCGTGTTCAAAGGTTCAGCGGTTGGGCAAATATGAAGATCAAACGACGCTCCTTCGCCCGCCGAAGTGCCCGGGCTACGAAGCGCAGGACGGAAAGTTTTCGCAGGCAGCAAACCCCTGAACCCTGAACCTGACAACCTGAGCAGCTACGATGAAACCCTATTTCAAACAAAAGGCTTATCCCCTCGAGTATTCGGGTGCGGCCATGGTTGGCGTCGAAGAAAAGGAGTTGGTGAATCGCGTTCTCGATTCGCGTTCACTCAATCGGTACTACGGCCCTGCCAACCAAGGCATGGTCGCGCAATTCGAACGCGAGGCGGCCGCTGGGCTGGGGTCAAACACACTCTGGCGGTTCACTCCGGCAGCGGCGCGTTGCGTGTGGCCTTGCGCGCGATCGAGATCGGACCGGGCGACGAGATGCTCGTGCCGGCTTCGACCTTCATCGCCACGGCGCTGGCCGTGTTGAACGCCGACGATTGCCTGGCCGTGGCCGATGCCATGAACCGGGCGACCGAACGTGTGTATGCCGCCGCAAAATCGCGACAACGCGCGCCGGCGGGGGGAACCCGCCACAACCGGCGAAACATCCTGGCGCAAGCCGCATGATCCTCAAAGAACCATGAACAAAACCACCTTTCATCTCCTCCTCATGTTTTCCATTTTCATACCCGGTTCGGCCAGCAGCGGACCGAACGTTCCCGCGCGCGCGGAAGAAACTGCTGACAAGCCCGTTGACGGATCACGCGCACAATCCAAACCGGGCATGCTGAACAACGAAGTCAATGGCGGATGGTACGGTTGGCTTGGCAATCATAAGATCGCCGGCATGTACGATCCCGCCATGGACGCCGCGGGAATGCGGCGGCATCACATCAATTGGTACTGGCTGGGCAAGCAGTGGGTGCTGCCTTTTCTGGTGGCCGACATGGCCGACGTGCGCCAGACGATGATCGCGGAAAGCAAGCGCGCCCGGATTTGGGTCGAACTTTATTGGTGGGGCGACCATTCCACCTGGGATGGTTTCCATGGCCTGGCTTATCCCGAACTGCAGCAACGACTCAAGGAGAAGGGCATCCCGCCGGGCGGCGACAATCTCACGGGCAAGGACTGGTTTGCCATCGCTGAAGATTCCCAAGTCATGCAGAGCGTCAAGAAAACCATCAAATGGCAGCTCGACACCATGGCGCAATACCTGGGAACCAACACGATCTATGGCGTGTTGCTTTCCGAGGAGGAACCCGATCATGGCATGAACGTGACGGTAGGACAGGCCGGCGCCAAACGTTACCAGGATCGCGATGCGACCCAGAAAGTGTTGATCCGCGTCCACAACGAACTGTACGGCTACGTGAAGTCGCTTTACCCGAACCTGAAAGTCGCGCCGGGGTTTTACCCGGCCTGGGTGAAACCCGGCGCCTTGAGGTACGACGCCATCGTCATGGACAATTATCCCGGTTTTGGCCAAGAGGAGGAAAAGATCAACGAGTGGTTGCGGGCCTATGGCAAGGACGTGGAACAGTACGCGCTGCTTTGGGGACACGGCAACCTCGATTACAAACTGGAACTGGCCCGGCTCGAAAAGTTCGTCAAACTCCACCTCGACCAAGGCATCAAGAACATCGGCTTTTTCGATCCGCGCCTGGCGCTGAAGGATCCCATCTATCGAATGTTCGATACCCGCGGCGTCGGTTCCTACGCTCCGTACGACCTTGAAGAACATCGGAGCGCGGTCGTGGATCTGCTCGACGAAACCACCCGGATCGTGGGTGAACTCCGGCAGGTCAAGGGAGTGAAGGTCGCGCCACCCCCCTCGGAAAACCCGGCCGCGCCTTCCGCGCGCAAGGCGCTTTGCGCCATGGCGGACCGTATTTACGCCTACCGCAAAGGACTGCTCGATGCGGCTTTCGACAAGGTCGCTTTCTCCAAACAATGGGTGGATTTCAGCCAGATGATCCAGTTGGCGCACGCCGAAGGATGGATTCCGGCCAGCGCGGTCAAGGAATACCCGCAGATTTCCAAGAGCATCAAGGAATGGGAGAATCTTTCCAAGGAACTCGGCACCCTTCCCAAATTCTATGAAGCGGTCCTGCCCGTGGAACAGGAAATCAGAGAACACGCCCGCAAAGTGGCGTCCGCCTTGCCTGACGCGGCCAGGAAGGAGTCCGCCATCAAAACGCGCCTGCAGAAGGCTGGCAAAGACCTGGAGGCGGACGCCTACCCATCGGCCTTCGACCGCCTTAAAGAAGCGCGTGAACTGCTGGTCGAATCCCAGAAGGAAAAGAGCTGGCAGATTTCGCTCCAGTTGGGCAACCGCTATGGTTACACCCTGACGGTGGAAGTGATTCTGACGGCGGACTACGGCGATGGCCGCCAAAACGAAATATACCGTGGCGTGCCGTTCGAGAGTTCCAAGCGGGCCGCCTTGCCGCTGAATTTCATCCTGCCATCGCGTCCACGGATCGTCACACTCGCCACCGGCCCATGGAGCGGCGACTTGTCCATCCACGCGCTACGGACGTTCAATTCGCGCGAGACGCTGAAGCCGGCCCTCGTGAAAGAGGAGCATGCCAAGGGCATCCAAGACTATCTTGAAAACCCTGACGGCGGTTTCGATCTGTGTCCCTGGGCTTCAGCCGCCCATGTAACCCTCAAGTATCCAACCAAATGAAAAACGGAGTAATCTCATGAAATCGAAGTTCTTGCTTTTCGTCTTCACATCCCTTGTATTTTGCGGCGCGGCAAATCTGCGCGGCAAGACGATCACCCTGCAACCCGAGGCCGACACGCGGATTTACCAGGGGGACCCGGCCGCCAACCTCTCGCGGCAACAACTTTTCGTCGGAACCATTCGCGCGGACAACCAAACGCATAACGCCACCCTGTTGCGGTTCGACCTGGAAAAAATCAAAGGGAAGATCACTTCCGCCATGTTGAACCTATACACGGCGCCCGATGCGCAAGTTGGCGTTAGCAAGGGCATGACCATCGAGGCGCATCGCCTGACCGCCGACTGGGACTTCAAGACCGTGACATTCAATGATCACACGAAAGGCGACCCCTGGAAAACGTCCGGGGGCGATTTCGACCCGGAACCCGTTGCCGCCGTCAAACACAATCCCACCAAGGAAATCGGGATGGCGTTGACTTTTGATATCACCTCGCTCGCGCAGAAATGGGCGGACCAGTCGGCCCCGAATTTCGGCGTCCTTCTTTGCTTGCCTGGATATCCCCAGCAGGCTTACAAAGGCGAACTCCAGGCTTTCGAATCCGCCGCGAACTTCATGAAAACAGGCGCGCAGTACGCGCCCGCCCTGGTGATAACCACCGCGGATTGAACCCTGAACTTGAGCCGTCGCCAAACCATGACCATTTACATCATCACCGACATGGAGGCGCTGAGCGGCATCAGCTCCTTCGAACAATGTTATAACCCGCACGGCAGCCCCGAATACGAGTACGGTCGCGTCCAGTTGACGGCCGACACCAACGCGGCCATTGCGGGCGCGTTCGATGGCGGCGCCACCGAGGTGTGCGTGCTTGACGGCCACGGCCACAACCAAAACAAGGGTTTTCGGCAGGACCTGATCGACAAGCGCGCCAAACAGGTGTGGATTTCATGCTTCGATCCCGTACGATTCGAGCAGTTCGACGAATCCGTGGCGGGCGTCATGATGGTGGGCCAGCATGCGATGGTTGGCACGCGCGGCGCGTTTCTCGATCACACGCAGTGCCTGCCGAGCCACATCTATCGCTACCGCGTCAACGGGACCGAGTACGGCGAAATCGGCCAGTGCGCCTTATGCGCGGGCGACTACGGAGCGCCGTTCATTTACCTGGCCGGCGACGTGGCGGCATGCGAGGAGGTGAAAAGGCAATTCCCATGGGCCGTCACCACGCCCGTCAAACGCGGCCTGGGTTGGCGGCGGTGCGAGTTGTTTCCCACCGACCAGGTGCGAAGCCAGATTCGCGCCGACGCTGCCCGCGCCGTCCGCGAAATCCAGGGCGCAAAGGTTTTTCGACTGCCGGCGCCCTTGGAAATCACGGTGGATTGGACCAGCAACGAGTTTGCCGAGAAACTGGACGGCATTCCCGGGGTGGAACGTCCCGAGCCTCGCACCACTCGATGGCGGATCGCGCAGGGACGCGATATTTATTCCTGGCCCTCTGACAAGTGGCATCCGCATGGAACGCGCGAAAAGCCATAACGGCGACTTTTATGAACCTACCGCACGATTTTCTTACCGGATCACCGGCATGACCGTAGCCTGGGGTCCCTGGCATAAGAATGGATTCAACATGGTCTTTTTTGATGGTCATGTTGAGTGGTGGCCTTATTCCAAACTGGCTGCGGTAAACGGCACCTGGGAACTTTGGTCTCAACCGCCATGGTATTCACAATAGAAGGAACTACCCAGGTTCAGGGTTGGAAGAAAAACCGTTCGATCTTCATGTTTTACCAACCGCTGAACCGTTGAACAGTGAACCCCTCGCTTTCGCGGGGGCAGGCTCTGACAACTTGAGCTTACGGGCACCTTCGGAAACTCTGATTGGAGAAATTTTGGGAGGGACGCGCTCCGTCGCGTCCGTGGGATCAAGGGGGAATTTCCCCGCAACCTACGGCCACGGCAAAGCGTGGCCCTCCAGGATTGAGTTTCCGGAGGTTCCCACAAATACA
>JACQHZ010000326.1 GCA_016198745.1 Verrucomicrobiota bacterium
CGCTTGCCACCCTCTGCAGGGTGGGCGTTGATCCCCCATGTGGGGGACAGGCACCGCAGCGCCCTCCAAAATTCCTCCTTACGTCCGGATTTGGGAATGGCGCCGGGGCTTGCGCTGTCGGATGGTTGGGGTTAGAAAGGCTGTTTGCATTGCGACACCCCCAGTCTTGCGATTGCTGCAAGATAATGAGCAACCCTTGCAATGATGACCAGAATCCAGGCGGCAGATGCAACGGCGGTCCGTTCTGAAACACGCGGGGCGGACAAGACGCCTTCCCCGGTTGGTGACGGGTTGACGGCGGTTTCCGCGCGGCTTCAGGAACTTTTTCATCGCCGCCAGGCGGGCGCGAAGTTTTCGATGGACGGCATCCGCCGTCTGTGCGCGGCGCTCGATCATCCCGAAAAGAGTCTGCGTTTCCTCCACATCGCCGGCACCAACGGAAAGGGATCGGTGGCCGCAATGTGCGCCGCGATTTTTCAGCAGGGGGGCTTGCGCACCGCTCTCTACACCTCGCCGCATCTGTGGCGGTATCATGAGCGGTTTCGGTTCAACGGGACGGAAATGACCGATGCGGAACTCGAACCCTTGCTGGATCGCGTCATGCAGGCATCCGGCGACGCCACGTTTTTTGAAATCTCGACCGCCCTGGCGCTCTGCTGGTTTTGCGCGCGCGAGGCTGAGATTGTGGTTTGGGAGACCGGGTTGGGCGGGCGGCTTGACGCCACCAACGTCGTGACGCCCGCGGTATGCGCGATCACACATATCGGGCTTGAGCACACGCAGTTTCTTGGAGAGACGCTGGCGCAGATCGCGGAGGAAAAGGCTGGCATCATCAAGCCCGGCATTCCGGTGGCAACGGTGTCGCAGGACGAAATCGTGATGTCGGTTTTGCGCAAACGGGCGCAACAACAAGACGCATTGCTTCGGGTGATCGCAGAAACCGATCTCGGCGAATTCGAACCGCCCCTGGCGGGAGAGCATCAGCGCTGGAACACGGCGCTGGCAGTCGCCGCGTCCCGACAGGCATGGCCTTCGCTGACCGACAGCGTCATCCGTGGGGGGCTGAAAAAAACAATATGGCCGGGACGATGCCAGCTGATTGAACGAGACAACGGGTTGCCGCCGGTTCTCGTGGACGGGGCGCACAATCCGATGGGCGCGACCGCTTTGGCGCGCGAAATCCAACGACGTTGGGGAAGGGGAAAGGTCACGTTGATCTTCGGATCGCTGGCTGACAAAGCGATTGCCGAGATGAGCGCGCTGTTGAGCGCGACTGCCGCCGAGGTTCTGCTGGCGCCCGTGCGAAGCGAACGCGCGGCAAGCATGGAGACGCTTTCCCATCATCTTCCGAAAGGGCGCGTCTGCGCCTCGTTGACGGAAGCCCTTGCGATTGCCGAGCAGCGAGGGCGGCCCATGGTGATCGCAGGTTCTTTGTTTCTGGCGGGAGAGGCGCTGGCCTTGCTTGCAGGACGGGCGGCTGCCGCGCATCCCAACGAGCGGCTTTGAGATGAGACCGGAAGACGACGCTTTGGGGTGTTGAACCGCGCGGAACGGTTACTTCCGTTTTTTGCCGGAACCGCTCGGTTTGGAAACGACGTCAGCCGGAGATTTGTTGGTTGCCGGCGCGGGCGTTGCCGGCGCTGTCACGGGCTGGGCATGTGAAATGGCCGGGCCGGGCGGCGTAGAAACGACGGCAACCGCAGATTGGTTGGTTGCCGGGGCGGGCAATGCCGGTACTGTCGCAGGCGGGACGGGAGATGCGGGACCGGTAACATTCACCTTGAGACCGTACTTGAGGAGGATGTCGCGAGCATCCGGATATTGGAGACTGAACCTGGCGATGTCTTCCACCAGCGTTCGCAGCGTGCCGATGAGCAATTGAGTTTGCTGAATCTGCTCTTTCAACTGGGAACGTTGATTCATCAGCAGATGGTTCTGTTTGATGAGATAGATGTTGAAACTGAAGCTTGCAAGCAAACCAGCGGCCGCGACAATCAACATCATTCTCCACATAGAAGCCGCCTGATCTTCCGGTCGAGAACCGTCCGTTCCGCCCGGTTTGGAAACGGGATCGCTCATGGCGCTGGTGTTGGAAGAGGCGGAGGCGGCGGAAGGTTGCCGCCGTACTTCTGGATCAGCGGATGAATGGCGGGCTGCTTTTGTCCGTATGCGCGCATGTCGTTCATGAGATTTTGGAACTCCCGTTGCAACTGCGGCAACTGGGCGGCCTTAGGTATCTTGGCGGCCTCGGCGTTCAGGTTTTGCAGGTCCTGATGGATCAACATCTGCTGGAAGACAAAGAAGCCGTTGAACAGCGCGCTCAGGCACAACAGGCAGGCGGCCGCATGCGCAAACAATGGAAGCTGGCGATTCATGGAGCGACTTCGATGGCGCCGTCAGACCTTGGCCAGCATGTTGAGGAGGTCGATGTTGGACTTGGTTTTCTGCATGGCGCGAACGATGCTCTCCGTGGCCTCGATGGCGTTGCGTCCCGCCAGTTCGCGGCGGAGCAGATGCACCTTGCTCAACACATCGGCCGGCAGCAGTTTTTCCTCTTTTCGCGTGCCGGATTTGTAGAGATCAATGGCCGGAAAGATGCGCCGTTCCGACATGCCGCGATCCAACACCAGCTCCATGTTGCCGGTTCCCTTGAACTCCTGGAAGATCAACTCGTCCATCCGCGATCCCGTATCCACGAGGATGGTGGCCAGGATGGTGAGGCTGCCGCCCTCCTCCGCGTTGCGCGCCGCAGCGAAGATCTTGCGGGGAGTTTCCATGGCGCGCGCATCAATGCCGCCGGACATGGTGCGGCCGCTGTTGCTCATGTAATTGTTGAATGCACGCGCCACGCGGGTGAGCGAGTCCATCAGGATCACCACGTCCTTTCCGAACTCGACCTTGCGTTTCGCCATTTCGATGACCAGTTTCGGGATGCGCACGTGGCTTTTCAGATCCTCGTCATTCGACGAGGCGAAGACCTGTCCCTTGGTGGAACGCTGGAAATCGGTGACCTCTTCGGGGCGTTCGTCCACGAGCATGATCATGAGATCAACTTCAGGGTGGTTGGTGGTGATGGCGTTGGCGATCTGCTTGAGCAACACGGTCTTGCCGGCCCGTGGCGGCGAGACAATCAGGCCGCGCGTGCCCTTTCCGATGGGACAGAACAAATCCAGGCATCGCGTGGCGACGGTCGCCGGGTCGGTCTCCAATCGAAACGGTTCAATGGGATCAATGACCGTCAGGGAATTGAACATCACGGTTTTTTTGTAGCGATCGTGTTTCAGCCCGTTGATCCGGCTGATGTTCAACACCTCGTACCCGCCCCGGTTGGTGGGAACCATTTCTCCTTCGATCAACAGCCCCTCACGGAGCTGCAGTTCACGGGCGACATTTGGATTGACAAAAACGTCGTCCTTGGAAGGCTGATAATTCTTGGCCTCCTGCCGAAGGAAGCCGAACCCCTTGTCCGACAATTCCAGAATGCCTCGCGTGAGGGGATACTCCCGTTTGGGAGCTGCCTCCGTGGGTTGCGGGGCGGAGTGATTATGGTCGTTGTTTTTGTTTCCCTGATTTTCCATACGCAATAACGGTTGAGGTTCTCTGTCGTTCCGTTTCACACGCAATCAGTCCATTCAAGAATTCGCCTGGGGCGTTCTTGTACAGACACCGGGCTGACGCTTTGACGGCAAAATGCTTATATGCTTCTTCCTTGGCTGGTCTTCGAATCCCAATCCGGCGCCTCATTTGGAGGAGGAAGATCGGGGAATCTTACAGGGCTATCGGCAACAGCAAAACCCTGAAAACCCCTGGCACAGAGGCCATTCCGAAGATCGACGTTGCCATAATATCTGCATGGAACCGGAAAACACAAGGTTTTTTTTGAAAAATCTTTTACCGGGTCCAAAGATCACCGTTTCCGCCATTGGACGCAGTTCGCCACGCCCAATCGGCCCTATGGCAAAACCGGTGAACCATGCCTCTGCATTTCTACCACGAATCGCCCCAGATTACTTTTTCAGTGTCGGCCCACTGTTTAACGGTCAGGGCGCGAGATGAACCATCGGCAAAAAAGAAATTCGCGCGTTTGTTGTGAATAAATTTCAGACCGTTGTAAGGCGTGGCGGTGGCGCCGGCGGTGGAAGCGGAATCCAACACGCCGTCGCCATCCAGGTCCTGGTCGAGCTGCCAGTAAGCCGATGGATGCGGCCACAACACGGTCGGAGTGTTCAGATCGGAGCCATCACACAAAACATAGACCTGCGGCTCAAGATTGGCGACAGATTTGATCCGGCCCATGCTGTAGTTCGCCGACGATGCGTACGCTGAAACTTTTCCATAATTGATGGCGATCGTGAAGTTGTCTTCCGCTGTCGGTTGGTACACCGCGTTGCGCGCCGGACATCGGAGAAAGGACTGGCCGGCATTCCATATCCATCCGCCGCCCCACGGGTGCGGGTCGGTCGCTTTGTGGCCAAGATATGGCGCGACCTTGGCGGTCCAGAACTGACCATCACCCCCGGGACTGTCATCCCGCGTCCACGGCAGCCAGGAGTTGTTGTCGTCGGCGTACATCAAGAGCGCCAACCCGACTTGCCGCATGATGGCGAGGCATTGCGTTTGTTTGGCCCGATCCCGCGCGTTCTTCAATGCCGGCGTGAGCAGCGCGGCCAGGATCGAGATGATGGCGATGACCACCAGCAACTCGATGAGGGTGAAGGCATGGAGGGATGGAAAATACTCCATTGTTCCATGCGTCTGCATCGTGTTTCGTGTTTTGTGGAATTTCATTGCATTGTGATTTCCAGCACGGGCGGTTCCGAGTGTTTCCATGAATACACGTTCTCAAATCCGCCGAAGTAATAGGTTTCCGGCTGATCGTCGGCGTCAGGTTCCGTTGCAACTGCCGAAATCCGGAATGCCGCGAGCGGCAGCTTGCGCTTGAGCGCCTCCTGCACCAGAGGCGTCACATCCACCTCGACCATGTCGGCTTGCGCGGGAAACTCGAATTCCTTCCCCTTGGGAAGAAGCGGCTCGCTGGTGCGGTCTGCGGCCAGGATTTTGTCGGGGTCCGCCGGTTCAACCACGTCAATCATGGGCGGCGCCTTGGGCGAGCCTGAAGCGAGTTGACACCAAAGATGAAGCCGCGCCTGTTGGATCGGGGCGGTCACTTTGGAAAGGTCGAACCGGATCACCCAGCGCACCTCGGTCCACCCTTTCGGATTCGCGTTGGGATGTTCGACATCCACCTGGCCCGGCCGGGTCGAGTCCGGGATCACCACCGCGGGCCGCTGTCCATCGGTCGAAAATCGGTCGAGGATCACCACGGCGCTGTTGTTTTTCTTGAGATTGAGCACCAGGGTCTCGCCGGCCAGAGAGGAGGGGGCAAGGAGAAAATGAAAAATGAAGAAGGCAAAAAGGGAGATTGTCCATCGTCCATGGTCAATTGTCCATTGCAGGGAACTGCGGACCGTGGACTGTGGACCGTGGACTGTGGACCGGGAATGGCGCAGCACAAGAGCAACATTAAAAGAGGAATGCGAGGGTTTCATGGCGAATTTCGGGGTTGATGGTTCATGGAGGGTCCAATTGGAAAACGCGGGTGCCGATTCGGGGCATCGCCACTTCAAATTCGGCCTGGTTGGTCGCGACGACCTTGTTCTCATAGAGATCAGTCACCGTTCGCGGTTGAGGAAGGGTGACGGTCACGCTTCGCGGGCTTTTGCCCCCGTAATGAAGCATGAGACAACGGTCGTTGGCATCCACCACAACGCCCGCTTCCGTGTAGAAATGGACGCCCGCGACGCGGGCGATGTTGCGGAGAATGGCGCGCGGCATGTCCGGCACGGCGCTATAGACGGATCGCCAGGAACCGAAGTCGCGCGCGGCAAAACGGATGCGTCCCTTGTCATCCTTTCCAAGAGCCGTCGCCTTCGAATCGGTCACCTCGAAGTTTGGATAAATTTCGGTGGGCATGATGGTCGAAAAATTCAACTGGGTTCCGAAGGACGGCAGGGTGACCGTCGTCTGCGCGTTCACGCCTTCGATGACGGGCGATTCCTCCTCCACAACGCGAAACATCGGGGTGCTGCGTTCCTCCAGGAGTTTGATTCCCAGACCGGTGGTTTTCGAGACCTGTTGTGCGCTCAATCCTTCTTCGTCGCTCACGTAGCCCGGCGCATAAAACCATAACAGCGTGCGCCCGCCGCCCTTGAGTTCCTCGATCCACCGGCTTTGATCGCGCGAGAGATAGAAGGGATTGATCATCACAAAAAGTTTGTAACGGTCGCGCACCTCCCGGCTTTTCAAGTCATCCATCATCAGAATGTCAAAAGGCGCTCCGATCGCCGCCATTTGCTGATAAACCACGCTGCAGACGAGCGTGTTGTAGATGATGGCGGGATAAGCCGTGTCCTGATGCCAGGGACTTTCGGTGGAAATGACAACCGCGATCTGCGCCGCCTTGACCGGGGATGTCCTGGTCTGAAGCGCCTTTTCATGAATTTCATACGCCCGCTTGATCGTCGCCAAAATCCGGTCATCCATGAAAAATCCGTGCGAACGCCGGCCCGTGCCCGAACTCCAGTCCGCAAACCATGCGCCCGATCCCCCAATGAGGGTGGAGGCAAGGTCTCTTTGCAGGATGGCCACGGTTTCCTCCTGGCTGCGGTGACGGCCGTAGGTCGGGTCGCCGCATATAAAGGTGCGGTGATCCAACTCCGCGATGTAAAGTTTCTTGTGAAGTCCCACGCTCGCGTAAGGCTGGAATGGAAAAAACCGGGTGCCGGCCAGCCGCGAGTAATCGTAGTGCAACGGGCTGGCAAAGAAATCCATGTCCAGCGAATCAATCATGCGCGGAAACCAGAAGTGATTGTCCTGCTGCGTGCCGCAGGGCGGATTGATGCCGCGCAAGTTCTCCAGGGCGTATCCGAAGTACGAACCGACCAGAGCTTTTCCGCCGGTCGCTTTCTTGATGGTCTTCGCCGCCTTTTCCAAAAGGACCGTTGGAACGATGCTGGATAGAAACTCGAAATAATCCGCGCGCATCCGCCCCTCGCGCGGACTGCGAAAAAGATTGTGGTCGGGCGCGGCTTCCACCAGCCGCGTGCGGTCCGGCGCAGCGGTATTGAAATCAACGGCGGCGTTTTTCCATGCCGCCCGCAATTTTCCGGGGTCGTTTCCGTACTTGCGCCGGAGAAACTCGCGAAACGCCTGGATGGCCTGCGGATTCCAGTCGCCAACGGTCCATTTCGACCGATCCACCCCCCCCTCGTTTGCGCTGATCCCGCCGATGCAGGATTCGACTTCCGGCCCGATATAGGGAAGAACTCCAATGATGCGCGAGGCGTAGGGCTTGGATTGAAGGAACGCCAGGATGCGTTCGAGATACTGCACGACGGCGTCCTGATATTCCCTGGCGTGAAGACACTCGACGAGGGAATTGCCGAAGGCGTCCTTGAGGCAGGCCTCCGGATGCTTTTGTTTCCATGCCCCCGAAGCGCGCAGTTCCAGGTACAGCATGATGTAGGCGTCGGGAACCGTTCGCAGAAGATTGGAAATATGCTGGTCGAGAAAGGCCAGATGCGGCGATGAATAATCGGTGTTGTCCTCCACGCAATAAGGATTTGTCTCCAGCCGAAAAATCCGCGGGCCGGTTTTCACATACTCGTGAAATCGCTCGAAGCTCGGGCTTTGCAGGGCATGAATGATCGGCGACAATTTTTTCCCATCCACACGAATCACCGCGCACGGTCCTTCCCATTCGATGGAAGTCGCCGGCCAGGCTCCGGATGCCGCCGGATCACCCTTCCCTTGATCACCCTTCCCCACCCTTCCCAGGGTGGCTTTGTCCTGGGCAGGGTGATCTTTCCCTTGATCACCCTTCCCCACCCTTCCCAGGGTGGCTTTGTCCTGGGCAGGGTGATCTTTCCCTTGATCACCCTTCCCAGGGTGATCTTTCCCTTGAAAGACGGGATGGTCCACGGTGAGATTGGCATTGGATTTCCATTCGCCGCCGCCCGATGCAAGGAAGCGCAGGGATTTTCCGCTGCCGTCCAGCGCCGCCCCGCGCAACCGCAAGGGCAGCGGCCCGCCGGGCGCGAAGTCCGGCAAATCCAGCCCGAACTCCACCCAGCGATCTTCGCCCGCCTTCCATTCATTGAGCGGAGGAGATGGAATGATGATTTCCGTGGCCACCGTGTAATCGCTGCGATCCCGGTTGACCTCGATTTCGCCGGCCTGCAGTTCGACGGCGTAATTGGCCGTCAACTTCCGGCCGGGCTTGAGGCGAAAACGCGCCTTCACGGTTTCGCCCGGTTTGGCGCGCGACGGTTCGACAACGTCTTCCAGGACCTCGATGGCCTCGCCTTCCGCCACCGGATGAAAGGGAATGCGTCCCCAGACTTCGCCCGGCGGTTTGACAAAGACGGCGACTTTCGACCATTTGGCATCGTCAAACCCCTGGCGATCCCATCCTCCGACCAGTTGTTCGCTGGATTTCCAAGTCGGACCCGAAGCCACTGTGATGACGCCGGAGGCGGTGTTGATAGTCAGCTCGCCTAACAACTCCATCCAACCCCAACCGGGGTTGCTGTGCGCGATGGCTTCGTAAGCGAGCACATTTTCGCCTTCCCGCAGAGCGTCCTTCACCGGTATCGCGCGAATATCCACTTTGCCGGCGTCAACTTTTTGTCCGTTTAGGTAGGCGGTATATTGATCGTTCGAACGGCTTTGCAAAAAAGCGCTGGTCACTTCCGAGAGTTTCGGAATCGTGAAGACGGTTCGAAAATAGCGCGGCTTGCCCACCTGAAGTTTCTGGTCGCGCTCGGAATGCCAGATGTAATGCGCCGACCAGTAGGCCTGCAGCTCCTCCAGCGAAGGTTTCTTCGAGCCGAATACCTCGATTGCACTCAGACGAACGGGCAACACCGACGCGGCCTCAAGCGTCACGCGCACGCGTTTTGTGGAGACAGGCTGGAAGGAGAGCGAATCGTTCTTCGATTCCCCCAGTTTCCGCCATCCGTCATGCCCCCATGCCTCCGCGCGCCACGATTCAATCCCGAAAGTTTTCGCATCGCCCTTGAGCGCGATCCGCTCGATCCGCGCCTCCTGCGCCCAACGCAGCTCGATCCATTGCGGCAGCGTGGTGTCAAACGCCTGCCACGCGGTGGAAGGGTTGCCGTCTATCAGGCTCTCGCTGTAATGTTCGGCGGTGTCCGCAAACGAGGACGTATAGACCATCGCGCCGTTTTCCTTGAGCGCGAGATTCACGGCCTCGCCGTGGAGTGACGGGATTGTGAATTTCATGAGCAATAAGAAATGAAAGCAACTATTCAGGTTCATGGGTTCAGCGGTTCAGGGTTCACGGTTTCCTTCCCCACGCCCAGCTTGGCCGAGCCAGAACCAAACCCCGTGTGCCACATTCAAAACGGTGCGCATTTTGCGTGGGATTTCAGGCATAAGAGACTGAGCAATCATTCATCCTTCATTTATTCACTTGCACCCGCACCACGGAGCGCCGCAAGGCGAGCGTCGGTTGCAGAATGCGGATTTCGGGTTTGCGATGGCCCCCCTGTGAACGGGTGTCAATCGCCAGTTCCACCAAGTTGCGGGCCATTTCCTGGAGCGGTTGTTTCACGCACGTGAGCGGCACCGCGCCGTATTCGGAAAGAAATGTGCCGTCGTAACAAGCCACTGACACCTCGTCGGGCACACGACATCCCCGCGCGTAAAAACTCGCGAGCAACCCGTGCGCCACCGCTTCGTTGGATGCCACCGCTGCCGTCGGACGGGGCGCAAGTTCGAGGAACCGCTCGGCCAACTGCTGGGCGAGAAGAAAGTTGCCCTCGATCCCGAAGGTGTTCGCCATCGCAACATCCATCCCGTTGCAGTCGTCGAGGTAAATCACTTCCAGTCGCGCCCCTGGCGCCAAGCCCAGGGCTTCTTGAAGTCCTTTCACGCGATCTTTGCGGTCCGCGACAAGGTTTGCGCCTGCCTGCCCGGGCGCGGGCAGGGTCCCGGTTGGACGCCGCGCCGGCACAAGGAGCGCGATGTGACGATGGCCCATTTCCAGAAGATGCCGTCCCAATTCCAGGCTCCCCGCGTACATATCGGTAAAGACACAGCCGCGGACCAACGAAGGAAACCGGTGCGCATCCAAAGGTTCGAGGGTTGCCACCGGCAAATCGTCCGCATCCGGAACGCATTCCCTCAACAACCTGAACGAATCGCGCGAGGCCGGAAGCACAATCAACCCCTCCACCTGTCGTCCCAGCAGCGTCCGGAAAACTTCAATCTCATCCCGGGGATTCCATTGATGAAAACAGACCTCAAGATGATAGCCGCGCTTCAGGGTCTCCGCGTAAAGCGCATCCAGCAACGTGGCGTAGTAAGGAGCGGTGGCGTACGGAAAGACAACCCCGAGCGTCTTGGTTGAACACCGGCGCAAACAACGCGCAATATGATTGGGCGCGTAACGCAACCGCCGCGCCAGGGCATGAATGCGCCGTTGCAGCGGTTTGGAAACATGATGGCTGTTCCGCAATCCCAGAGAGATGGTGGAGGGATGAACATCCAAACGACTGGCAATATGCCTGATGGTGATCTTCCGTTTCATCGTCCGGTGTTGTGAAAACCGCCTGTTTATGTCAAACGTTTGACATAATCTCTACCATGCGGATTGCTCGGGCGCAACAAAAGAAAATCACGTGGGGTTTAAGCCCGGCTTGATCGCGATGTAGCGGCCGGTTTTGAGTCGCGGCTGAAAAACAGACGTATCCGAACCTGGATTCGGACATAACCCGCCAATTTCCCCTTGAAACGTCCCAACTCCCTTATTCCCTACCCCCTACAATCCTCGATGATGTATCGAGAACATGGTGGGTGACGCAAGGGGTAGGGAGGGAGGGCACCGGGGTGTTCCGTCCACGTGAAACGTGGCAAGCGTCGCCTCCCTCGCTTGCCACCCTCTGCAGGGTGGGCGTTGATCCCCCATGTGGGGGAC
>JACQHZ010000316.1 GCA_016198745.1 Verrucomicrobiota bacterium
GCGCACCGAGGGAAACCACAGCCGGGGGCGGCTGTGCCACACATCAAATTGGCGAAGTTATTTTTGCGCAAGCGCTAAGGCTCAGGAACGGTTTGAATGGACTTGTGCGTAATGATCATAGTCCGGACTGGGGGCAGTTCACTCGATCCGACTCTACGCGAGCATGGATTCCCGCTTTCGCGGGAATGACAACAAAAAAAGGGATGATCCCAACAATGACGATATCCTTTTGAAGATAAAATGGAATCATACCAACCGTGAACCGTGAACCATTAAACCCCGAACTTGCCTAGTTACGATTTATGAAATGGAGCGTCTTGCCAGTCTGGTTTCTTTTCGCCTCGCTGATCCCCGCCGCCAGGGCTGCTCCCGTTGAATATCATGTGCCGCAGGCGCGCCTGCCTTTTCTGAAAACCGCGCCCGTCCTTGATGGCGAGATCCATGAGGAGGAATGGGCCGGCGCGGCGCGGATGGAGCGACTGGGCTACGGTCCAACGCTTTCCCCACAGGAGGCCTCCTTCTGGGTCGGGTGCGACGGGCGGGAGGTCTTTATCGCGATGGTCAGCGAAACCCCGCCCAACGGCAAACTTCTGTCCCGCGTGAATCCCCAATCCGAGAATGGCGACGCCCGCACGTGGATGGACGACTCGGTGGAACTGGTGCTCGATCCCTTGCGCAGCGACCCGACGGACCGGCGACGGTTATACCACGCCAACCTCAACGCGAAAGGCGCCATCAACGACACGGCCTACAAACCCAGCGGCGGCGGCGAGGCTTGGCGCGGACACTGGCGCACCACCAGTAAGATCATCGGCAACCGCTGGCATTTTGAGGCGGCGCTGCCCTTGAAGGACATGAACGTGCAGGAGGCCGACCTGCAGCAGCCCTTCGGAATCCGCGTGGTGCGCAACTGGAAACAATATGCCGTCGGCGTGGAGCAAGCCGAATGGTCGCCCCGCGGCGGAGCGTTCCTCAACCCGGAAACCATCCCCGTGGTTGCCTGGGATGCCCGGGCGCCCGTGGTGCAGACGCTCCAGTTGCATGCGCCGGACAAACCGGCGTTGCATATCAAGGTGGCCGTTCGCAACCCCCGAACCGAAGCCATGGAAGTCCAGGCCCTGTTGAAGTGCATCCCGAAAAACAGCGCGCCCATCACCGAGATCAAGCCGCTTTCCATTCCGCCCGGCGGTATCGCCACGATCGAACTGGCCGGAAACGTCGCCGCCAATGAGGAACTCTATACTCTCATCCAGGTCACCTCGCCGGATGGAAAGACCATTTACTACTTGCGGGATTTTTCATGGAAACTGGAACGGCCGGATCCGCTGTGGATCGTTGACGAGAACGCCGCCAAAAAGCTCGATGTCAGCTTCGCCTACTTTCCTTACCACGACATCATCCGGGCCAAGGTTGGCATTCAGGGCCTCGAGGAAAAGGCGAAAGTGAAAAACATCAACCTGTTCATTCGCGCCAAAGGCGCCTCGCGCGTGGTCGCCTCGACCCGGATGCCCCCGATCCGTCAGGACTCCACGCAGATGGAGTGGAAAGTGACTCCGCTTCTTGAAGGTCGCTACGAATTGGTGGTTGAACTGGAAGGGGTGACGATTTCCCCCGTGATCCAAGATTTCGTGCGTCATCAATTTCCTTGGGAACACAACTCACTTGGACGATCGGATACGCTGGTGGCGCCCTTTGATCCCATCCAGGTTGATGGACAAAAAGTGCGCACCATCTTGCGGACGCACACGCTCAGCAAGCTGGGGTTGTGGGACCAGGTTGAGAGCCAGGGAAAACCCCTTTTGAAAAAGCCCATGCGCCTGGAAATCCGTTCCCATGGCCAGACGATGGAACCCAAGGTGCGGGAATTCAAATTCGTTGACACAAAACCGACATCCGTGATCTCCGAATCCGTCTGGTCCGCGGGAGTTCTGGAGGGAACGGCGCGAAGCGAGTGGGACTATGACGGGATGATGCAATGGACGCTGAACATCCAGCCTTCCCAAGAGGTGGTCGAATCCATGACCCTCGTCATTCCGCTCGACAACCCGCGCATGCCGCTTTTCCATGCCTGCACGGACGGGATCCGTTTCAACTACGCGGGCGCCGCTCCGTCGGGACAGGGGCGGATCTGGGATGGCAGCCAAGCCGCGCGCAATTCCCTGGCGGGCACCTACGTCCCCTATATCTGGCTGGGAGCCGAGGAACGCGGTTTCTGTGTTTTTGGCGAGAACGACCGGGGATGGGTGCGCGATCCGAAAGTTCCATGCCAGGAACTCGTTCGCAACGGCGACACCCTGGAGCTTCGATTGAACCTGATTGCCCCTTCCCTGGAGGGCGACGCTCTGTCGTCGCCTGGTTCGGCCAATCGCGTTGGCGCTGACGGAGCAACACCCCGGCTCCCTTCCTCCCTGCCACTTGCGCCCTCCGAACGAACCGTATCACGCCGCATCGTGATCGGTTTTCAGGCCACTCCCACCAAGCCCATGCCCGAGGGGTGGCGAACCTGGACGATGAACAGTTGGGAGAAACACCCCCTGGCGCAACAGCAGTTCCAGTTTATGGGATCGTGCTGGCAATGGGGGACGTTGACCCCCTGCTCGGATATTTATCCGCGGGACGAGGATTTCCGCATCTATGAAAAATTCGCGGAATCACGCAAGACCGGCAACATTGACAAGGATTTTGTCGAGCAATGGCTCGCGGGTTACAAGGTGAAGGACGAGGACGGACTCAAGGGCATCCGGGGCAATGTGGAGTACGGTTTCCGGGTGGTGGCGGGCAAGCCTCAGAACGTACTGCTCTACACCAACGCGCGGGGGGTCCGTTTCGACACCCCCGAGGGGCAGACTTTCCTGGATGAATGGTATCGCGAAGCTTATGCCACCCGCAAGTGGGGTCCCGGCGGCGGCGTGGCGTACGACCTCGACCCGGTGGAAAGCTTCCGCGACTACGCGATGTGGTACTACAAGAAGATGATCGAGACCTTTGCGGACAATATTTACTGGGATGACACCTACCTCCAGTCCAACTTCGACCCGGTGGGCACGGACGCTTACGAGATGATGGACGGGGTCATCCAGCCCTCCGTTGGCCTCTTCAACATGCGGGACTTGATCCGCCGCACCGCGGTGCTTTGCCATGAGTTGGGCAAACCTCCCCGGAACATGTCCCATATAACCAATGCGGCCATCGCGCCCATCCTCTCCTTCGGACAGACGCATCTCACCTGGGAGGACCGCTCCGGCGCCGCGGATTTTCAGGATCGCTTTACCCGGGACTATCTTCGCGCGGAAAGCATCGGCCTTCAGTATGGCAGTGTTCCCTTCGCCCTGCTTTTGGTATCCGGCCCGGATAAAGAGAAAAACACCTGGGCCTTTCGCACGGCCGCGGGCGTGCTGTTGACCCATGAGATCAAGCCTTTGGCGCACTACGCGGATTACTGGAAGAATCTGGTGCGATTGCTGGAATTCGGATACGGCGGGAAGGAGGTCCGGGTTTCCCGCTACTGGGAAGAGAATCACCCCGTCCGCATCGAAGGTGCCGAGGCGGCCACCTTGGTGGCAAGCAAGCCGGGCGCGGCGATCATCGTGGTTTGCGATTACAGCACCGGCCCCGGAGCGGAACGGGTGCTTGATATTTCCAAGCTCGGACTTTCCGGAAAAATTGGAGCGAAGGACATGGAGAATGATCAGATGCTTCCGTTGAGTGCGGATGGGAAAATCCGTTTCATGCTTAAGAAACACGATTTCAAGGTAATCCTGATCCAGAAGGAAACATGAATGGCGCGACGCTTGATGCACGACACTCGACGATTATGAAAAGCCAACCCGCCAGGTTGATCGCCGTGCTGGTTCTGGCAACCGGGTTCGTTTCCTGTGCGTACTGGACCGCCAAACCGGAAAAACCGGAATTCACCTTTGCGGATGGTATTCTGACGATCAAGACCTCGCGCTACCAACTGGAGTGGAAGGATGGTTGCATGACCCGTTTGGTCAGCCTGTTACCCGATCGGACGGAATTGACCGTAACCACCGGCGCATGGGCCAAGGAACGTTTCCCCAATGGGCTCGGTTCGTTCCACGGCCAGGAGGCGGCGGCCAAAGCCCAGCACCATCCCTGGGGTTTTCAACCGCTGCCGGCAAGCTTTCCGGCCCAGCACGTTCCGGATGCAACCACCAAAATTACATTCGAAAAACTTCCCGGTGGCGCCCGGCTCACGTATCGGGGACTGAGCGGAGATGCACAAGCGGCGCTCATCCAGGAACTGCTGGTTGAACCCGAAACCGGCGATTTATTGATCCGGCAAAGCGGGCAAAGTCCCCAGCCCGGCGTTTTTGGCATCGCCTTCAGCATGCTCAATCTCCTCCCTGACCTGAGGTTGGTCGCGCCTTACTTTGGCGGACAACGGTGGGGACCCGATTTCGCCAAAGGGCACCTGATGACCCTCGCCTGGCCGCAGTTCTGGAGCGCCGGCTTCATCATTGGCGAAACAAGTTCCGGCGGGTCGTTTGCGGTTTGGGCCGATGATCCCCGCATGCGTCCCAAGTATTTGCGGCGTTATCATGACGACAAGGCGCAGGTACTGGGGTTCGAGGCCTGCGAAGATTTCCCCTACGAGGACCGAACCCAACTCAACGCGTTCACCTGGCGTTTCAATACGTTTGCGGGTTCCTGGCTTGAACCGGCGGAGCGGTACAAGCAGTGGCTGATCCAGGCGTATCAGTTGGTCCCCCGCAAACAACGCGCGCCCAAGTGGGCCGACGACATTGCCCTCATCTGGCAGACTTATGTCACGGAAGAAGCCCTAAAAAAGATGGCGGAGGTGATTAACCCTAAACACGTGCTGATCATGGACTGGGGTTGGTTGCAGGGCTTCAACCGGCGCATTCCGGAGTACATCCCACAGAACAGTAAATACGCGGAAACCACGGCGCTGGCGCACAAATATGACTACCATGTGGGCGCTTACACCAGTTGCGCGCTGATCGATCAGGCGGTCCACCCGCAGATGATGAAGGAATACGGCCTGCGCTATTTCCACGACGGCGGTCTCTTCAACGCGACGTGGTCCGCCGACGCGGATCAGAAAGCCGCCAATCCGGAAAACTGGCTGGTTTACATCCATCCCGGCAGCCAGAAATGGCGGGAGTTCTATGCCGAGAAAATGCGCTGGGTCAATGCGCAGTGGGGAGTGGACTATCTTTACCAGGATGTCAGCGGTTGCGGCACGGGGAGTTCCGGTCTGATTGAGGGAAAAAACTTTCACGAGGCCGTGGTCGCGGCGGAAGACGCGATTCGCAAGGCGGCGCCCAACGCCGCGTTGGGCGGTGAATTTTGGAATGAAGTCAATGTGTGCCGGGAGGACTCCGCAGTGCAATCCTTTCTTGGCTGGGGAGGACTGGATCATGCCAAGCTGATCACCCGGCCGGACCGGCCGCATCCCATCCTATCTTACATCTTCAGCGAATTTTGCCTTTACTGGTCGCAGAATCCGCCCATCCGCGCGGGCCCCTTGTTTCACCTCAACGAGAATATCAACGAAGTCATCGGCGCGTTACCGACTTGGAACACCAGTCCGGATGATCGCACCAGCGAGGCGCGCCTGGTGTTGGAACGGGCGCGTTTGTGGGCGGAAGGTTTCCGCCCGTATTTTCCAAAGCGGCAGACTGGTTTCGGGGCCTGGGTGCAAGGCCTCGTCAAGCGCGGTCGTGGCGCCCTGCCAACGCAGTGGGAAGACGGCGTGGTTGCGTACATGAAGGACAACCAAAACCGCGTTGTCAAATACGTGCGGGAAAAGGAGGCCACTTACTGTTATGAGCAAACACCGGCCGGGACCAAGCTGCGGTACGCGCGTTTGCACGATCGCCGTGAGTTTCAGCATGCGGCACCGGTCTTCATTGATGGCTGGCTGGCTTATGACGACCGTGGCCCGATCGGGCTGGATCCCGGCCAATGGTATTGCGTCTTTCCAGGTTCTCCGCCCGTCAGCCTGATCACCCTGACCAACCTGCCGGAGGGCGCGCACATTAGCGGCAGCCGCGCTTCTGACACCTATTGCCTCGTGGAAATCGAGGGCCAAGGAACGGGCCAGGTCCGGTGGCGGGCCAGTTGTCCCCCATTGGCGATGTTTACGGCCAAGGGACGCCAGAATTGTGCCGCAAACGAAGTTGACCTCGAAATGCCTTCCTCGGTTCTGTTTGTTTTCAAAGAACGCTCCCAAACCAAGCCATCCGAAGAGCTGCTTTTGGAGGACTGGCAACACTACCTGGTGAATAACCATCAAATCAGCGGGCGGCAGCCCCCCGTCGCGCCCATCAAACGGAATTTTGGAGAACAGGTTCACAGCGGGTATATCGTCATGCCGCCGGCGGGCGGGATCGGTTCCGAGTATTCCATTGACGGTTGCCTCAACCTTCCCAACGATCCGCGCCTCGCCCTCAAGTTCGGCATGGGCCGCCTGGGGGGCGCGGGTGACGGAGTGAATTTTGTGGTGCGGGTCAACGGCAAGGAAATCTGGCGCCAACTCTCGCCGTCCGAAGCCGGTTGGAAAGAAGCCACGCTGCCCCTCAAGAATTACGCCGGACAAATGATCCTGCTCAGCCTCGCCGTGGATTGCGGTGTGGCCGGCAACAACACCAGCAACGACCAGGCCGCCTGGGGCGAAGTGAAACTGGTGACCGAACCGGCTGCGCCTTGAAATGAAAACGCGTAAATACTCACGTATTCTAAAAATGGAGGGCCACGCTCCGTCGTGGCCGTGGGATCAAGGGGCTCTGCCCACCCTGGTTCCTGCCCTGTTTCCCAACGGCCACGACGGAGCGTGGCCCTCCGGTGAAGCGGCAAGATGCCGCTTCTGCTTTTTGCGGCCAATTTTGAAACTCCTAAACATTAAAATGAAGAAGCTGATTTTCCGAATGATGACTTTTGGCATTCTGTTTGGCAGCGCGGGAGGCGCCGGCGCGGAATCGTTTCTTGACGAATCGCTCGCCCAGATTCCATCCGCCGCCAAGAGCGAACATCCCGAACGTTTGCGCGTCGTTCCTGGGCGGCTTGAAAACGAAAAAGCCCTGTTGGTCGAAGACGGCGCGGTAAGCTGGCCGCTCAAAACCAAGGGGACCGATCTCCTGATCGAGTTCTGGTTCAAACCCGAGGCGTGGGATGCGCGATCATCCGCCGCTGTGACGCTCGCCAGTTTCACGTTTGGCAATGACACCTACCGTCTCGAAAAGCCGTCCCACCCGGCCCAGTTGCAACTGGTCCGGGACCAGAAACCGCTCCAAGTCTATCCCATCTACAATTGGTTTTCCCAGCCCTGGATGAACAAGAACGGACGGGACATGTGGCACTACGTGTGCCTCAACCTGTCCAACGATGAACTGCTCTTGACGGTGGATGGATTTGCCGCGCGCGTGCTCGCCAGGACCAAGCCGGCCCAGCCTCTCAGTAGCATTCAACTGCAAGGCGCGCCGGGCACGGTGTTTTCAAGCCTGCACGTGGTGGGTTCGCGGGCGCCGACCCGGTTCGAGATCCGCAATCGTTACCGCGCTCAGTATCAAGGGGAACCGCTCCTCTCAAAGAATACCGTTACCATTCCCAAGCTGAGCCGCTCGCCCAAACTTGACGGTCGCCTCGACCCCGAGGAATGGGCGCAGGCAGCCACGCTGGTTGGTTTTACGTCGCTGAAACGCGCGCCCCACGCGTTGCGCGCCGAACCGATCATGGCGTGGATGGGGTACGACGAAAAATACCTCTACCTCGCTCTGCGCACGCCCTACCAGGGCACGCTCGACGCCAAAGATTGGAAAGGGCAGTTCGACATGCCGCTCTACGGCGAGGAGTCCTATGAGATTTTCATTCACCCGCCGTTTACGGGCGTCCCGGATTTTTGCCAGTTGATCGGCAATCCGTACAGCAATCAGTGCGACCTTAAGATGCTCAACCTCGCCTGGAATGGCCGCTGGGACTGGAAAGCCTCCATTCAAAAGGACGAATGGGTGGCCGAATGCCGGGTTGAATTCAAGGGCAGCGGCATGCCTGTTCCCAAAACGGGCGCAGTTTGGACAATGAACATGGTCAACACCCTGGCGGACGCGGGTTGGTGTTACGCAGTGGCCTATAACGATTCCAACTCTTTCGGCGTCGTCCGTTTTGAGGAGTCGCCGCCCATCATTCGGCCGGGCCCCATTCAGGTCGAGGCCGAGACCCTTCGCGTGCCCATGGAACTCGTGGGCGGACGGAAGTCCGCCACCTTGGATGTGGCGCTTGAGGTGTTCGGGCCGAAGGACTCGCTGCCTTTCAGAGAAGTCCGGAAAACCATCCGCCTGACGCCCGCCGCCACGCAACACCTGGATCTGGTTTTGCCCATCAAAGAACTTGAAAAAGGGACCCTCGCCGTTTGGGTGCGGGAAGAGGCTCATGTTCTTTATCACCATCACATCGGCTTCCCCAGCGCGCCGCCGGCTATCCGGCAACCGGCGCAGCCCGCAGCGGCGCCGGCCACAGTCACCGCTCAAGCGGCGCCGTCATCCGCATCCCCCGGACCGGTTTCCGCCGAAGACCAAGCCGTCAACCGCAAGTGGACCGCCCAGGAATTGGGGCAGACCTTGCTTGACGCCAGCAAATGGCAGAACCACCAGCTTGGCCTCGCCAACGACGCGCCGAAACCTTGGACACCCATGCGCGTAAAAGACCAGACCATCGAATGTTGGGGCCGGTCCTACGTTTACCGCGATTCCGTTCTGCCACTCCAGGTGACCAGCCAGGGCGAGACCCTCCTGGCCGGTGTGGTCCGGGTCGTCGTGACGAAAAATCAGAAACGCTTTGCTTTTGAAAAGGCGGCGGTGTCGCTCAAACCAATTGGGGACGGGTTGGTCCAGGTGGAAGCTGTTTCGCGATCCGGACCATACGAGTTGCGCGTCACCGCGGACTACGAATTCGATGGCATGGCGAAAATCAAACTGCAACTCAGCAGCCCGGATACACTTGAGGCGGCCGACGGCCTGAGCCTGGAGATTCCGTTCCAAACCGCCCGCGCAACCCTTTTCCATCTGACCGCCTCCAGTTCGGGACACCCCCCGGCTTCGGATTCCGGGTTCATCCCCTCCGAAGGAAAGACCCTGGATGAATTCCGCGAGTTGATCTGGCTGGGTGATCACACAAAGGGCCTCTGTTGGTTTGCCGAGAGCATGGAGAACTGGCCGATCAAAGATGAGCAGGCCATCCAGGTCATCACGCCGGCGCGGGATGAAACGCGGACCTTGCGCATCAAATTGGCGGACAAGCCCTTTTCTTTGGAACGGCCTTTGACGCTGGTTTTCGGTATTCAAGCCACGCCGACCCGGCCCCGGCCGGAAAACTTCCGGTCGCTGGCATACCTTTTTTCGACGCAGTGGTGTTGGTTTTGGGGTGACGGCGAATATTATCCGTGGCAGAGCCATCCCCAAGGGGCGCGCGAGCAGATCCAGAAAGCGCGCACCAACGGCCAGGAGGTCATGCCCTGTTCGTCACTCCACTTTTATGGCCAATACCGATTTGCCAAGAGTCTTTTTGGCGACCTTCCCAACCCCGGTTTGATGAACCGTGAAGCCATGCTTTGGGGACCTTTGTGGTTCGCCACGCCCCTTCCCACCGGCCTCCCGCAGATTCCCGAAAAGCACACCGCCCCGGGCAACTGGTATGGCAAACAATACGCGCCCACCGGGCTGGGCGGCTACTGTCCGGCCTCGGACTTCCAGGATTACTATCTCTGGCGCCTCCAGGAACTCATCGAGCAAACCGGCCTGGGCGCCATCTACCTCGACCAACCCGTGTTGCGCTGTTCCAACGCCCATCACGGTTGCGGCTATGTCAACTACAAGGGGCAATGGACGCCGCGCGCGCCGATTTTCGCCATGCGCAACATGATCCGGCGGATTCACCGGCTTTTCCACAACGCGCATGGCAAGGCGTTCATCCGCTGGCACAGCTCGAATCAGATCCTGGTGCCGGCGGTGTCGTTTGCCGATGTTTTCTGGGACGGTGAAAACTATGGTTCCGGTCCGTTGCGGGCGGATGAGTTCTATAGCAAGCTTCTCGGCGAGGGACGACTCCAAGCCCAGCATACCGGCTTCCAATTTGGGTTCACGCCGGACCTGATGCCGGAATTCAATCCTCGTTACGCGCCCACGCCCGACTCCGTCCGGGATATCTTCGGCCTCCTGATGGTGCATGATTGCACGGTGTGTCCGGCCCATTCCGCTCACGACCAACTGATCGCGTTCCTGCACAGCAAGCGGCTCAGTTTCGATTTTGCGGGGGCGCGCACGCTGCACTATTGGGACAACGACCCGCGAATCCGGGTGGCCCCCGCCGCGGTCAAGGCCATTTTCCATTACAACCCAAAGGGCGCGATCCTGGGGCTGTTCAACTGGAGCGACGATGTGACGGAGACGGAGGTGCGCTTGGACTTGAAAGGACTGGACCTTGGCGGGAACCTGACCGCGCGCGACGTTATTTCGGAAGCAGAATTGCCCTTGCAGGAAGGGCGGCTGACCGTGTCCATACTGCCGCGCGATTTGCGCTTGATCCGGATTGAACGTAAATGAATTCTGAAAAAGGAGGACTGAATGAAGTATTCACAATCGAGGCCAATGGATGGAACAATGGAGTATTGGAACACTGTAA
>JACQHZ010000317.1 GCA_016198745.1 Verrucomicrobiota bacterium
GATGCTTATCGTTTTCAACTGCACACGCCCGATATGGGGCCGAATGTTGTAAAATGCCTGCAAAACGGAGATCGTTCGGCGGGTTGGCTGTTGCTGAAACGCAAGGACTGGGGCGTCACGTTGGCCACGCGCGATTTCTGGCAAAACTATTGCAAGGGCTGCGAGGTGCGGCGCGACGGCGTCACTTTCTGTCCGTGGCCGAAAGACGCGGGACGGCATCTGTCATTCCGGCCTGAAGATGTCATCGCGCCCGTATTCGCAAAAAAGCTCGCCTACCTCTCCGACGGTCAGCGCGCCGAGGAGGGCAATTACACCGATTTCACCTACGGCTATGGCGGGATTGACGCCATCGGGGTATCCAAGACGCATGAATGCCTGTTGGACTTCACCACGGCACCCTCGGTGGAGCGCAGCCGTCTGGCACAGGCGCTGCTCAACGACCCGCCGCTGGCGGTCGTGCCGCTGGCGTATGCGTGCGCGACCGAGGTGTTCGGCAAGGTCCATCCGTACGATGCCGAGCATTACGCCGTGGAGGAAGCGGGTTTCAAAGCCATGCTCGCGCGCCTGGAATACGGTAAGGCGGAGGACAACCACTACGGCCTGGTCAATTTTGGCGAGTCCTATCAGGCATTCAGCGAGACCGGGCGCATCTCGTGTTACCGCACCTATCAGAACTCCGGCTACGGCATCGTCAACGATTTTTACAAGGGCTACCTGCGCAGCGGGGACCGCGATTGGTTCCGGTACGCCGTGCGCCGCGCGCGCCACAACCGCGATCTCGATCAGCGGCACTACGGCCCGATGATCGGCGCGCAGAGCGAATACGAAGCCCTCAACTGGGCGTTGCCCGCCGTCCTCACCTTCTGGACGCATTACTTTTATCTGCTTGAAGACTGGTACATCACCGGCGACCGGCGCAGTTGGGATTGTTATCAAGAGACCTGCAATGAGGTTTCCAGGATCAACTGCGGAGTTGCGCCCCGCGACGAACGCCACTGGTTCAATCAACCGCTTGAACTCGCGCACATGTACGAAGCAACCTGGAACCCGAAGTTCCTCGAACTCGCAAAAGCCGTCGTGGATGGCATACTGCTCGCCAAGGAACAGACTGGCGCCGGCAAATGGCCGGGCGAATCCGAGCAGAAAGACGAATACCTCCAACCCGCGTTCCTCGCCTACCATCAACTCACCCACGACGCGCGCGTCCTCAAGTATCTGCAGGATTACTTCACCGAACACAAAGGCAAGGAGGGTTATGCCACCGGCAAGGCGCAGGATGTCGCCGCTTATCTCTATTGGGAAACGGGCGACGCCAAATGGCTCGACCTGGTCGGCGGCGCCGAGAACATGCGCAATTACATGCGGCTGTACGAGACGCGCGTTCCGCCGCCCGTGGGCGGCATGCGGCGCTGGACGGTGACGGAAACGCTCAACAACTACAAAACCTCGAAGGTAAAATACAAACAGCCGTTTTATGACGGATTCATTGACAAGGGCTTTCATCACACCTGGGATCGCCTCTGGCTCTTCATGGCGGCGCTGGACGACGCCCGCAAGAAGGGCAACCTGAAAACCTCGACCCATCTCGATGAGTCATGGGCCGGTCCCGTATGGGACGCGGAATACTGGAAGACCGTCGCGCCGGAGCAGGCCAAGGAATACGGCTGGCCGCCATAAAGCCGGACCAGCAACCTGTCGAGGAAGGGCAGGGGAAAAGACCGAAGCAGCGATTCTCATGATTGATTCTCCTGGATGCCGTTGATGGCGCCTTCATCCTGCGCTCGACAGACAGGCGATGGCGTGGCACCAATTGCGCCATGGCTGATGATCTTTTCCCAACCGCATCGCCGGCAAACGCGATTCCGGAAGATGCGCCCCTTGCGGCCCGAATGCGGCCGCGGACGCTCGTCGAGTTCGTCGGCCAGAAACATCTGTTGGCATCCGGAAAACTGCTGCGGCGGGCGATCGAGGCGGACCGCGTTCAGTCCGTGATTTTCTTCGGGCCGCCCGGCATCGGCAAGACCTCGCTGGCGTTTATCATCGCCGCCGCCACCAAGAGCCGCTTTGAACGGCTCAGCGGCGTCGAGGCGTCGGTGGCGGACATCCGCCGCGTGATTGCGGGCGCGGCCCAACGTCGCGCCAACAGCGGCGCAAAGACCATTTTGTTTCTCGACGAGATTCATCGCCTGAACAAGGCGCAACAGGACGTCCTGCTGCCCGACATTGAAAACGGCGTGGTATCGCTCATTGGCGCGACCACCCACAACCCGTTTTTTTTCGTCATCAACGCGCTGGTATCGCGGTCGCAGGTGTTTGATCTCAAGCCGCTGGAGGAATCCGAAATTGCAGAAGTGGTCCGCCGCGCCGCGACCGACCGTGATCGCGGCCTTGGCGCGCTCAAACTTGATCTTCACGCCGACGCCATCGCCCACTGGGCGAAGGTGTGCGATGGCGACGCACGAAAGGCGCTGAACGCCCTGGAAATCGCCGGACGCACAACGCTGCCCGACGCAGCGGGCGTCGTCCGGATTGACCGCGCCGTGGCGGAGGAATCCATTCAGAAGAAAGCGGTGATTTATGACGCCGATGAGGACTCGCATTACGACACCATCTCCGCCTTCATCAAGAGCGTGCGCGGCAGCGATCCCGATGCCAGCATCTACTGGCTGGCCAAAATGCTGTACGCGGGCGAGGACATCCGCTTTATCGCGCGACGGCTTGCCATTCTGGCGGCAGAAGACATCGGCTTGGCCGACCCCGTGGGACTGGTGCTGGCGAACGCCTGTTTCCAGATCGTCGAACTGATCGGGATGCCGGAGGCGCGGATTGTCCTGGCGGAAACCACGCTTTATCTGGCCACCGCGCCCAAGAGCAACACCTCCATCCTGGCCATCGACGCGGCGTTGGAGGACGTGAAGGCGGGGCGTTTGCAGGAGGTGCCGAAAGCTCTGCGCGACACCCATTACAAAGGTTCGAAAAAACTGGGGCACGGCGAAGGCTATCAGTACTCCCACGATCATCCCATGCACCACGTGGAGCAGGAGTTCATGCCGGTCAAAAAAAAGTATTACACGCCGACGGAAATGGGGCGTGAAAAGAAGATCAAGGAATTCATGGAACTCCTGCGTCAAGCCACAGCCAACCGCCGCGCGCCCTCTTCCAGAAAAGATGAATGATGTGAAGCATGACGCTTCATTCGAGGAAATCAGCGAACCGCCGATTTTGGACATCCCGCTTGGAGCGGGACAGGCGCCTGCCACCGCCACGAGCGGTGGAGCCGCGTGTGCCGCATGGCTGCGGCAGCCGTGACTGCCAAGCAGATCTCCATCCCTTTATCCATTTTCTATGGAACGCTTTTGCTTTTGGTCCTGGTGGATTTGGGGTCATGAAATCAAACATGGCGCTTGTAAAGTATCTCAAATGAGATACACAGGACGAAAGGAGTTGCCTATGGCCAGAACCGTCATGATCCATGCCCGGATGGCGCCGGAGTTGAAGACCTCGGCAGAGGAACTTTTCCGTCAGTTGGGATTGTCCACATCCGAGGCGATCAAGCTGTTTTTTCAACAGGTAAAACTGCACCGGGGGATTCCGTTTGATATTCGGGTTTCTAATCGCGTGACCCGGAAGGTGTTTGACCAGACGGATCGTCGGGTTGGCGTGAAGTCTTTCAGGAACAAGGAGGAACTCTTTAAGGATTTGGGTCTTCGGTGAGACCCCCCTCTCGGACCAGTCAATTTCGCCGGGACGTCAAGCGCGCCATGAAGCGGGGCAAGGACATGGCGAAGCTGGAACGGATTTTTTGGCGACCTGATCGATGAGCGGGAACTGGCTCTCCGGTTGAGGGATCACCCGCTCAAAGGCAACTACGTGGGGCGGCGGGAGTGTCATATCGAACCGGATTGGCTGCTCGTTTTACAAGGTGGAGACCGGAACAGTCATCTTCGAACGATTGGGGACCCATTCCGACTTGTTTGAGTGAATGGGGATCGCCACAACTTCCATCACGCTTTAGCATTCCGCTGACGCCCTTTCGGCCAAACTGTTGTTTTATGATCAAGGGGCTTCATTTTCCACGCCATAAACCTCGAAGGCACCGTATGCGCACCATCTCGAGTAAACACTGGCAGCCTGCACCGCGGGATTTGCAGACCACCGATTCCAATCCGCTTTTTTCACATTCCTCATTCCTCCATGTGGAACGTGGTAAACATTCTTCATTTCCGCTGATTCGCCCCACATGACCGCCGCACCACGACCCGGCACGGCAGTCTCACCAACTCCTCGCTGGCAAGAAGTTTTTCACCTCGAATCAACTTCACCAAAATCTCCACGGCAGTCTTAACCCACATATTTCACACCAACCAAAAATCGCGGACAGACTGTAGCGGCGGTCTATGACCGTCGCCTCCCCAACCCTACGGCGGTCATAGACCGCCGCTAC
>JACQHZ010000318.1 GCA_016198745.1 Verrucomicrobiota bacterium
CGAGATCGGCACCATGCGGGTGACCGAGCAACTGGACGCCCTGAGATCGCTGGCGGTTCATCCGGTGGATTATCTGGTGGCGCCGCGGCTGATCGCGATGGCGCTGTCGCTGCCGCTGCTGACAGGGCTGTCGATCTTCACCGGCATCGTCTGTTCGTATGTGGTCAGCGTGGAGGTGTTGGGCATCGACGGCGCCTATTATCTGCACAACATGTACATTTACACCAAGGCCAACGACGTGTATTCGGGACTCATCAAGGTGTTCATCTTCGCGTTCATCATCGTCTTCATCAGTTGTCACAAGGGATTGAATTGCGACGCCGGCGCGGAAGGCGTGGGAAAGGCGACCACCGAGGCGGTGGTGAATTCGTCGGTTTCGATTTTGATCGTGAATTTTTTTGCCACGATGCTCCTGAGCAAAATCATCCCGCCATGATTTCATCCCGGCCATCCGGCCGCCCCGTCTCCCTTCTTCCCCACTCTCTTCGCGGTCAGGCGACCGCTCTTACCATCGGGTTCGCATGATTGAAATCTCCAGGCTTTGCAAGTCCTTCAAAGGCGTCCCCGTGCTCCAGGGCGTGGATTTGGAGGCAGCTGAATCCGAGCGGCTGGTTATCATCGGCGGGAGCGGTTGCGGCAAGAGCGTGTTGCTCCGTCACATCGCCGGCCTGTTGAAACCGGACTCCGGCAGCGTGAAGATCGACGGCCAGGAACTGACGACGTTAAGTGAAAGAGAACTGAACCCCATACGGAAGAAGATCGGCGTGTTGTTCCAGGGCGCTGCGCTCTTCGATTCGCTGGATGTTTTTCACAACGTGGCCTTCAGTCTCCTGGAGGAGAGATCCGTCAACGAAAGTGAAATCCGGGATCGGGTGGAGGAGGCCCTTGACGTGGTCGGCATGAACGGGCAGGAACATAAAAAACCGGGCGAACTCTCGGGCGGCATGCGCAAGCGCGTCGGCCTGGCCCGGGCGATCATTCATCGGCCCCGGATCATGCTTTACGACGAACCGACCACGGGACTCGATCCACAAATCGCCGATTCCATCAACCGCCTGATCCTGAAAATGTCGAACCATTTCCATGTCACCTCCATGGTCGTGACCCACGACATGGTGAGCGCCTACCTGGTTGGCAGCCGGATCGCGATGTTGCATCAGGGTAAAATCCTTGTTTCCGGGTCGCCCGATGAGATACAAAGGAATATCAACCCGGTGGTTCAGCATTTTATTCGCGGCATTTCGGAGGAAAGAGATCAGGAACTTTTCGGAACCAACGGAAATCCAAGCGGCGCGACGCAAGTCGCAAAAGACTGAACCATGAATACCCAGGCAAATCTTGAGCGACGGGCCGGCATCTTCGTTTTCGCGGGCGTCGTCGTGACGTGCGCCTTGATCCTGCATTTCGGCAAGGTGGGTGATCGTTTTCGCGGCGGGTATCCGGTTGTGGTGGAGTTCAGCAACGCGGGGGGGCTGGTGCCGGGCGCGCAGGTGCTTTACGCGGGCGTGCTGGTCGGCAAGGTCCAGGCGATCGTCCTGAACGCGAAGGGAAACGGCGTCGAAGCGGAACTCAACCTGTTTGAAAACACCGGCATTCGCAAGGACGCGCGGTTCACCATCAAACAATCCGGGCTTTTGGGCGATCAGCACATTGTGGCGATTCCGGGTTCAAACACGGCGCCGCCGCTTGCAGCGGGAGATCGGGTGAAGGGAATTGACCCGTTCGATTTCAGCGATGCGGCCAACCAGGCGGCCGAGGCGGTGCGCAAGCTCAACCACGCCATCGACCGGCTCTCCGCGGAGGTTTTTGAGGAGGAGACCATTGCAAACGTGAAGCGGAGCGTCAAAAATCTGGCGGAATTGAGCGACAAACTGCAATCCAATTCCGTGAGGTTGGATTCGATCTTGCGGAACGCGCAAAAGGGCGAGGGCACGCTCGGCAAGCTTCTCACCGACGATCAGCTTTTTGAGGAGCTCAAGCGGCTGGTTCACAACTGGCGTGTCCACGGTCTTCTGCACCGGGAGAAGGCCGACGAACGTTATCCCGTCCCGGGCCAGCGCGTCACACCAGGACCTCGTTCAAAGGATTAACCATGGACCGCACCCTGCTTTTCTTTCGCTCCTTGTTCCTGACCGGCTGCGGCGTGGCTGGTTGGTACGTCTCCGGCGTCAGCAAGGCATGGATGTCGGAACCCTGGCTCGGCAGTTTTCTTGGCCTGGCCCTCGGCCTGTTTGTGATTCTGATCGACAGCATGATCAAGGGAGTGTCATTGCGCGCCTTTTCAAGCGCCACCTTCGGTCTGATCCTCGGCTGTGTGCTCGCGACCCTGATCTGGGCGTCGCGCCTTTTTGATTACGCCTCCGAGGACGCCCGATGGGTGATCCATCTGTTAGTCTATCTGACCTTTGGTTATCTTGGCACCATGCTCGCCCTGCGCAGCAATCGCGATGAATTCAGCCTGATCATTCCTTATGTTCGTTTCATGCGGCAGGAGCCGCATGAACAGGTGACCCTGCTCGACACAAGCGCGATCATCGATGGACGGATCGCGGACCTGTGCAAAAGCGGATTTTTGGAAGGCACGCTGGTGGTGCCGCGCTTCGTCTTGCAGGAGCTGCAAAATCTGGCGGACAGCGGCGATGCCGGCCGGCGGATGCGCGGGCGGCATGGGTTGGACCTGCTGAACGAGCTTCAAACCAACCCATCCATCGAGATCAAGATTCACGAGACCGGCGATTCGTCGGAAAACGTTGATGCGCGGATGGTGCACCTGGCGCGCGTGCTCAACGCGCGAATCGCCACCACCGATTACAACATGGGCCGCGTGGCGGAGCTTCAAAAAGTGCGCGTGTTGAACATCCATCTTCTGGCCGGCATCCTGCGCCAGCCTTTGATGGCCGGCGAAGCCCTGCGGTTGAAGCTGGTTCGTGAGGGCAAGGAACCCCACCAGGCGGTCGGCTTCCTTCCTGACGGCACCATGATTGTCGTCAATCAGGCCAGGAATCTTATCGGCCAGGAGGCCGACATCGTCGTTTCGGGATCGATTCAGACCGTGGCCGGCAGGATGGTGTTCGCGGATCTCGCGCATGCCACATCTCGGGGCGACCATCACACGGATGCCCGATGACCTCGGCGATCATCCTGGCGGGCGGCAGCAGCAAACGCATGGGGACGGGCGTTGATAAACTGATGATTCACATGGCGGGAATGCCCCTGCTTGTTCACGCGCTCCTGGCATTCGAACGATGTCGCGATGTGGATGAAATCATTCTGGTGGCGCGCGAAGATCGCCGGTCGGAATATCGAGAACTCGCCGCCAAACACCGGGTCGTAAAACTCATCTCGGTGATCCCCGGCGGAATCGAACGTCAGGATTCGGTCTGGTGCGGTCTCCAGGCAATCTCGCGGAATTCCGAAATCGTCCTCGTTCACGACGGCGCGCGCGCGCTGGTGACGGCCGAAATCATCTCTCGTTGCGCCATGGCGGCGCGTCAAACCGGCGCGGCCATCCCGGCGGCGCGCGTCAAGGACACCATCAAACGGGCGGCCTCCCTTACGACGGCGCGCGGGGATGAGTTTCGCTTCAAGATTGAGGAGACCCTGGATCGCTCGCATCTCTGGGCGGCGCAAACGCCGCAAACCTTCCGGACCGAATTGCTTCGAAAGGCGTATGAACCCCTGGTCCGCGCCCGAACCATTGTCACCGACGACGCGATGGCCGTCGAGCGCCTCGGCCATCCGGTTGCGCTGGTGGAGTGCGATCCGCTCAATCTTAAAATCACCACTCCGGAAGACCTCCTGCTGGCGGAGGCGATTCTTTCAAAACGCGCCCCAACCTCGTGAAGAACGAAAATGTGCGGGAAGGATTGAAGTGACGGCGGATTCTGGCATACTTTCCTCATGATAATGCCAAAGGCATGGGCGACGCTGTTGATTGCAGTTTGTGTGGCGGGGTGCGCCACGATGAAGGACGAAGGCCCCGACGCCAGTATTTCGTATAGCGGCGTCACATTTCAGATTCAATGCCCTGCCGCGTTCAAGGTCGCGAAGGAACCGCGGGATGGGTATTTTGTCTATTACTTTCGCATTGGCGAATCCAAGACGATGTTCGGCATTTACGAGGGGCAAAAACCCGGTCTCTTTTCGAGCAAGGAAAAAAACCTGAGTCTGATGCGGCGGGGAACGACGTCGCGTCCGGGGATCGAACACGGCGACGACGCCTGGGGCGTGGATTCAAACGGAATGTTTTGGAGGGAAAGCCTGTGGAGTTGTTTTCAAATAAACCGCGATCCCGTCGGCAAACCGTTCCGCGTGCCGATCATGCTGCACTTATGGTACTTCGGAGTGACCGCGGAAGACCAGGCCCTCTTTGATTCCGTCATCGATACCATTCAGATGAAGGAATAGGGAGGGGCGCCGCGCATTGGTTGCGGCGCAATGAGGGCGCGCCCGTCAGGTTTTTCCGAGATCGAGGTAGGTGTACTCGCGCAAGCCCTTTTCGTATTCGTCCAGCAAACGCATGCCCTCGTTGGGCTTGACCCGGTCCTCTTTGATCGCCTGGTCCACCTGGAGTTTCATCTTGCGAACCAGCTCGTTGGAATCGTACTGGGTCATTCCCAGGACCTGGCCGATGGTGGAGCCTTCGATGATTTCCTCGATGTAAAAACCGCCCTCTTCGTCGGGATCGAGAAAGACGTGCGCCTCGTTCACCCGCCCGAAGAGATTGTGCAGATCGCCCATGATGTCCTGATAGGCGCCCATGAGAAAGATGCCGATGTGATACGGTTTGCCGTTGCAAGCGTGAAGCGGCAGGGTTTCGCGAATGTCCTGCAGATCGATGAACTTGGAAATTTTCCCGTCGGAATCGCAGGTGATGTCCACGAGGATGCCGTTGCGCAACGGCTGTTCATTCAGACGGTGAATCGGCACGATGGGAAAGAGCTGCCCCAGCGCCCAATGATCCAGGAGGGATTGAAAGACCGAGAAATTGCAGAGATATTGATCGCAGACCTGATTTTCGAGATCGCGAATTTCTTCGGGGATGACGCGGGCGCCCTGATAAAGGGAGACAACCTGGGTTGCGATCTGCCAGAAGAGCGACTCAACCTTGGCCTTCATCTTCAGATCGAGAAGGCCGAGATCGAACATGGATTGCGCTTCTTCCTTCAACGCCTGGGCGTCATGAAGGGTTTCGCGGCGATTGCGCTTGTTCAATCCGTCGCGAATCTCAAAAAGCTGCTGGACAATTCTGAGATCGTCCTTCTCCGGCCACAGAAGCCGGGAAGGATCGTCCTTCTGGATCGAGCCAAAAAGGTCCACGACCAGCACGGAATGATGCGCCACCACCGCGCGCCCGCTCTCGCTGACGATGTGCGGGTGGGGCACTTTCTCGGCGTCGCAGATTTCCATGATGTTATAGACGATGTCGGCGGTGTACTCTTGCAGCGAATAATTGGTGGAACTGTCGAAGGAAGACCGGCTGCCGTCATAATCCACCCCCAACCCGCCGCCCACGTCAATAAATTCGACCGCGCAATTCATCTGCCGGAGCTTGGCGTAGTAACGGCTCGCCTCCCGCACCGCCTTTTTGACGATGGCGATGTCGGGGATTTGGGAGCCGATGTGGAAATGAAGCAGCTTGAAGCAGTGATCGAGTTTCTCGCGTTTCAGCATCTCGACGGCTTCGAGCAGTTCGGTTGTGGAAAGCCCGAATTTCGCATTCTCACCCCCTGACAAGGCCCATTTGCCGGCGCTTTTCGACAGCAGCCTCACCCGGATGCCGATCATCGGCTCAACTCCGACTTCCCTCGACACCGCAATGATATGTCCCAGTTCTTCCGGCTTCTCGACAACCAGGATCACCTTTTTCCCGAGCTTGCGTCCGCTCAACGCAACGCGGATGAACTGGGGGTCCTTGTAGCCGTTGCAAACGATGAGGCTCTCGGGATCGTGATGGACCGCCATCGCCGCAAAGAGTTCGGGCTTGCTGCCGACCTCAAGGCCGAAATGATGGGGTTTGCCCGCGTCTATGATCTCCTCGACCACCTCCCGGAGCTGGTTGACCTTGATGGGAAAGACGCCGAAATAATTTCCGCGATAGTTGCTTTCCACGATGGCGGCGCGAAAGGATTCGTTGATGCTTTCCACGCGATGGCGCAGCAGGTCGTGGAATCGTATCAGAAGCGGCAGGGCAAGCCCGCGCGATCTGGCCCCGGCCAGCACATCCATCAGGTCAAGGCTGGGTCCCTTGTCCTGGATGGGCGACACCGAAATGTCTCCCTTCGGATTGACCGAAAAATAGCCGCCGCCCCAATTCTCAATATTATAGAGCGTCAGCGTGTCCTGAACCGACCACGGAGTGCCATTCTTCACCATCATTCGATAAAAGGAGTCTCAGACTCCATGCGCGTTGAAACAAATTTGACGGCACAGTGCAAGCCTTCATTCCGGTTTTTTTAAATTGTTTAGCAGGACAGGGGCTGTAACATCAAAGAAACGGGTCGAAGAATTTGCGCAGGTCTGCCCTCGCGCTCAGGGCCTTGAACTGTTGAAACCGCGTCTGCCACGCCTCGCGGCATCGGCGGAGCAACGGCACGGGATTGCGGACGGCGCTGCCGTGGCCGCAAACCAGGAGATCGGGTTTGCGTTCAAGCATCCGGTCGCAGGCGTACGGCCAACCCGCCGTGGCGGGATCGGCCTTGTTCCAGCAAAGCACCGGCTCGCACAGCATCTTGCAAAGATGAAAGGCGTCGCCCACAAACAGTGTGCGCGTGCTGTGAATGTCCGCTGCCAAGCCAAGCGCATAGTGCGTCTGTCCGCCGAGGTGGAAGAATTCGAGATCGAATTCGCGCCAGCGCAGGCGCGCGCCATCCGGAAGCTTGCGATGCACCGTCACGCTGTCATGATGGGTTCCGTACCATGGCAATGCGGAAGCGAGGTTGAACCGATCGGGGTGTTCGATCACTTCTGCCACGACATCGAGACATACGACCTCGCTTCCTTCCATCGCGGCCAGGTCGGGGATGTTCTCGATATGGTCGCCATGGTAGTGCGTCGGCACGATCACCTCGATCTTGCGGATGCCCAACGCGCGCTTGAGATCGGCGATCACCGCGCGGTGATGCGCCGCGCGTTCCAGCAACGGCGTCCAGCAGCAAAGCCCGTCATCTACCATGAGCGCATGCCCCGTCTCCGAGACCAGCACGGCGCAATTGCCGTCCCGCCATTGGTGCAGGCACGGAAGAATCTCGCGGAAACCGCGCGCTGGGCTGTCCTTCTCCGGAAGATTGATGGGGACCTCGCTGACCATCTCGGTGTCGCCGAGAACCGCCGCAAGCCGTTCGACCAGGAGCGCGAGAGACGCGGATGGATCGCGAATCGTTCCTCCGTGAGCGGGACACAGCAGATGGATCGGCTCGCGTTGCAACCGTTCTGCCGATCTGCAAAGTGTGTGCTGTCCGGTTTGCAAACCGTAATCCCAATCGCAATCGAACCAGTTCCAAAGTTGGCCGCCATCACAAACGAGATCGCCGCAGAACCCAACGCGGTTCCCCGAGATTTCAGCGATCAACGTCACCGCGTTCTTGCCGTGGCCGGGCGTGCGGACGACCCGGAATCCGGCCGCCTCCGCACCGTCCGTCAGCGGCGCGTCGAACCGCAGCGGCCGTTCCAACGGACGTTCGTTGCGTGCGCCGGCAAGATGCCCCCGATAGTTGCCGCGCGTCGTCCAGTCCCACGGCGCAGGCCATTTCTCGATCATCTGCTCATAAGCCTCACGCCCTCCAGCAAGATGCTCGTCGCCGGCAGGCGCGTGAACACGCGCGTCGGGAAAATTCACGCAGCCCGCGGCGTTTTCCGCCTGGAAATGCGTGATCACAATGTCCGCGACCCGCCGCACGCCGATGCCATGGAGTTTATCCGGCGTGAGGTCGGCGGCGGGATCAATGAGCGCGGCGCCGCCCGATTCGATCCGGACATACGAATTGACCGGCTGCTGCGCGCCTCGCAGGCCGCTGCGCCAACGATGAAGTCCCGGCAAAATTTCGTCGAATCCGGGCGCGCTCACGGAATGTGCCAATCCTCCGGTCCGACCGCCACAGGCAGGCCAAGCCGCACGGATTCGAGCAACTTGAGCGCGACGGAATTGACCGCCACTGCGCCCTCGATGTCGCATGGGTTCGGACCCCGGCCTTCGATGTGATCAAGAAAACGGTCGAGGTGCGCGGCGTGCCCTTTGTTGACTCCGATCCAGCGAATATGATCATCGGGCGATTTCACCCCTTGAAGTTGTTCCTGCACCGCCTGCATGTACCCTTGCATGCCCTGCCCGTCGCTTCGTCCCGGCGCGGATGAGAACGGAAAAAAACGCTGCACGGGTTCATCGAGCAACCCGATTTGCCGCACCTCGATGTGTTGATCCATGGCGATGGTGATGTTGCGGAGCGTCGCCTCGAACAGTTCCTTCGGATAATCGAAATGGCCGACCATCGTGTGGTGCATGTTGGTGATCGAACCGTCGGCAAACCGCAGCAACAGCGCAAAATTGCCGCGGCTTGATCCCTCGGCAAAGACCCGAACCAGCGGCGCATCATTGAACCAGAGCGCCAGATCAATGAAGTGCACCATCTCGGCGAAAAGAACCCCCTCCTGGTCGCCATAGACCCAGTGCTTCCAGCTTCGGAGATCGTCATTGACGCGGATGAGCAATTGCAACCCCTTCTCTTCGGGCAACACCGGGCGGCCTTCTGAACGGTCCACGCTCGGAAGGAACGACGCGGCGGTTTTCCGCGCCTTGTCGAGCAGACGCTTGAACTCCAGCACGGCGGGTCCCGACCGGCGGTTGTGCCCCACGCAAACCGATTTGCCGGTCCGCCGCGACGCCTGCACGATCTGAATCATCTCCGACCGATTGGGCGCCAACGGTTTCTCGGTATAAACCGGCTTTCCCGATTCCAACGCGGGGATGATGAACTCGCCGCGCAAATTGACGTGCGTGCAGAGGATGCAAAGATCAACGTCCTTTGCCTCCACAATCCGACGCCAATCCGTCTCGGTGCGGCTTGCGCCGAACTGTTCCCGGCATTTCTCTGCGGTGTTGCGATCAAGATCGCACGTGGCAATCAATTCGATCCGGGGATTTTGCCGGCAATTCGGCAGGTGCGCGCCCTGAGCCAGGGCGCCGCAGCCCACCACGGCGACGCGATGTTTTTTCATGGAGAATTGTCAGTTCATCTTGAACCGGGAAAAATAATCGCGTGCGGGAACCAGTTCAAATCGTTTCATCACATCCTGCACCGTGAGTTCCATGCTGCGCGATTCCAGGAAGAAAAGACAGTTCTGTTGATCGAAACGGATGCGCACCTGGCCGCCGTACGTCCGCTGCACCGCATCCATTTTTTGCTGGTTGAGGTCGCCGTAAAGCGTCACGCGATCGAAGTTGAGCGTGGCCGTATAGACGGGGGCGCCGAATCCGAAACGCAAGGTTTCGTGCCGGTAGCCGCCCTCGGCCACTTCCCGCCCGTCGATGTCAATGATCCGGCTCCAGGCGGGATAGGCCAACGCAATGGGCGTGGAATGGCGCAGCGCGTAATAGTTCAGCGCGCTGCCCCCCGGCCAGAGGCTCGCCACCAGAAACAACTGCGCGCCCTGCTGCGCCTGCAGATCGAAGACGCGCGGGAAATTCGTGTCGAAACATATCCCGCCGCCAATCTTGAGGCCCTCCCATTCGAAGACGCCCGGTTCGCCGGGGATCACCCCATGCTCCAGTTCACCGGCGGTCGGTTGCATTTTTTGATAGCGCCCCAACACCTTCCCCGCCTTTGAAACCAGAAAAAAGGAGTTGGTGAGATGACCGCGCTCGCGGGTGACGACCGGGATGGCGACTGCGATCTTGAATCGAACGGCGGCCTCGAAAAGCGCGGCGGTCTGCCCTTGCCAATCGTCCAGCGCGGCCTCCTCCCACGAGAGCGCATTGGGATTGCCGGGACCGTCCCCCTTGTAAAGATTGATGGCCTCCGGCAGCACGGCGAGGTCGGCGCCCTGGTTCGCCGCGAGTTCGATCCATTGAACCGCCTCCGCAACCTTCGCGGCAAAACTCGGGAAATCGCGATTGCTCAGCGCGATGACAGAGATGGTTTTCTGGTTCATGATGGGAAGTCGTCCTTTTATACGCCGCGCTTCATTTTTTCCAGATCATTTATACACATTGCCATGGAAGAACCATCTGCCTTCATAACCCGAAATCGTGATTCGTCCGCCACGGCGGACCTCGGCAACTGACGAGTCTCATGACGAGTTCGCGATGTAGGGGAGGGGTTTACCTGTCCCCCTTCGATAGGGGGATCCCCTCCCGCTCCATACCATAGGTAGGCCCCGCCAAAGCGGGACCGCCCCTGCACAATCCGACGCATCGGTTTGAGGCATGTCTGCCGTCACACAGGCAGGCGAAGCTTCGCTGGCGCTTGATAACCGAAATAAACAATGGATGATTTTGCGGGTGAACCCGGCCAGCTTGACAATCGCAGGGCGCGTCTTCTTATTTCAGCGCCAACCGCAGAGTCGAGGCGGATCAACCAGACTTCGTCCCTACGCATGAATCAGCGCTGCCATGTCCTTCAGGTTCTGCTGCCAGCCGGCCTTGAGGACGGGACGTTCGCCCGTGGTGACAATGATTTGGGCGCCAGCCTGGATGGCGGCCTTCACCAGCGCAGGATTGCCCGTGGCCGCAACCGCGATTTTGTTCTGAACGCGGACGGCGCGAATGAGGCCGCAGAAAATCTGGACGAACTCTTGATCGTCGAACGCCAGGGGTTTTCCCATCGAAACGGAGAGATCGGCCGGACCGATCACCGCTCCGCTGATCCCCTCGACTGACAGAATCTCCTTGCAGCGTTTCACCCCCTCGATTGTTTCGATCTGCACGAAGAGGTGCGATTCGCGGTTCGCCCGTTCCATGTTCGCCAGTGGAGCGCCAAGGCCGTAACCGACACCGCGCGAGCTGCCGACGAATCCACGGTTGCCGAGAGGCTTGTATTTCCCGAACTCGACCATTTGCCGGGCCGTGTCGGCGCTTTCGACCATCGGCGCCATGATCATGTCTGCGCCCCGTTCGAGGCCGCCCAACACGTGCGGCCGCGCGGCACTCGGCACGCGCAGGATCGTCATCGCACCGCCCGCCTTTGCCGCCTGACCGAGCATCTGCGCATCGAGAAGGCTGAGGCCGTGATGCTCCATGTCGGCCCAGATCACGTCGAAGCCGATCATTGCCGCCAATTCGGCTGTGGCGGGTGAAGCGCTCTCGATCGTGCAGCCGATGAGGACTCTCTTGGATTGAATCTTTGCGTGAAGTTGAGATGGTTCATTCATAATGATCGCGTTCCCGGTAGTGTCCTGTTTTGTGCCGAAAGAGTCATGGCGCCTCAACCGGATTTTTGGCGCCTTCCCTATTCCTTGGCGCCGTGTTTGCGGAGAAGCTCCGCCATGTTCTCACATTTCCGGTCAACGGCCAGTTGCAGCGGCGTCCTGCCGTTCTTCGACCTGGCATTGATGTCGGCGTTGTTTGCCAACAGCAGATCAACAATTTCCTTGAAGGAATTTTCCATCTCCGTCTTGGCAGCCTGCAAACTTCCCTGGTAGGTGAAGACGGTTGGCCGCACGGAGGCGGCCAGATGCAGCGGCGTGAGGCCGCCCGTGTTTTCCACGGCATTGGCATCCGCCTTGTTCGCCAGGAGGATCGCCACGATTTCCTTGTGATGTTTCCTTGCAGCAGTGTGCAGGGCAGTGGAACCGTCGCGCGCCTTCGCGTTCACATCCGCCCCATTGCCAATGAGCAATTCGACGATCTCTTTTCTTCCGCTGCCGGCCGCGGCATAAAGCGGGGTCTCGCGATGGCCGCTGTCAATGGCGTTGATTTCGGGCTTGGCGGCGAGGAGCGCCTTGACCACCTCGATATTGCCCTTGAGCATCGCCACATGAAGAGGCGTGGCGCCCCCGCTCTTCGCTTTTGCGTTGACCGCCTCGGGATTCGCGGCGAGGAGCGCCTGAATCTTGCCGATGTCACCGGCGCGGACCGCCTCGTGGATTTCATCCGCAACAATGCCTGAACCGCAGACCATCGCTCCGAACACCAGTGATTTGAACATGAGTTTCATCATGAGCACAATGGTAACATCTGCGAGCCTTGCGGACAATCCGAATGCGCGTCGGTTTCCGCATCCACCGGGAACTGAAATCCACACAGCAGGAGGGCTTGTTTGTTTTTTTGCTTGTTGCCATGCAACCGGTTCGGCATAAACTGGCGAACGCAGGTGTAAAGCATCGCGCGAATCGAAGCCAACGGCGAAACTCCTTCCCCTTGGTGCGGCTGCTGAAAATTGAGGAAACTTCCATGGAAGATGTCGTTCAGAATCATCAGCGCATTGAAAAGCAAATCCTGATTGGAACCGAAATCGGCCGCAAGAACTATCGCTTCAACGAGGGCCACGATCCCAATCGCCCCGTTCAGATGTGGTTTCAAGAGTCGCTGGAGGGAAAGATCCTTTTTATCGTGTTCTATTCCCAGGCATGTCGTTGGTCGCGCTGTCTGGGCTGCAATCTGCCGTCCAAGATGTCGAAAACGCATGTGAACTTCAAAGCCCTCATGGCTCAAATGGATGATGTCTTCAGTCGCCCGGAGGTCTTGGAACAACGCCATGTCCTCAAAAAAGTCATTGTCAGCAACAATGGATCGGTTCTGGATGAGGCGACGTTTTCCTCGACTGCGCTCATGTATCTCATCGCCAAACTCAATCTCCACCTGCCCAATTTGTCAGTCTTGTCCCTTGAAACCAGAGCTGAATATGTTGATTTTGAGGAGCTGGAGTTTATCGCCCGCGCCATGGAGGAGGGCGACACACCCACCACGCTTGAACTTGGCGTCGGATTTGAAGTGTTTGATGATCGGATCAGGAATGAGGTGTTCTTCAAAGGGCTGGAACTCAAAACATTCGAGAAGTTGGTCGAAATGCTGGCAGACTACAAATTCCAGTTGAAATGTTATTTCATGCAGAAACCGGTCATGGACATGTCGGACGCGGAGGCCATCCTGGATATCCACCGGGCAATTGATTATTTGAACGATCTGGTCCGACAACACGGTGTCAAGATCAACCTGCATCTAAATCCGACCTATGCCGCTGTCGGAACAATCCTGGAACAGAGTTTCAGGAAAGGAGAGTATTCACCTCCGCGATTGATGGATGTGGCACGGTCAGCCTTGCACGGCAGGGGCAAAGACATCACCATCTTTCTGGGGCTTTCCGATGAAGGTCTGGCCTGTGAAGGGGGATCCTTCCTTCATCCGGGCGAGGAAGGGCTGGTTGAAAAACTGGAAGCCTTCAACCGCACCCAGGACTATCATCTTCTGAGCGAATTGCTGGCTGAACGTGAAAACCGGCATGGTTCAACGGTTCCAGGTTCACGGTTCAACGGTTAGCCTGTCTGCGCCTGCCTGTGCTCTGGCAGACAGGTGCGACCATGGACAGGCAGGCGGTTTTCACCTTAAATCCGGTTGTGGCAAAACCACCCTGGGAAGGGTGCGTCAACCATGAAACCCTGAACCGCTGAACCCATGAACCTGAGTAGTTCCGTGTCATGTCAAAAACATTCGGTTATCTCATCAGGGTTGGTGACGTTTCCGGGGAGCGAATCCCCATCGGCCGCGACGGCCTGACCATGGGGCGAGACGCGGCAGCGGCGGATTTTGTCGTTCAGCATCCGGTCGTATCCAGATGTCATGCGCGGTTTGAAGCCCGCCCCAATGGCGACGTGATTTTGACGGACATGGATTCGATCAACGGCACTTTTCTCAACAGCGTGAAAATCTCGCGACCGGTGGTGCTGGCGTCCGGCGACCAGGTGAACCTGGGCGGGCAGGGAAGAGTGGCCTTTGTATTTGAACGGGTGAAAGGCAAATCCACCGGAGAAATTTCCGCCCTCCCTTCGACTGAAGAAACGGCGTCGCGCCCTCCAAAACTCAGCGAAGTGTTGGGACGCCTGGACAGCGAAAAGGCCGCACGCGAAACTCCAACCAAACCGATGCGGCATGAGGACGATGCGGAAGAAAAACATCCGCCGCAAAAGAAACCGTCGGCGGAAACAAAAAAAGCCAATTTTCAGCGTCTTGAAGGAGTGGACCAGCATCACAGGAAATACAAACGGGACCAGGTGTTTTACGGCTTGTTGCTCCTGCTTGTGATCGGACTGGTCGCGTTTGCCAACTGGTGGACGGTGCATCGCCCTCTTGTATTGGCGCTCGATGCGTTCGAGTTCAAAGACGCAGTCCATATCCAAGGCCATTACCGCCACTTTTGCCGACCGGGCAGCATCATCATCCATATCACCGCGTTGCCTGCGGGCATATCGGGAGAACAATTCACCAACCTGTTGACCTCTCTGGCGGGGGCCACCCGGAGTCAGGCGCTCACGGGATCGCCCTATTACAGCGTCGAACTGGCGAGAGGTTGGGCCACCCGATACGTCCTGCGCGGCGAGGCATGGAAGGAGCTGGCCCGGCAGAAGGACCTGCCGGCGCCAAAACGGGCTGAATTGCTGGTGAACAATCTCTACCTTCCCGATGGAAAACCCGCCCTCAAAGAACAATCCGACAATCTTTGGACGCTCAAGGAACAACGCGAGAAGACGTTCAATGCCTTTTTCGAGACGTTCACTGCGCAATCCGTTCCCTAACATAACGCGGCAGAGCCGCAACCAAATGAGCAGGACAGCGCCACCCTCGACTTCAATTCACATGAGTCACGGGAGAGTCTAACTGACCGATCTTATTTTGACAATGTTCGATTTGATCACATGCCGCCGCCGCCGCCGTGTTCGCCAAAAATGATGCACATCTCAGATTGCGGATATATCCCCGGTTTGCGCTGCACGAATTCTTGTGGCATGTTGCGGCATGCAAACGGGAGCAATGCGAATCTGGTTCGCTCAGTCTTACGAACGCGTTTTGAGTCTCGCGGTCATGCTGCTCCTGGTGGGGTGTTCGATTGTGCTCATGATGCGCGCAAACCATCTGGATGCCTCATCCCGAAATGGATTTCCGCCATTGCGCCCTCCATCCGTTTCTGATCGCCCTTTTGATGCTGTTGGATTCAGGACGATCCTGATCAGGTTGACGATGACGCCGTCATGGCAAACCAACGCGCATCGGCTTTTCATCGCTCCGGTGATGATCGCGCCCGATCCGGAAAAAGGACCTGAGCGTCTTGAAATCGAAAAAATCTACGCTGAACTCTTCGAAGGCATCCCGATCCGGTGGTTGGTGGATCATCAGTTGAAGCTTGTTCCTGGAATCGCCAACATGGACTCGGACGGCGATGAGTTCACCAATATCGAAGAGTACCTGTCCAAGACGAATCCCACGGATGCTGGAAGCAGGCCGGACCCGGCGATCAGGCTTCGCGTGATGGATGTCATCCCAACGCCAGTTCCGTTTCTTTTCGAGGGCATCGGAGAATCCGTTCGCGGACAGATTTTCTCGATGCGGCGGCTGGATGGACGGAAGAGTTACTTCGTCAAGGTGGGCGAACCCATTCCCGATCCGGAATTTCCTGGCTGGAAGATTGTGAAATTCACGGAGAAATTCGAAGATCAATCTGACCCCACAATCAAGGGTTATGTTCGCAAAGTGGATGTCTCGGAACTGGTTATCCAGAAGGAAGGTAAACGTCCGGTTACATTGATCAAGGGCAAACCAGCGTTTACGGACGACTGGATTGCCACACTGATTTTCCTTCCCGAAAACCGCCGGATTCAAGTTGCCGAAGGTGATTTCTTTGAATTGCAATCCCAGCGCTATCAGGTCGGCGCCATTCGAAGGGGCAAAGACGGCAAGGGGGATGTGTTGGTGAAAAAGAGTGATTCCGGCGCCCGGTTCAGCTTGCTCGATATCGGTCGTTGAACGCGCAAATTCTCCCCAACCATTACGGCAGACGGGATTCAAGCTGTTTTTTTTCAACAAGTCGTCGCGTGCAACTGCCCGCAGTCGTTTCCTGGCGAACCAATCAAATCGCCGTTTCCCATCCGGTGATGGAAAGAGGATGCTTACATTCCAAAGGCGTCACCGCCTTGTCATCCGCTCGTTTGACAAGGGGATGAAACGCCTTTAGATTGATCCACACTATGGGTTCGTTTTGTTGCTCCAATTGCGGCGCGCCCCTGCCAAGGCGGGCGGGCGCGTGCCCGGAGTGCGGCGAGTGTCGCGCTCAAGTCCCCCATTTTTCAAGACGGAGAAGAAAATTCGGCATGGCCTTCGCATTTGTGTGCGGCTCTCGACGCCAGGAAATTCAATTCGTTTTTGGCGCTCACGCCCGTCCGTTGCCGGTGTCACGAATAGACCCGGTTCAGCCGCAATGGCAATCCGTCGAGTGGCGTCGCAACCTCCGGCACAAACTGATGCCGCGCTGGTTCAAGACGTTTCTGACCGTCTGGTTTGTCTTTTTTCTGATTTATCTGAGCGGCCTTGCCTTCTGCCACGGCAGAATTCGCCAGGAGGAACGATCCGTCGCGTCAAGTGCGGAGGCGCTTTCGCGTCAACCGTCATCCGGATCGAGCGATTGGGAGAACAGCCTCGGAATGAAGTTCGTGCAGGTCGGCGATGTCCTCTTCGGGATGTGGGAAACGCGCGTGCGCGACTTTGAGACATTTGCGAATGCCACGGCGCGCAACAACGCAAGTGAGTGGCGAACGCCGGGCTTCCCCCAGGAACCAACGTATCCCGTGGTTTGTGTCAGTTGGGAGGATGCAATGGCATTTTGCAAGTGGTTGACGAAAAAAGAGCGCAAGGAGGGCTGGCTCACCGCGCATCAGCGTTACCGTCTGCCCACGGATGCTGAATGGAGCATGGCAGCGGGGTGCAGGAAGGAAACGGGTCTTGTGGCCGCCTCGTTCGCGGCCTTCATCGCGCCGGTTTATCCGTGGGGCAAAGCCTGGCCGCCGCCGCCGCAGGCGGGAAACTATGCGGTGACAGAGGATGGTTATCGCCACACATCTCCGGTGGGGAGCTTCAACCCCAACCGCTTTGGAATTCACGACCTGGCGGGCAACGTCTGGGAATGGTGTATGGATCGCTATGGAGAAGACAACAACGCGCATACGCTTCGCGGCGGGGCCTGGAACAGCAAATCACAGGATGTCCTTCTCTCGTCCTATCGCGGTCTTGGCTTGACTTGGTGCCGCGCCGCCGACCGCGGATTCCGCTGTGTCATTGAGGGGGCAAGCGATACTCCCGACTGACGGACGGCGCCCGGGTGCATTACTTCCATCTCGGCGCCTTTTTTCACTCTGCTCAGCGCGATCAACAACGCGGTGTCAGGATCTGCTCCCGTCTCATCCTTCCCGACAGGCTGCCGC